>JALWPK010000028.1 GCA_026995045.1 Gammaproteobacteria bacterium | reverse complement strand
CTGTTCGCCGAGGGGGCGTTTTCGCAGGCCTTTGTGCCGGTGTTTTCCGAATACAAGGAAAAGCGGCCGGATGAGCTGAAAGACCTGGTCAATCATGTCGCCGGGCGGCTGGGCGGCATTTTGCTGGGCATCACCATCGTCGGGTCGCTGGCGGCGCCGTTGCTGGTGACGGTGTTTGCCCCCGGCTTTATCGACGAACCGGAGCGTTTTGACCTGACCGCCGAGATGCTGCGCATCACCTTTCCCTATCTGTTTTTTATTGCGCTGGTGGCGTTTGCCGGCGGCATTCTCAACAGTTTCAACCAGTTCGCGGTGCCGGCTTTCACCCCGGTGCTGCTCAACCTGTGCCTGATCGCCGCCGCCTACTGGGCCGCGCCGCTGTTTGAGCAGCCGCTGATGGCGCTGGCCTGGGGTGTGTTCGCCGCCGGTTTTGTGCAACTGCTGTTCCAGGTGCCGGCGCTGGCGAAACTGGGCATGATTCCGCGCCCGGCGTTCGACCGCCGCCACGACGGGGTGCGCAAAATCATGAAGCTGATGCTGCCCGCTATCGTCGGCTCGTCGGTGGCGCAGATCAACCTGCTGCTGGACACGGTGATTGCCTCGTTTCTGGTCGCGGGCAGCGTCAGCTGGCTGTATTACGCCGACCGGCTGCTGGAATTTCCACTGGGGGTGCTGGGCATTGCGGTGGCGACGGTGATTCTGCCCGCGCTGTCGCAGCACCATGCGCGAGAGTCGCGCGAGGATTTCAACCATACGCTCAACTGGGCGACCCGGCTGGTGTGCATTATCGCCATTCCCGCCGCCGCCGGGCTGTTTGTGATGGCGGCGCCGGTGCTGGCCAGCCTGTTCCAGTATGGCGAGTTCGACGCCCATGACACCACCATGTCCAGCTATAGCCTGATGGCCTACATTGTTGGCCTGCCCGCCTTTATTCTGGTGAAGGTGCTGGCGCCGGGTTATTACGCGCGGCAGGACACGCGCACGCCGGTGCGCATCGGCATCATCGCCATGGTGAGCAACATGGTGATGAATATCATCTTTGTGGTGACGCTGGTGCAGCTGAAAATCGAGGCGGCGCATGTCGGGCTGGCGCTGGCGACCACCGCTTCGGCGTATATTAATGCGATTTTGCTGTACCGCGGCCTGCGCCATGACAACAGCTTTGTTCCGGCCAGCGGCTGGTGGCGGCTGTGGGCGCAAATCGGCCTCGCCACTGCCGCGATGGTGGCGCTGCTGGTAGTATTGTCGCCCGCCGGCGAGGTCTGGTACCAATGGGCCATCGGCGCGCGGCTGTTGAACCTGGCATGGATGATTGCGGCGGCGGTGGCGCTGTATTTCGCCACCCTGTGGCTCAGCGGTGTGCGCGTGCATCACTTGAAGAAACACTGATGAAACTGATTCGATATTTGCACAATCTGCAACCGGCGCACCGTGGCGGCGTGCTCACCATCGGCAATTTCGATGGCATTCACCTGGGCCACCAGGCGATGCTGGCGATGCTGCGCGATCTGGCCGAGCGGCGCGACACGCATTCAATCCTGATGAGCTTCCGGCCGCTGCCGCACGAGTATTTCCGCCCGCAGGACACGCCTTCGCGGCTGATGAACCTGCGTGAAAAAATCAACGCGCTGCGGGCGATTGAACACAGCCCGGACTACCTGCTGTTGAGCAAGTTTGATGACGCGCTGGCATCACTGTCTGCGGAAGACTTCATCAATTCGATACTGGTCGAACAGTTGGCGGTCAAGGCCGTGGTGGTGGGTGATGATTTTCGTTTCGGCGCCGGCCGTCGCGGCGACATGACCCTGCTGCGCGAAGCCGGTGACAAATATGGCTTCGAGGTCGTGGCATTATCGACACACAAGGTGGATAATATGCGCGTCAGCAGCACCCGCATACGCGAGGCGCTGTTGCAGGATGATCTGGAAGCGGCGCAACGCATGCTGGGTCGCCCCTACGCCATCGAGGGTCGGGTGGCGCACGGCGACAAGCGCGGCAGAACCATTGGTTTTCCCACGGCGAATATTCATCTGCACCGTCCGGCGACGGCGCTGGACGGCGTATACGCGGTACAATTGCACACCGGCAATGCGGCGGACGGCTGGGTCAACGGCATTGCCAATATCGGCAAACGGCCCACTGTCAACGGTACGCGCAAACAGCTGGAAGTGCACCTGTTCGACTTCGACCGCGACATTTACGGCCGGCATGTTTGCATACGGTTTTTACACAAGGTGCGCGACGAGAAAAAATTCGAATCATTCGAGGCGCTGAAACAACAGATACAACAGGATTGCGAGATGACAAAACGCTATTTCCAGCAACGCGCTGACGCGCCGCAATAACGCCAGGCTTTTTGATTATTCACTATTCATTATTCATTCACTACCCAACACCCCATGACCGACTACAAAGCCACGCTTAACCTGCCCCACACCGATTTTCCGATGCGCGGCAACCTCGCCCAGCGCGAACCGCAAATGCTGAAGCAGTGGCAACAAAACGGTCTGTATCAAAAAATCCGCGAAGCCAGTCAGGGCCGCCCGACCTTTGTGCTACACGACGGCCCGCCGTACGCCAATGGCGATATTCATATCGGCCATGCCGTCAACAAGATTCTGAAAGACATCATCATCAAAAGCCGCACGCTGGACGGTTACAACGCGCGCTATGTACCGGGCTGGGATTGCCACGGCCTGCCGATTGAATTGCAGGTGGAAAAGAAAGTCGGCAAGGCCGGCGTCAAGGTCGACGCCAAAATCTTCCGCCAGAAATGCCGCGAGTATGCTTCGAAGCAGGTCGATGGTCAGCGCAAGGATTTCATCCGCCTCGGCGTGCTGGGCGACTGGGACAAACCCTACCTGACGATGGACTTCGATTTTGAAGCCAACATCGTGCGCACGCTCGGCAGGATTATCGAAAAAGGCCATTTGCACAAGGGCAGCAAGCCGGTGCACTGGTGTCTGGACTGCGGCTCGGCGCTGGCCGAGGCCGAAGTGGAATACCAGGACAAGACCTCGCCAGCTATCGATGTGGCGTTCAGGGCAGTGGATGAAGCTGCATTTCTGAACGCGTTCGATTCCGTCGACGACGCTGAAGGCGACATCGCAGTGGTGATCTGGACCACCACGCCGTGGACGCTGCCCGCCAATCAGGCGGTGGCGCTGCACCCGGAACTGGAATACCAGTTGATTGCTGTCAACATCAACGGCAAGCCGATGCGCCTGTTGCTGGAAACCACTCTGGCCGAATCGGCGTTGCAGCGTTACGGTATCGACAGCAACGACGCCAGCGTGCTCGGCAGCACTACTGGCGCCAAACTGGAAAACCTGCTGTTGCAACACCCGTTCTATGACAAGCAGGCGCCGATTATTCTGGGTGAACATGTCACCACCGACACCGGCACCGGCGCTGTGCACACCGCGCCCGGTCACGGTCAGGATGACTATGTAGTAGGCAGCCGCTATGGACTGGAAGTGTACAACCCGGTCGGCGGCAACGGCGTGTTCCTGCCCGACACCGAGCTGTTCGCCGGCCTGCACGTCAACAAGGCGAATGACGCCATTCTGGAAGTCCTGCAGAACAACGGCGCGCTGCTCAAGCACGACAAGCTGCAACACAGTTATCCGTGCTGCTGGCGGCATAAAACCCCGATTATTTTCCGCGCCACGCCGCAATGGTTTATCAGCATGGATCAGAACGGTTTGCGCGATGCGGCGCTTGAAGCCATCGGCAACACCGAGTGGATACCCAGCTGGGGGCGTGCTCGAATAGAAAACATGGTGAAATCGCGGCCGGACTGGTGCATCTCGCGCCAGCGCACCTGGGGTGTGCCGATTACGCTGTTCGTGCACAAGGAAAGCGGCGAGCTGCATCCCGACACGGTTGCGCTGATCGAGCAGGTGGCGCAACGCATCGAACAACAGGGTATCGACGCCTGGTTCGAACTCGACGCCAAGGAGCTGCTGGGCGATGACGCCGAACACTACGACAAAACCACCGACACGCTGGATGTGTGGTTCGACTCCGGCGTCACTCACGCCTGTGTGCTGGATCATCGCAGCGATCTGCCGTATCCGGCCGACCTGTATCTGGAAGGCTCCGACCAACATCGTGGCTGGTTCCAGTCATCATTGCTGACCTCGGTGGCGATACACAACCGTGCGCCTTATAACAGCGTGCTCACCCACGGCTTTACCGTCGACGCCGACGGCAAGAAAATGTCGAAGTCGCTGGGCAATGTGGTGGCGCCGCAAAAAGTGGTGAATGCGCTGGGCGCGGACATCCTGCGGCTGTGGGTGGCGAGCAGCGACTACAGCGCCGAGATGACGGTGTCGGATGAAATCCTGAAACGCGCCGCTGACTCTTATCGCCGCATTCGCAATACGGCGCGTTTTTTGCTGGCCAATCTGAACGGTTTTGATCCGGCGCAACACATGTTGCAAAAAGACGAGATGCTGGCGCTGGACCGCTGGGCGGTGGCGCGCGCCCTGCAATTGCAGAATGAAATCATCGAGGCGTACCGGGCTTATAACTTCCACCTGATTTACCAGAAACTGCACAACTTCTGCTCGGAAGACATGGGCGGTTTTTATCTCGACATTATCAAAGACCGTCAATACACCACGCAAACAGACAGCATCGCGCGGCGTTCGGCGCAGACCGCGCTGTACCATATTGCCGAAGCCATGTGCCGCTGGCTGGCGCCGATACTGAGCTTTACCGCAGAAGAAATATGGTCGTACTTACCTGGTGAACATGATGATTCGCCGTTGTTGCATTTTTGGTATGACCGATTATTTCTTTTAGACGATAATGAACCGATGAATATGGTTTACTGGGAGCAGGTAATGGAAGCCCGTTCTGCAGTAAGTAAACAACTGGAATCATTGCGCAAAGAAAATCTAATCGGCTCATCACTGGATGCAGAAGTCGCCTTGTACTGTGACGGCCACTTGCTTGATGCACTTAAACTACTGGGTGATGAACTGCGTTTCGTACTTATCACCTCGGAAGCATCGGTTGACTCTCTCGACAATGCCCCCGCCGACAGCATTGATGCCGAGCTGGAAGGCGGCACGCTGAAAATCGTCGCCATAACTTCGCCACATGCCAAATGTGTACGCTGCTGGCATCACCGCGCCGATGTCGGCGCCAACAGCGAACACCCCGAACTGTGCGGGCGCTGTGTCGAAAACGTCGCCGGCGATGGCGAGCAACGGCGGTTCGCCTGAGCATGCGCTGGCTCTGGCTGACAGCGCTGGTGGTCGCGCTCGACCAGGCGACCAAACAGTGGGCGGACGCCGCGCTGGAATACTATCGCCCGGCGCCGGTGATCGATGGTTTTTTCAATTTCACGCTTTTGTATAACAAGGGTGCGGCGTTCAGTTTTTTGAGCAATGCCGGCGGCTGGCAGCGCTGGTTTTTCACGGCGCTGTCGCTGATTGTGAGTATTGCCTTATTCATCTGGCTGAAAAAACTGCCCGCAGATAAAAAAATACTGGCTGCCGGTCTGGCGCTGATACTGGGCGGCGCCATC
Source organism: Gammaproteobacteria bacterium (assembly GCA_026995045.1). Taxonomy (GTDB): domain Bacteria; phylum Pseudomonadota; class Gammaproteobacteria; order SZUA-229; family SZUA-229; genus S139-92. The sequence goes on along the minus strand of JALWPK010000028.1, from coordinate 23,486 downwards.
GGCAACCTGATTGACCGCTCGGTGTATGGTCATGTTATCGACTTTATCGACATGTATTACCAGGATTATCACTGGCCCGCTTTCAACATCGCCGATTCCGCCATCACGCTGGGTGCGGTTTGCCTGCTGGTCGATATGTTCAAGGAGTCCCGGCATGGCTGAAGACGTTACCCTGCACAGCCGCGTGCTGATGCATTACAGCATTGCGCTCACTGACGGCACGATGATTGAAAGCAGTTTTGATGACGAGCCAGTGGAAATCCAGATGGGTCAGGAAGAATTGCCTGAAGGCATGCAGCTCGCCATTTACGGACTCAAGGTCGGCGATACCCAAACCCTCACCCTCACGCCCGAACAATGTTACGGCGAGCGTGAAGCGGATAACACACACCATATTCCGCTGGAGGATTTTCCCGATAACCTGCCGCCCGAAGTCGGGCTGACCTATGCGTTTGGCACAGAGGATGGCGGCGATGTTATCGGCACCATACGCAGTATCGAGGACGGCATGGTCGAGGTTGATTTCAACCACCCGCTGGCGGGACAGTCGCTGATATTCACTGTCGAGATTCTCGATATCGACAACACCCACGAAAACGAACCGTTTGACGACTGAGAGATGGATATTTATCTTGCCAATCCGCGAGGTTTTTGCGCCGGCGTCGATCGCGCCATCGATATCGTTGAGCGCGCGCTGGAAATTTATGGCGCGCCGGTTTATGTGCGTCATGAAGTGGTGCACAACCGTTATGTGGTTGATGACCTGCGCGACAAGGGCGCGGTGTTTATAGACGAACTGGACGAGGCGCCGGACGATTCCACCGTTATCTTCAGCGCGCACGGCGTGCCCAAATCGGTGCAGGACGAAGCAGCCAGCCGCGACCTGCGCGTATTCGACGCCACCTGCCCGCTGGTCACCAAGGTGCACCTTGAGGTTGCGCGTCACGCAAAAAATGATGAGGACGTGATTCTGATTGGTCACGCCGGGCACCCCGAGGTGGAAGGCACGCTGGGGCGTTACCTCGCCAAAACCAGTGGCCGTATTTATCTGGTGGAAAATGTCGAGGATGTGGCGCGGCTTGAAGTCAGCAACCCGGACAAGCTCGCCTATGTCACGCAAACCACTTTATCCGTTGACGACACCCGGCAGATAATCGATGCGCTGCGCGAACGTTTCCCCGATATCAACGGCCCGAAAAAAGACGACATTTGCTACGCCACGCAAAACCGGCAGGACGCGGTGCGCGAACTCAGCGGCAAGGTGGATGTGTTTCTGGTGATTGGCTCGGCCAACAGCTCCAACTCAAACCGCCTGAGAGAACTGGCCGAGAAGCAGGGCATACCGGCTTATCTGATTGACGGCGCCGGGGATATTGACCTTGCCTGGTTCGACGGCGCCAAAGCGATTGGCGTCACCGCCGGCGCGTCGGCGCCTGAGGTGCTGGTCAATGAGGTGATGGATTTTCTCAGCAAGCAGTTCGACGCCAGCACCCACACCGATAGCGGCAACAGCGAGTCTGTTCGCTTTCAGTTGCCAAAAGAATTGCGTGGCGGATTGAGCTGATTATCCGCCTTTCTCCAGCGCGACCGACCGTATTCGGCGCCCCTTCAGCCCTGTTACATCAAGCGTCATGACCGTGCAGACGCCAGCTGAAGTATCTGTATCCTGAGTCTGGGCGCCCTGTGCTGGCCAGTCTTCATTGTTGCTCCTTTTCGTACCAGTACGTTTTCTGGATAGCATTTATTTCCAGGCTCTTGCTACACTCTGCGCCGATACATCTTGCCACGCCCTTGTCAGTGATAATAATCTTTGGAGATGGCGGAATGCCGCCATGCTTGAGAAAGGTTCTGCGATCCTCACGGGTCTTGTCACCCGAACCGGTATTATCATGGGCTGGCGCGCCATCAGCGATAGTGACAAAGTACACCGAGCCTACGCCTTCGCGAGGCCAACATGATCCGGTAGAGTCGCCAGGCAAACCGCCAGGAATATAGGTGGTTACAATCGCAACGCCATTAAGTATCAGCGGTTCAGACAGCGATTTCTCGCCAATGAATGCGGGTGCGGTAGTCTCACTGAAAGTAATGTACCAGCCAGCAGCCGAACTCAGCGCCGCTGTTGCTGCTGATATTACGCTGGAGCCACCCTGACCGATTTGATTATCAGTCGTATCAAACAGGTCGGATTCCGTCACAGTTTGATATTCCGATGGCGCGGTGTAAACATCAGTGTCCCGAATCATATACATCCTGTCATGAACATCCCTGTTCAACGGATGTGCGCGATATCCAGAAGCGGCAACAATTGCCAGATACGGCGCTGAACCCTCTTCAAATATCAACGCGACATCAGGCGGGTAGTAAAACCGGCGCGCATCATAATCGCTGCCGTCTTTTGCCAGATCAGCAATCCGACCGCCTTTGAAATTACCCGGGTCGTCGCCCTGCAAATCAAAGCGCCATATCTGACCGCCCATATCCACCGCATAGAGACGATCAATATTGCCGTCACCGTCCATATCCAGCGGTTTGATGCGCGCCGGTATGCTGTAATCCATATCATCCAGTGGCAGATCCGCACCCGAGTCTTTCGGTCCCGCCCACCAAATACGCTGCCCGGTTATCGCATCGACGATATATACCGCACGACCCACAGTATCTTTGGTGCGCTGGGTGACAACATCCTGGTTGACGTCATAGCCACCGCCAAATATCAGAACAGGTTTCTCCACACCCTTGATCTTCATTTGCTCAACATTAATTGTCGACCAGGTCTGTCCCAACTCGGCAAAATCACCTGTTCCACCCTTGATAACCCAACGCAGCTCAGGTTTGATTGAGTCTTTTGACTTGTTGCTGACATCAAGAGAATAAATGTTGTTACCGCCACGGCGCATTCCAAAATACAGATAGACGCTTTCGCCTGATTCGATTTTGCCATCCCCATCCTTGTCATCAACCCATGGCGCAATATTACCATCGAGACCATACGCCTTCCCTAACGCGCCACTGTTTTCAAATACCACCTCTAGATTGGGAAGCAGCTCCTGGGGGATAAACGCAAAATATTCTGTACCATCGATAGCATTGACGGCATGCAGATAACCATCATTTGTTGCCAGGAAGACGACCATATCAGGTTTGTCAGCAACTTTTCCATATTGCACAAGCGCCGGTTCGGCATGCAGTGGATCACCCACAGTCTTGCGCGCATCAGAAGTCGATGAATCATTATCCTCATCCAGCACATCCATCCCCTTGGCCCAGTCAAGCAAGGTATCTCTAAACGGGACGCTTCCAACAACAGGTGACACACCAGCAATACCAAGCAGCGCGTCAGTTATAGCAGTATTTGATTTGTCCAGACGGTTTACAGCTGATGTTAAATCACCATTTCCCGGCACGCTCACACCATTGATATCCAGATAATCGCCTGTAAAGGTATACACGTTTCTGCTGTCGGCCAGCTGTTGGGCGAAGCCGCCCCGTTCAATTTCAACGCCATCCGCGCCACCCACCGCCCAAAAACTTTGCGCTGATTGCCTAAAAAACCCTTTGCTTGCATCTATTGCATTATTACCATTAGCGTCTTCGATAAAGGGGTCGCCATTGGAATCAAAAGCAATTCTGTATTTTTTCAGGTTACCGTTCCAGTGCGCTGTCTCAGCTGGTTTGAATAATGAAAAGTACAGACCGTCCAGGTGGGTGGCATGATTAAACGCATTCACCGTTACTGCTGGCGAAGTAAATGTTGCACTCACTGCCGGCGTTTGTGCAAATACTTTTCTCGTTTCAGTTTGCAAACTATCAGCGTTATCAGCTGTTACAAACATACCGCCGCCTGCATCCACTGTTTTCACTATCGGGGAGCCCGGGCCAGCCAGCTTATCCAGACAGCCCAATGCATCAGGCGCGAAACTTGGTATGGTTGCGCGGGAGATGTCAGAATATCCAGGCGACTCAGAAAGATCCGTCGCGGTCAAATTGTCACGCACGGGCAAGCTATCAGTTGGCAGGGTGGTGACGTTTCTGAAGAACAGGATATTTGACTTTGCCCTAAGAGCATCCTCATCATGTAAAGTATAGATTTCTATATCATCACCAATCGCTGAAAGCCCGCCATATAACGCCAGCAGCACCCCAGTGATCGCACCTTTCAATGCTTTCATAATCGCCTCTCTAGCATCCAGCAGCCGGGTGGCGAACACCCTGCACCTGGATCGAATGCGAAGCGCCTGTCTTGTTTTGTGTATTTACAACAATTTCGAACGTGCGCATAACTGGCGCGCGTCCGCTCTCCAGACTGTATCCAGGCGCTGGATCGCATCCACCGGTAAACCGGAGTTCGGTGGTTGCTGTCCAGCCGTCACCCTGGCTATCAGGACACAGATCTGCTGCATTGCATGTCTGCACAGGCCATGTCTCCGGGCTCTTTACATCGGGAATGTTGATCAGATAATCCAACGGGTTCCGGATATTATTTGACGCAGCCAACTCAATGCGCGACTGCGCGGCTTCAAAAGCCGAATAAAACTGCTGCGAATTACTGGCAGCACGCAATTCCAGTACAGAGTCCGACATGGAGGCGACGCCTGCTAGCGTAAGCACGGCCATCAACACCAGCGCCATAATCAGCACAGCGCCATTCTGTTTATTACAAGTTAATTGATGATGCATTAACAGCCACCTCTACCCGCTGCCACCTCATCCAGCCTGTTCGTGTTACGTAAATTGATAACGCTGGAGGCAAGGAATCTGTGATAGCCATCTGACTCGTCCGCTGTTTTACCCGCATAGCTGAATGTACGATTTTCCTTGATGCCGGCGCGATCTTTTCGCAATGAGCGCATTAATATATACACTTTCACGGCAGTGACTTTTTGCCAGTCAAGATCAGTGTTGATGGCATTGGCATTCACATAGGTGGCGACTGTTGTCTTGTCACATTTGTTCGCAGGAGCGGGGTCAGGAACACCATACTGCACCTGCAAGTCCTCGACGCCTGACAATACCACTTCATCCTTCATTTTTGGCCCGGCCTCCAGCGAAACACGCCGCAGCGAAGGAATACCGTCACCCGGATCGGTGTTCTCGCTGACATAATAAACATGCGACACCAGTGGATAATTCTTGGTCGTGTAATCAAAGTCCGGTGAAAGCCACTTTCGGCCATTGTGATCAGGCAGCACGCCATCTGCAGCAGCCACAAACAGCTTGCCGCCGAGCACATTGGCGCGAACATAAACGGTGTCTTTTGCAACGGCGTCAGTAGCGGTACTTGATGAGTCGGCATAGCGCACCTGCAAGATATCCGTATTTGCTTTATAGCTATTGGTGGCGCAGGTGCTGCCGTACGGGTTGCTGTCATTGGCGCCGAACAGCGGTCTATCCAGGTTGGTGTAGTCCAGGGTGGCGCAGTCACCGGTCGCCACTTTCGGGGTATCGCCGAAGGAGCATTGCCCACCCAAGCGGCAATTAATCGATATCTGCTGCGATGTCGCGCCCCAGGAACCTGCATGACGCAAGTCATAGCCGATGGTTTCGATGGCATAACGCGCATCATTTACCATCCGCAATTGTTCATCACTGTTGCGTTGCGCGCCTCGCGTACTGACATAAAGGCTCATTACACCGCCAATGAGAATCAAGCCAATCAATATGGCCAGTATCAATTCAACCAGTGAGAAACCTTGCTGCCCACGCGTCTTGCATGCTGCGCCTTTTAACATTGCACAGCCCCACATATTGAAGTCGTGACAGAGTAACTTTGTGTTTGTATATTCTTCGATTTCACCGCTGGTTCTTCCCAGTTAATCGTAACGGTTACATCAAACAACGCTGAACCGGCGGCGCGTGGCGCGACCACAATACTGGCGGTTACCTCTGCGTTATCAGGCAGAGCTTCCGTAAGGCTTTTTTTCCACGCAAAAATATCATCTGCCGCCATATCCGCAGGCGCACACTTGTTGATGCCGCTATTGCAACCCTTGTATGTACCGGTTGCGTCTGCAGCGACAGCATAGCTGTTCACCTCTGAGGGGTTGGCGCGAATTCTTTCAAGTATCTCACCCGCCTTGATAGCGGCGACCGTACGCAGTGACGCAGTCTGACTGGAGCGAAGCGAAATCGTTTGCAGAGAAGCAATACCCAGCATGCCTACCGACAGAATCAGAAACGCCACCAGCGCCTCAACCGAGGTGAACCCATTCCGGATTTTCAAGTTTGCTGTCTGATTCATCTTGGGCAGTCGCCTGTCACTGTTACATTTGATGATGGCTGCCGCCGCATCCGTAATGGATAGAAGAAATCATCTGACATGCGCTCATTTTTCTCAATTTCACCTGTAATTTCATTTACATGGCAACGCCGCCTCCTTGCTATGCCTCCCGGCGGCAGCGACGGAGCCAATCACCCACTATATCCTAGCGCACACGGGCGGGAATCATTTGAAAAGCTGCATTTTCAGGGACAGGCATAACGGTATTTGTGACAGGCGCAACATATCTGACTAAAATACGCCTCCCGTACCCATACAGATATCAGATTATGAACCTCGATCGCGTCACCCCCGGCAATAACACCCCACAGGAAGTCAACGTCATCATCGAAATCCCGGCGCACAGCGACCCGGTAAAATACGAGCTGGACAAGGAATCCGGCGCCATGTTCGTCGACCGCTTCATGACCACCGCCATGCACTACCCCTGCAATTACGGCTATGTGCCGCACACCCTGTCAAAAGACGGCGACCCGGTCGATGTGCTGGTGGTGACGCCATTTCCACTCATCTCCGGCTCGGTCATCACGTGCCGTCCGGTGGGGGTGCTGAAAATGACCGACGAGTCCGGCGACGACGCCAAAGTGCTGGCGGTACCCGTCGACAAACTGTGCAAATCCTACCAGCATGCCAAAACCGTGGACGATATGCCCCGGCCGCTGCTGGATCAGATCGCGCATTTCTTCGAACACTACAAAGACCTGGACGAGGGCAAATGGGTGCGCGTGGAAGGCTGGAGCGGGCTGGATGACGCCTACGCCGAAATCATGGAAGGCATCGAGATGTACGAAGCGGAGCCGGTGAAACCCAACTTCTAGCATTGAGTTCTCCCGGTGAAAATGGTGCCGGAAAGAGGAATCGAACCTCCGACCTTCTCATTACGAATTCTTTCCCTTTCATGTTCATGAAAATTCACGTAGTATCACTGACGTGCAATTATTTATATGAATCAGCGTGTTATCTTTGTTTCCCGAATCATTGAGATTCACCAAGTTTTATATACGCTCCGACCCATGACCGACCCAAAGCCAGAATGGAAAGACAAGGGAATTTCACGAAAACGTATATCGAGAGGCTTCCAGCGCCAGATCAGGGCCGCGTCACGTACAAAGATACCAAATTACCCGGCCTGCAACTAAGGGTTAGCGATACCGGCTCAAAGGTCTTTTGTTTGCGCTCAAACCTTCGGGGCAAAACTGTAAGGGTCACCTTGGGCAAGTTTCCCAAGGTCACTGTAGAGCAGGCGCGCAAGCTCGCAAAAAGCAAACTTGCCGAGATAGCCCAAGGGAGCCACCCAAACAGGCGCAAAAAAGCTGAAGAGGCCAAATCTGTAACCCTTAGACAGGCTCTAGATGATTACATTGCCTCGCACACCAACCTAAGCCCTCGCTCTGTATCTGATTACAGAGCAAATCTTAAGCTCTATCTTTCAGACTGGCTCGACAAGCCACTACTCAATATCTCTCGCGATGCCGTGGAAATACGCCACAAGCTTATAGGAGAAAAATCACCAACCCAAGCCAACAGAACCATGCGAATTCTGAGAGCCATATTTGAGTACGCGCACGGCAAATACGAGGATGAAAATGGCATACCTATATTCTTATACAACCCGGTTAAAAGGCTAAGCCATACACGCGCTTGGTTTAAAGAACCACGTCGAGATACATACATAAAACCTGACGATCTCCCAAAATGGTGGCAAGCGGTGAGTACCGTTTCAGATTGGCTCGACACTCCAGACCCAATTCTGGTGCGCGACTACCTGACCCTTATACTTTTTACCGGACTGAGGCGGGGAGAAGCGGCAAAGATTCAATGGGATTGGCTTGATCTCAATATTAAGACACTTACCATCCCATCAAATGAAACCAAAAATAGACACGCCCACTCGCTGCCCTTGTCAGACTACATTACCGACACACTTCAAAACAGAGAGCATGTTAACGAGTTCGTTTTTCCGGGAAGAGGAAAAACAGGTCACTTGATCGAACCCAAAAAACCTATTATTAAAATCAGAGAGAGATCAGGGATAAATTTTACGCTTCATGATTTGAGGCGCACTTTCATCACCGTAGCCGAAAGCTTGAATATACGTGATTACACATTAAAACGATTGCTCAATCATCGCAGTAGCGGCGATGTTACAGATGGATATATCATGTCTGACGTTGAACGACTACGCGAACCAATGAACGCTATTTCAGAAAAATTATTAACACTGATTAATTCATGAACAACGCCCCTGAAATTGTTACCAACACCGAAAGGAATTTGTTACAAACCATTCTGCACAGAATGCTTAACGAGCCCGAAGCCCTTGAGCAAAAACAGTTTCGCGTCGAATTTGAGAACGATAGAGGCACTATAGACAAACTATGCAATACACAATTAATCAAGATTGATCGCACCCATTCCTTTTACTCTCTTTCTTTTATGGGAATATATCTTGTTAATTCCGAGCTTTCTAATAAAATTTTCAACGATATTGACTCCATCTGTGACGTATTGCGTGACCACTACAAGCAATACTTTGGCAAACCAATTCAAGTTAGCCACATACAAAAGCAACTTGGACTAGAAAAAACATATCTCGGTATCTGTTTGGATGTTCTCTGTGAATGCGTCAGCATGAGCAGATCAACCGACCTGCTCGACAAAGACGCTGAAATATACCCCATTGAGGGCTTGCTTGATTTTAAAAACTATTCTGAATTGCCAGCACAATATTTACGTAGCTGGTTTCCCAGCGCATTCAAATCATCAGCAAAGCCAGGCAATACCGAGTCAAATGCATCGAAAAGGGAGCAAGTACTCGGAGCCGCGCTTGTCATCATTGCCAACTTCCCTGAAAAGTGCAAACGAGGCGATAAAATAGTAGGGAAAAAAGTTTTCAGTTTAATTGAATACAAAGCAAAGACGTGGTGGCCAAGCGACGAACCCCCTTTGAGTGCCGATACAGCTACCAGACTTATCAATAAGTGGCTGAAAACTCTAGAATAAAATATTACTCCCCATGTTTTAAGGACTACTCCTCTCCTTTTTTTCTTAGATCGTTGGTTTAATTCTCGGTAATTGCATTCCAATGCATTGCTTACCATGAGAATTAATGATGCACGAAAAACTATTTACTCCAGACGAAGTTTCGAGACTGCTAGGCGTAACCAAACACACATTAGCGGTCTGGCGATCCACTGGACGCTATAAGCTAGCTTTTATTAAAGCAGGAAGGCTTGTCAGATACAGAGACTCTGATATTAAAGCATTCATTGAGCGACAAAGACACTTTTCAACAGGTGAAGCCACATGAGTGCCTGGCCTTCATCCACCACGGCGGAACGCATCTCATGCGGTTTAGGCGACAGGCACGATCACAACTACAGGGCCGATATATTCAAAAAGTTTCCCTATGTGATCGCCAATGCATTGGCAAGGCGCTATGTTGATAAATGGCATACAGCAGGGCGACGCGAGGCTAATCTGTCAATTCTGGGTTATGCCGGCAAGCGGGAAACCCCTCACCACCGCCTGGTCAAACTTGCCCTCAGTGATGAGCGTATCTCCATTATGGCCAAAGGCTGCGCCCGTCGCTGCCAAACAATCGCCTTGACTTGCCGCTCAAACAAAAGCGCTTATGAGAGGCAGGCGCGATATGTAACGGATAACGGACTCACACCCCCTAAAGTCGAAAAATATACCACGTATTTGTCAGCATCCAGACGCATGACTTGCGAGGGCTGGTGGAAGCGCCAGCTGAGAAAACACAGCAAGCGCCGATTCGAGGAAATGGCCGTCCAGCTTGCAATGGTGCACAAGCGGGCCTCGATCTATATCAGCGAAAGTATATTCGACGTGATACGCCAGCAGAATCAGCGCAATCTGGCAACGCTGGCGACGCTGGAAGTGGTCAATGAGCTGGGCGACAGTTTTTCACTGGATGAAATTGCCGAACATTCGCTTGCCAATCCCCATGTGCGCCGCTGTGAGGTCATGGCCCGTATAGCGGGGTTCGACACGGTGGCGGAAGAAACGGGGCATGAGGCCGTGTTTATCACTCTCACATGCCCATCCAGATACCATGCTGTCCTGAGCGAGAGCGGCAAGCAAAATCCCCGGTATGCTGGATACACCCCGAAGCAGGGGCAAGCGTACTTGGAGAAGGTCTGGCAGCGCATCCGGGCCAAGCTTAACCGGGACAATATCCGCATATACGGATTTCGCATAGCCGAACCCCATCACGACGCCACCCCACACTGGCATTTGCTCCTGTTCACCGAGCCGGGCAACCTCACTCCCCTGATCAGTACCATGCGCCATTATGCCTTGCAGGACACCCCGGACGAGCCGGGCGCACAGCAGCGCCGCCTCAAGGTCGAGAAAATTGACCGTAGCAAAGGTTCAGCCGCCGCCTATGTCGCCAAATACATCTCCAAATCAATTGATGGCTACGGGATGGATGATGACCTTTATGGTAAGGACGCCAAGCAAACCGCGCCGCGTGTCGTGGCGTGGGCCAGGGTATGGGGCATACGCCAATTCCAGCAGATTGGTGGTCCGCCAGTGGGTGTATGGCGTGAATTGCGGCGATTGGGCAAGCGTCCCGCCGGGGTTGCTGGCGAGGCTTACGATGCGGCAGATAGCGGGGATTGGGCGACCTTTGTCAAAGTCATGGGTGGCCCCTTTGTGGCCCGTAAAGATATTCGTGTCAAACTGGCTAAATTATCCAGCGCCGACCTGTTGACTGGTGAAATTGTACGGCTTAACCAGTATGAAGAACCCGCCTCTGATCAGGTCTGTGGGGTTGAGGCGGAAGGTGTGATTACCGCCACCCGGATTCATGAATGGCGGATACAGGCCAAACCTGTAGGTAACGAGGGCGGGGTGATTGAACCAGTCGACCCTGACGCCCGAACCTGTACCTATACCAGTGACCGTTACCTTAGGTTACGGGATGAGATTCCGTTACGTAACGTATACGGCGAGGGCGGTTTCGTTAACGTAACGGAGTCAGGCGGGGTTATTAGCAAAACCGGGAATTTTGAGAATCCCGTTTAACGGAGAGCTGGCTCCCTTGGAGTTCTGTCAATAACTGTACGCTAACCCCTGCATAACTCATGTTATTACCCCCCCTGCTAACAAATGATTTATTAATTTTACTCCCTAATTAACGGGCAATATTTTTCACCAGATACTTTAAACGCAGTTATGCCGCCATCAAACGGATTCCTATCAACGATTACACCACATTGTTCATCTGGGATTAGCTCTTTACACAAATGAATCGTTAAAAAACACCCATCTTCAGGCTCTGATAAAGGATCTAGCACTATCTCGCCAATGCGTACCGCGCTTCTCTCTGGCGCCCCCTTATACCCTTCAAATAAGCTTATTTCAGTGACCCAGACCCTCCTAGGCAACCATTTATTCCGATAGTATTTCTTCACATCCTCAGGCATATCTCCGTTAATAACGGCAGCCCTAAAGTTTGATCTATCCTGTAAATATGTACGAGTTACCATCTTAGTAAGTAAGGCGTGGTCTTGGTTACTATCAGCTTCATTACTGCCATTTTTCTTGAGAACCCAATCTAATAGTTTCAAGCATGTCACTTTTGCTTCATCAGCATCAATAAACACATCTTGAGGAAGAAAAGGGATGGCAAATGAAGCATCCTCAAGTGAGTAATTATCTGGACATGTATCTAGCAACTGAATATAAGGCCCTGTATTATCATTGTGTATATAGAAAGGGTTAACCCAAGTTGAAGCGTCAACTATTTGAATTGTTTTGTCGCCACCATCAAATTTCAATTCTGCATTCATAACCAATTCGTTAGGATCATAGTCCCACCCATGCCCCACTAACAGCACAGCATGACCCTCGGCGTGCTTTTTAAACAGAATCAGCAACACTGGAATACCTGACTCGATATAAGGATAGACCGACCTCCTTATGTTATTTGTATCACCCTTATCTTCTACATTCGCCTTCAAAGGGATTATGTGAGGCGAGTAACCTGCTGCCCTGATTGCTTCCGTCACTTGTTCTACGGCAAGCCCGCCTCTATTCGGTAATGTACGCCCTTTTACATAAAAACGCGTTGCAGCATCTGTGATCTGTGCGGGACTAAAAGCAGAAACCCCTTCTTTGCGCCGAAGAGTTCTGAGCGCCATCCATATTGATGCTTGAGCGCAAGCTCCAACAGCATTATCCTGTTGCATAAAGGGTGTGCCGTCGATAGTAAATTTTTGCCCTGCGATATTTACAGTAAATTTATCTTTAGAAAGGATGTAGCAGCAAGGCACATATACAGGCGGTTTTAAAATTGTTGCAGCCTGCGGGCTTACACTTATCGGCCTTAATGTGACAAACCCCAAATAAGACTCGCTGTAGCACACCATTTCGTCAACCACATCTAATGGCACATCGTGCTTGGTCGGCCTGCTAAAAAAATGCAACCGTTTACAGTATCTCGGAACTTTATACGACCATTTTGAATAATATGCGCTATGTTCAGCTAGAAAATCCGGATCCTGCACATCTTTTTGTAACAGTATTGTACTAGCCCCCAGATTACAAAGATGCTTTATTGTATTTACCAATGGCAAGTGTCGTGGTACGCCACTCTCCATCCCTTTGCTTTGGAGCAAGCTACCAAATATCTTAGCCAACTCATCAAAATTGCCACTTTGTACAGAATACACCTCAAATCTATCCATAATTTAGCCCCAATAAAAAAGGCCAGTATTGAATACTGGCCCTTATTTTAATTTCTGCAACTTCAACCGATGGCAATATTTTTCATCTCCTCATATGCCCTCTTCTTTGCGCTCCGTATTTTTTCAACTTCCCGGTATACGCCAGATCCAAATTCCCTGTAAAACCGATGTTTCTCCTCATCGCCTAGACTAACCTTTCCCTCTTTTTTGACCGCACCAGCAACCAATTCTGCTAATACATTGTTATCCATGCTTCGCTCCTCATAAGATGTTCACTTTTACATTTTAGGTAGCTTAAGCACACAAAAACCTCAATCACCCGGTCGCTACATTAAATGCTTTCATAGTCACATACAATAGAAAAAATCAACCCATCCGCAACCTATATCCCGAAATAATAGAAAAACCACATGGAATTTAGCAATATAAACTCTACTTTTCTATATGTAAAAAGGGAGAACCCTCAAAAACTTAGCTGGGAGATTCAACATCCTAATACGACCCCTAACCGACCCAAAAATTATCCCAATGACCACACCAATATAACCTATTGATAATTGGTGCCGGAAAGAGGAATCGAACCTCCGACCTTCTCATTACGAATGAGCTGCTCTACCGACTGAGCTATTCCGGCTTCTGTTTCAGTGTGGCGCGTTCAGCGTGTACGGGGCCAGGTCGCACCAGGGCTGTTCGCCCGTGACCAGTTGCGCCATCAGTTTAGCGGATGCGGCGCCGAGTACAATGCCGTTGCGGTAATGGCCGGCGTGCAGATACAGCCCTTCAATGCCATCGTATTCGCATATATAGGGTATGCCCTGCCGGGTGCCAGGGCGCAACCCCGCCCAGTGGCGCACCACCGGGTATTGCGCCAGCGCGGGTATCAGTTCACTGGCGTACTGCATTAGCTGTTCGCGGGTTTCGCCCGGGGTGGATTTTTCGAACCCGGTAAACTCCAGCGTACTGCCGCACAGAACGTGTCCGTCCTGGCGGGGAATTATATAGTGTCCCTGCGACATCACAATAGTGCCGACGAATCCGGGCGGGGTTTTCAGCATAATCATCTGCCCCTTGACCGGCTGCACCTCGACTTTTTGAGGGACATCCGTCTCTTGCAGCAGTCTGGCCGACCAAGCGCCGCTGGCGATGATGACCTTGTCCGCCCTGAGTTGTCCGGAGTCAAGCTGCACACCCGTCACACGTCCGTTTTCTGTCAACAGCCTGTTGACTGCACTGTGCTCCATGTGTTCAATGCCGAGCGCATCGCAGCCGCCTTTCAGCGCCTGCACGATTTTGGGGTTGCGCAACTGCACCACCTGCGGCATCCACAATCCGCGCTGAAAGGCCGGGTTCAGCCGGGGCTCGATTGCGGCGAGTCTTCCAGGTTGCTGTACGTGTTCGAGTTCAACCCGGTATCGCCCGGCCCAGTGCTGCGCCTGATCCTGCTCATCATCGTGAACAATCAGCATACCTGAGCGTATCAGCTCGCAATCAACGCCACTTTCCTGCTGCAATTGGCGGCACAGCTCGGGGTACAACTGTTTGCTTTTTTCCGCCAGCACATTCACCGCATCGCTGTAGCGCCAGGGGTAAAGCGGCGAAACAATGCCGCCACCGGCCCAGGAGGATTCCCCGCCCAGCGCGCCGCGCTCGACAATGGTGACGCTGGCGCCGGCAAGGCGCAGCTCACGCGCCGTCAGCAGGCCGATTACACCGCCGCCAACAATCAGGCAGTCGCTCATCCTTGCACCTTATGGTGCTGCAGAAGGCTGGCGCCGGCAGGGTGAAAAATGAAATCGCACATGAGCAACGCATTTTACGCCAGTCATGTGCGCAGGGAAACGGAAACAGAGTGCTGCTTCAGCTCTTGTTTTTGCAGGTCGGGTCGGACTTGATGTCAGCAGGCGCGTATTCGATGTATTTTTCACAGTAACAGCGATGCTTGCCCCGCTTCCACATCTTGTTGCACACGCCGACCATTTTGCGCGTCAGCTCATCCATAATCTGGCTGTGCTTCTGTTCGCTTGCCGCGATGGCCGCTTCTTCCGCCATGCGCGCCTCTTCCGCCTTGCGGCGTTCTTCTTCGGCTTTCTTTTTGGCCGCTATGGCCGCCAGCCGTTGTTTTTCCTTTTCCGCCGCGATGCGTTTGCGGCGCTGTTTTTCTTTTTTTACCGCCGCCGCGATTGTGTTTTCCGCGCGACGGCGATCACTGGCATCATTGCAAACATATTCTATTGCGCGAACCGAAGTGTATCCTTTCGGCGCCACCGCACGACACATTTTCACCGACGCAGGCTTGTTGACCACCACTTCTTTCGCTACAGGCGCTATTGGCGTGGGAGCGACAACAACGGATTCAGACTCGCCGCTGGCCTGATGCACCGCATAGGCTTCGCTGAAATCCGAAATATCATAATTGATATGAATTGATTTTCGATACGGCCGGATAGTGAAGCGCAATCGCTGGCCCTGCTCGATCCTGTCCAGCGTCTGCTTGTTCAGCTTGACCGTCACTTCACCGCGTTCGCCGTGATTGACGCAAATGCCGTCCTTCACCTCCAGGCCCTGCTGCAAAAAGCGGTTGTGACTCTGCTGATTGTTGAGGCACCACTGAAACAGCGGCAGACGTTTGCCATCAATCGATATATCCTCAACCGCCAGCGCCTTGTAGGCTTTTGGCTCGGCGTCGACATCGCGGCTTTCGCCCACCTGTAAAATCATCCGATCCTTGTGCAACGCCAGGCGATAATACAAACCGTCGTTGCCTTCGCCGGTCTTGCTGATAGTTGACTTGTTGATATCCCAATCTATATCCGCGCCGATATTCACTTCGGCTGCTTTTGCAAATGGATTATCCAGCGCTGCGTATGCCGTGGACACGGACAAAAGCGCGCCAGCCAGCGCGCAGCTCAAGATCAAGAATCGTTTCCCCATAGCCTCTGAACCCGGCATTTCACACACTGTTCGCCGGGCAGCGACAGCAGAAATACCCACAATTTATAAAACCACGCTCAATGGCGCATTAGCTCCCCTATCTATAGCACAATATGACAATTTTTCAGTCCCCCGCTCGCCGCAGTTACATGAAAGCGCCCACATAAAAAACTCGTTTTCATCCGTATGGCTAAGGTAAAATCAGCGCCATGAACATCACCGTCAATGGCGAAACCTGGCAACTGCAACAGGCGCTGTCCGTGCAACAACTGATTGCCGAGCTGGATCTGGCCGACAGACGCCTCGCGGTCGAGCTCAACGAGCAGATTGTGCCGCGCGGCCAGTTTGAACACACCACCCTGCAGGATGGCGACGTGATTGAAATCGTGCACGCCATCGGTGGCGGCTGATTGTTGCAACCCCCTGTTTTTTAACCTGTTCCGAGTCACACTATGGCCACTGCTGCAGAACACATGCCCCCCGCTTCCGACACCCCGCTGGTCATCGCCGGCAAAAGCTATCACTCGCGTCTGCTGGTCGGCTCAGGCAAATACAAGGATCTGGAAGAAACCCGGCTGGCGACCGAAGCCAGCGGCGCCGAAATCATCACTGTGGCGATCCGGCGCACCAACATCGGCCAGAACCCGGACGAACCCAGCCTGCTGGACGTGATTTCGCCCGATAAATACACCCTGCTGCCCAACACCGCCGGCTGCTACACGGTGAAAGACGCGGTGCGCACCTGCCAGCTGGCGCGCGAGCTGCTAGACGGCCACAATCTGGTGAAACTGGAAGTGCTGGGTGACGAAAAAACCCTGTTCCCGGACGTAACCGCGACGCTGGAAGCGGCGGAAATTCTGGTGAAAGACGGCTTCGACGTGATGGTGTACACCAACGACGACCCGCTCATCGCCAAACGCCTGGAAGAACTGGGTTGCGCCGCGGTGATGCCGCTGGCGGCGCCGATTGGCTCGGGTCTGGGCATTCGTAATCCGTACAACATCCTCACCATTATCGAGAACGCCAACGTGCCGATTCTGGTCGACGCCGGCGTTGGCACCGCCTCCGACGCCGCCATCGCCATGGAGCTGGGCTGTGACGGCATTTTGATGAACACCGCCATCGCCGCCGCGCAAAACCCGGTATTGATGGCCTCGGCAATGAAAAAAGCCGTCGAAGCCGGTCGCGAAGCCTTTCTCGCCGGACGCATGCCGCGCAAGCGTTTCGCCAGCGCCAGTTCGCCGATTGAGGGGCTGTTTTTCTAGCCCATGAGTCACCCCCACCGGCGTATCCGCAGCTATGTGCTGCGCCAGGGCCGCATCACCAAAGCCCAGCAGGCGGCGCTGGATGCGCTGTGGCCCACCTTCGGCGTCGATTTCACGCCCGCGCCGCTCGATTTGGCTGCTCTGTTTGGCAACACCCGTCCGGTGACGCTGGAAATCGGTTTTGGCAATGGCGAATCCCTGCTGCAACAGGCTGAGGCGCACCCCGAACAGAATTATCTCGGCGTCGAGGTTCACCGCCCCGGCCTCGGCCACCTGCTGCATCTGGCCGGCGAGGCGGGCGTCCGCAACCTGCGCGTCAGCAACCACGATGCGGTCGAGGTGCTGCAACAGCAGATTCCGGCCCAAAGTCTTGCCCGCGTGCAACTGTTTTTCCCCGATCCGTGGCACAAAAAACGCCACCACAAACGCCGCATTCTGCAACCGGATTTCATCGCCGAGATACGCCGCGTGCTCATCCCCGGCGGCGTGTTTCACATGGCCACCGACTGGCGGGATTACGCCGAGCACATGCAGCGCGAGATGGACGCCGCCCCCGGCTTTCGATTTGTTGGCGTCGAGCGCGGCGAGCGGCCGTTGACCAAGTTCGAGCAACGCGGCCTGCGGCTGGGGCATGGCGTGTGGGACTGGCTGTACGCCAAAACCGACGATTAACCGGCCGTCAGGGCTTGCCGCCTGCGGCAGACATTAAGCCCTTGATTTTACATGCCATTCATTTTCCATTGCCTTGCACGGCTTGCCGTACCCGCGCCTGAGCGGGACGGGCGGTTAGCCCGAATGTTGCATGAAACCGCTACAAATTAAATTCAAGTATATGTTTATATTGGATATATTTCGTACATCAGCAGGTAATGAATTGTTACCGCCCCGCTTTGCCGGCGTCTGCACGCCTGGCGCGCCCGATCGCACCGCTTTTCACTCAAACCGTAGCAACGGCTACGCTTTTCGCTCCAAAGCGGCACGCTCGAACACGCCAGGCGCACATCCATCCGGCAGTTTCATGCAACATTCGGGCTAGTGTCCTGTGAGCCGGTCTTGTGGTAGTATCCGCGCTCATTTTACGCACATAGTAGTCAGAACGGTGCTCGCAGCATACCGTTCCCAACGGCCCGGCGCGCGCGTCGGGCAAAATCAGGAGAAGCGAAATGTCTCAAAAACACCCGATAGTTGCGGTCACCGGTTCATCTGGCGCTGGCACCTCAACAGTCAAACACGCTTTCGAGCAGATTTTCACCCGTGAGAAAATCAACCCGGTCATCATCGAGGGCGACAGCTTTCACCGCTATGACCGCGCCGCCATGAAAGAAGCCATGGCCCGCGCCGAGGAAGAAGGCAACACCCATTTCAGCCACTTTGGCGAAGAAGCCAACCTGTTCGAAAAACTCGAAGAACTGTTCAAAACCTACGGCGAAACCGGCGGCGGCCAGAAGCGCCTGTACCTGCACAGCGATGAAGAGGCCGAACCTTATGAAGGCCTGAGTCCCGGCCAGTTTACACCGTGGGAAGATATCCAGAGCGGCACCGATCTGATGTTCTACGAAGGCCTGCACGGCGGCGTGGTCACCGACAGCGCCAATGTGGCCCAGCATGTCGACCTGCTGGTCGGCGTGGTGCCCAGCGTCAACCTGGAGTGGATTCAGAAAATTCACCGCGACAACGCCGAACGTGGCTACACCGAGGAAGTGATTGTCGACACCATCCTGCGCCGCATGCACGACTATGTGCATTACATTACCCCGCAGTTCTCGCGCACCGACATCAACTTCCAGCGCATCGCCACCGTGGACACCTCCAACCCGTTCATCGCGCGCGATATTCCAACCCCGGATGAAAGCCTGGTGGTGATTCGCTTCAAGGATCCGGTCAAGTTCAACACCGACTTCCCGTACCTGTTGAGCATGATTCCGCATTCGTTCATGTCTCGCCGCAACACCATCGTGGTGCCGGGCAGCAAGATGGGACTGGCGATGGAGCTGATTCTGACCCCGATCATTCACGACATGATCGAGAAAGCCAAGAAAGCGCGTTAAGCATTACCTGACCCGCTTGCAGAAAGGCCGGCATTGCCGGCCTTTTTTATTGCAGTGTAGACTTGCAAGATGAAACTGATTGACGCGCACTGCCACCTCGACTTCGATGTGTTCGACGATGACCGCGAGCAGGTGATGAGCGCCGCTGCGCAGGCGGGCGTGGAGCACATCATCATTCCAGCGACCGTGCAGTCACGCTGGCGCAAAATCGCCGCCCTGTGCAAGCAGCACGCCAACCTCTCCGCCTGTTACGGTTTGCATCCGTATTTTGTGGAGCAGCACGACAAGCGCGACATCGCCTTGCTTGGCGACTACGCCACGCAGCATGATTGCGTCGCCATCGGCGAAACCGGGCTGGACTTTCGCAAGGGACAAGCCGACCCCGAACAGCAACTGTTTTATTTTGAAGCGCAACTCGACATCGCCCGGCAACTCGGCAAGCCGGTGGTGATGCACGCGGTAAAGGCGACTGAAAAAGTCATCGCCACGCTCAAACGCTATCCCGGCGTGCGCGGCATGGCGCACAGTTATTCCGGCAGTTATGAACAGGCGCGGCAATTAATCGACATGGGTTTTTACCTCAGCTTTGGCGGCGCCGTCACCCATGAACGCGCCAGCCGCTTGCGCGAAATCGTGCGCAAGCTGCCGCTCAGCGCGCTGCTATTGGAAACCGACGCGCCGGATCAATCTGACGCCTCACACACCGGTGAACGCAACCAGCCGGCCTGGCTTGCTGACATTCTTCAGAACATCGCCAAACTGCGAAATGAACCGGTGGAGCTCGTCGCTGAACGCACCACGCATAACGCCAGAGAGCTGTTTGCGCTTTAGCCGCACAAAAAAACTATTGCGCCAGTTCCAGCGTGAACAGCGCCCCCATTGCTTCGCGCATTTGCGCCACGGTCAGATAATTATCATCCTGCACATCTTCCCAGTGCATGCAGGACAGGCGATACACCTCCGGCTGAATTTCAGAATGCAAATACAGATGGGTGGTATAGGTGTATATCGAAGGCGCATCGGAAACCAGCATCAGGCCAGCCAGCAGACCGGCTGCGGGTCGGGTCAACTGTGTGGTGAGTTCGGTCTCATCCACCGCCTTTTCAATCACAAAGGCATCCGGCGCCACCCGGCGAGCAGCTTCAGACATGGCATACAGTTCGAACTTGCAGTAGGGCTGGTAACGATCAATCAGCGGCTCGGCAATCAAGCTGCCGTGCTGCATGAAAAGCGACACGCTCTCCGGCGCGATTCGCAGCGGCTGGTTCAGGCGCAAAACCGAACCGGCGGGGATGTTGTAGAAAACCGATGACGCATCACGCGTCGGCGTTTGCGCGCATGCGCCGATGACGCTGATGAGCAACGCTGTCAGGAATTGCCGCATGCTTGTCTCGCGTCTGTTTTCACACTGTATCTGATTCAACCGTGACCGCCGGGTTCACGCAAAAACGGATTACATCAAGTCGGCGTTCAGCCAAAGGTGTGTCCAGATGCTGGCGGCGTAGCCCAGCGCCACCGCCCAGCTCCAGCGCAGGTGCGCAAAAAAGGTGTAAATGCCGCGCGCCTGTCCCATCAGCGCCACCCCGGCCGCCGAACCGATCGACAGCAGGGAACCGCCCACTCCAGCGGTGAGCGTCACCAGCAACCATTGTCCATCCGACATGGCCGGCTGCATGCTGAGCACGGCAAACATGACCGGAATATTATCCACCACCGCCGACAACAGGCCGACCATGACATTGGCCTGGGTGACGCCGAATGCCGGCGTATAAATCTCCTGCGACACCAGGGTGAGATAACCGAATGCGCCCAGCCCGCCAACACTGAGCACCACGCCGTAGAAAAACATCAGCGTATCCCATTCCGCGCGTTGCAGCTGGTTGAAAATATCAAACGGTCTGGCGCGTTTTTCTGCGCCGTTCACGCTTAACTGTGCGGCGGAATGCACCGTATCCCATTCGCGTTGTTCTTTCAGCTTGAGAAAATAACCGTGAATCTTGAGCAGGCCCAGGCCGGTCATCATGCCCAGCATCGGTGGCAAGTGGAAAAAGTTATGTACGCTGACAGCCAGCACAATGGTGACCAGAAACAGCGCCACCGTCATGTAGCCGCCTGTCTTGACCTGCACAGCCTTGGTCATGGTTTCCGGCTTTTCATTGGGCACGGCGAACGCCATGAATGCAGCCGGCGCCAGCCAATTCACCAGCGAGGGAACAAACAGCGCAAAAAATTCTTCAAACCGCAGCAAGCCTTTTTGCCACACCATCAAGGTAGTGATGTCGCCGAACGGACTGAACGCACCGCCGGCATTGGCGGCAATCACAATGTTGATGCAGCCGACCACAATAAACTTTCGATTGCCGGCGCCAATCGTCATCACCACCGCCGCCATCACCAGCGCAGTTGTCAGGTTGTCCGCAATCGGTGATATAAAAAACGCCAGCAGGCCGGTGAGCCAGAAAATACTCTGGTATGAAAAGCCGTGCGACACCAGATAACTGCGCAGCGCGGCAAAGATATTCCTGTCCTGCATGGTGTTGATATAGGTCATCGCCGCCAGCAGAAACAGCATCAGTTCGGCGTACTCAAGAATATTATGCTTGAGCATGATGCCGGCGGATTCATTGTCGCCGGTATTTTTGAAAGCAATCGCGACCAGCACCCAGATAATGCCGGCGGCCAGTATCACCGGCTTGGACTTGCGCATGTGCAGGAATTCTTCGCCGATAACCAGCGCATAGGCGCAGGCGAACACCAGCAGGGCGATCATGCCGTATACCGTTGAAGTAAAATCCTGTGTGGGCGCCGCTGCATCGACGCTCATTGCATAAGCCGGCATCGGCAGCAAACCCGGCGCGAACAAAAACAATGTCAGCCGGTACAACTTTGAAATGATGCTGGCGTTACGAGCCGATTGTCTCGCTTGAGCAGACATGTTACTGACGGCTCCAGCGTGACGGGTCGGAGATTTCCTGCATCTGCGCTTCGATCCAGTCGCGCGTTTCCTGCAGAATGGTGGCGGCGTCCTTGTCCCTGCTTTCAATGTATTCACCGATGCGCACGGTAATGCAGCCGGGATATTTGATAAAACTGTGTTTGGGCCAGAACTCGCCGGCGTTGTGCGCGATTGGCAACACCGGATAACCGCTTTCCGCCGCCAGGATGGCGCCGCCCATTTTGTATTTGGTTTCCGCACCCGGTGAAGTGCGCGTGCCTTCGGGAAAAATGATTATCCATTTGCCGCGCTTGAGTTTTGCCATGCCCTTGTCCACCAGCTGGCGCACCGCTTTTCTGCCGGCGGAGCGGTCAATCGCGATCGGGTCGGTGCAGGCCAGCGCCCAGCCGAATACCGGTATCATCAGCAACTCGCGTTTGAACACCCAGCGCCCGGAAGGAATGATGGCGTGCAGCGCAATGGTTTCCCAGGTCGACTGGTGCTTGCACATCACTATCGCGTTTTGTTTGCCGATGTGCTCCTTGCCATCCACCACATAGGACAGGCCGCAAATGACTTTCAGCAACCACAGGCTGAGCACGCCCCACTGGCGCGCAATCAGCAGTCGCCAGTCAGATGGCAGCGGGTAAGCGATGATGACCAGCGCGCCAACGATCACCGTGACGATGATAAACCCCAACCAGTACAGCACGGAGCGGATGTAAAGCGCCGCTTTCATCAATCAGCTTTGCAGTCGCGACAGGTCAGCGGCGCGCATGAACAACTCACGCATGACGCGCAGCAGCGCGATACGGTTGGTTTTCAGTTTTTCATCATCGGCGTTGACCATCACCGAATCAAAAAAGTTGTCGATCGGTTCGCGCAGCGACGCCAGTTCGGTCAACGCGGCTTCGTAGTCGCCGGCGTCAAACAACGGCGTCACTGTTTGCATCAATGACGACAGTTTTTCATAAAGAGCTTTCTCCGCGTCTTCAACAAACAGCGCAGGCTCAATCTCCTGTTCGGCGACATCGGATTTTTTCAGGATATTGCCAACGCGCTTGTTGGCCGCCGCCAGGCTTTCGGCTTCGGGCAACTGGCGGAACGCCTGCACCGCTTTCACGCGACGGTCGAAATCCAGCGGGCGCGAGGGGCGCAGCGCGGACACGGCGTCAAACACATCGGCGGCCACGCCTCGGTCGAGATAATAGGCGCGCAAACGCTCCAGCATGAAATCGAACACTTCCGCTTTGGCGCCGCCAGCATCGACCTTGTCCTGCAATTGCGCGGCGGCAAGTTCAATCAGTTGCA
>JALWPK010000027.1 GCA_026995045.1 Gammaproteobacteria bacterium | reverse complement strand
AATTCTACTACCCAGTCACTTACGTGGTCTACGAAGATCGTCTGCGTACAGCTCTGCAATCCGTTGTTGCCCGCATCGTCCTGGGCACTCCAGGTACGCGTAATGGTACCCTCGAGGCACTGGTCGATGTTTACGTTCGTGTTGCAGGTCACGTTCACTGAGCAGTTGTCCCAGAATTCAGCAGCACCAAAGTACTGGCTCAATACGTCGCACTGCTCTTCTGAACTCAAGCCGTTCAACTGTGTCTCGAGGTTGTCGGCATACCAGTCGCAGGTTACGCGCTGGTTGGCCGGACAGTTAACCAATATCGGACTCAGCTTGTCGGTTACCTGTACGGTTACCATGCAGGTGTTGTAGTTCAAAGCGGTGAAACCGCTGGTCAGGAACAGGCCCGGTGTGCCGTCACAGCCAAGGCTCGGTGAGTTCAAAGTGGTGAAGAAACCACTTGGGTCGCCGTCCAGTACCAACAAAATCACGGTCTGCTCGCCAAGGTCTTCACAGCAGAAGTCACGGCTTGGGTAGTAGCAGCGGTTGTAAATGTTCGGTGAGAAGCTGTCGTCCATCTTGGCCATCAGGAAGTAAACCGGCTTGCAGTTGTCATAACTTCCATCGTCCAGATCGGCTGCAAAAAGCGTCGAGCAGCTCTCTCCTGTATTCAGTCCATTGTTCGTAATGGATACTTCTGTAATCTCGTCGCATACAGCTACCGGTGGCACTTTGTCACGAAGCGTGATGTTCGTCTCGTCGCTGCCCTGATTGCCGCAGCCATCCGTAGCATAATATACTACTGTGTACTGGGCCGGAAGGCCGTTCTGGAACATCGGTACGCCACTGAACACACCGCCGTTGCTGGCTATGGTCTGAAGCAGGTTCGCTCCATCCCACAATTCAGTAGTGTAGCTCTCTACGCCTGAGCAGTTGTCAGCAATGCCGCTGGCCGCCGGTACTACAAAGGTGCCTTCACATACGGCGTGTGGATTGCCCGTCGGAGTGCTGGCGCTGTATACATCAATGGTCAAATCGTCCGGTGCGTTGATGCTCGGTCCTACCTCGTCAACAACTTTGATCACCTGGTTAACCTCTCGTACGTCTACCGGATTGGCACACCAGTCTATCAAGGTCCACTTACGCACGATCTTGAAGGTGCCCGGACATACTTCTACGTACAGGTCTTCCCACTCGTAGCTGATGCCACAAATGTCTTCCAGTGGCTCGCCGCCAATCGTCGGTACGCCGGAACCGGTCAACTCGAGTACGTCAGCATCGTCCAAACCACTGTTGGTAGCCGGGAAGAAACTGTAAATGGCACCAGGACAACCGTTGCCGCCGTTGGCCGTGTTCGTTGAGTTTACGCTCGGCCAGTCTTTGCTGGCAATGATGTTGCCATTGCCATCTTCAAGCGTCTGGTCGTCATCGTCGCAGTTCGGATCCAGATTGACATCAATGATCACCGTACCGGCATCGGTATCCGTGATGTAGGGATGCAGGTGCGTAGCTTCCGTAATGTTCGGATAAGCATTGTACTGATCACAGGTCCACTTGATGTCAAGCGGTACCAATACGTCGTCCAGCGTCGGACGATCGTAGGTGATCGTCTGGTTACAGCTGGCTGTGTTGCCGCTGGCATCTGTTACCGTCCAGGTGCGTACTACCGTACCACTCGGTCCGCCACAGTCGCCTTCGTTGAAGCTGTCTACGTAGTCCACGGTAATTGGCCCGCAGTTATCCGCTGGATCTACCTGAGGCAGGTTTACATTTACTGCCAGACCTACTTCCTCGATCACACCGTCATCAGCAGGGAAAGAGTCAGTAATGCGAATCTGCCAGGTTCCGTGAGCATCCTTGCCGTCAAAACCACTCAGTACAGTAGGATTCTGTACACCAGGCAGTACCAGGCACTGGATGTGGGCGCCTCCTGCATCAAGCTGGGCACACTGCGTCAATCCTCCTGTTCCTTCGTCGTCAAACCATACGTCTATCGGCCATTCCTGACCAAAACAGCCGGTTACGCCAAATACACTGATGGCCTGTCCGTCAGGACTGATGGCCTCTATGTTCAAATCAGGCAACCAGGTGTGACCGGTCAGCTTAACGCGTACATCTACGTCCAGTACCGGTGT
>JALWPK010000026.1 GCA_026995045.1 Gammaproteobacteria bacterium | reverse complement strand
ATTTGATACACCAAAAGAAAAAGAATCTCTGGAAAATATGACGATCAAAATTTTGCATGAGCAACTTAAAACAAAAGATGAGCAGATTAAAAGCTTACTGGAGCGACAACGATAAAATAATATTTTGATGAAAGGACTCCAGGACAAAGTTTTAGTTTTGGAAAGTGGTACACCAGAAGAAGTTTTTTCGACAGAAAAAACGGCAAAAGCAAAACAAGAGGAAGAAAAAATAAACGAGACCCCAAAAGCCCCCCCAAAGGGCTTTTGGGATCGGATTTTTAGCTAATTATTAAGATTCGTTTTTTTCTATTTCTTTTAAAATTTCTACTCGGGCGTAATTTTTCGCCAGAGAATTTTTGACCGTTTCCGATAAACCCGGCAATTTTACGGCGTTTATTTCGATAAATTCAGAAACAAATTTCTCGAAAATTTTTGGATGTTTCAAAATATATTCATCAATTTTTTTTCTTTGTTCCTTTTGTGCGGCTTCTTCTTCCAGTTTTTTAATATATTCTTGATTGTCTTTTTCTTCTCTTTTTTCCTTTAATTTCCGTTTTTCTATTTCTGCCTCTCCAAAATTTGGATCATCTAAAAGCTGTAAAAAATACCCCTCTTTGTTTTCTCGGGCTTTTTCTTTGGTGTATTTCAAGGCAATTTCTATTTTTTCATCATTGTATCTTTCAATAATTTCTCGCATTTTTTTCATAGAAAAAACCACAACTTTTTGCATTTTTTCGATCAAAACATGCTCGAAGAGATCCACCGGTTTTTCTTGTTCTTTGTTCAGGTAAATATGAAATAAAATTTCCGCCACGCTCCGCCCCTGCTTGATTTCTTCAAATTCAAAAGAAATATCTGTTTTTTTCTTTAATTCTCTTTGAGCGGGTAAAATTATTCGCCGTTTAAAATCAGAATAAAGTTTATATTCTGTTTTTTTGAGTTCCAAAATTTCCCGAAATTTTTTAATCGTTATTTGCCGTTTCCCGATGGTTTCGTATTGCTTGAGGAGTTCATACAACCTAATGGCGTAAATACTTCTTAAATTTAGTGTATTTTCGAGCCTGAAGGCGGTAAATTTCTCTTTGAGCTGTAAAAGGTAGGGTTTGAGTGCAGGATCAAATCTAAAGCGTATCATGCCCTTTTTAGGGCCTCTCTTGTAATGTTTGGCACTGGCAAGAAAAGAAATCTGCAAATCTCCGTCCGATTCTTTGAGTGTGGCGGTTTTTTCTACCAGTCCCAAAGTGGCTTTTTGTAACTCTTCATAATTTCTTTCCCCTAGATTTATTTCTTTCATCAAGGTTCGAGCAGGTACATGATAATCAACAAAAACCTTATCATCTCTTTTTATGAGGCTGGCGAGCTTTAAAATTATTTTTGCCTCTATTAAGCCCAGTCTATAACTGGCTTCTATTAAATCATTATGTTTTACTACTAAATCGTTTGTCATTGAAAAATGATAAAGAAATATTTATTTCCTTTATTCTAGTTCCTTAAATATGACAAGTCAATATTTTTGACATATCTTATTACATGCTCGCAAATTTGTAATAGTTGGGCTTTTTAGGACTTCGTAAATTTGTCATAGTTCAAGAAAAAAAGTCGTAAATTTGTCATAGTTCGTCGTAAATTTGTCATATTAGACTTAGAAAAAGTCGTAAATTTGTCATAGTTCGTCGTAAATTTGTCATATTTCGCTTCGGATTTCCGCATAAACAAAGGCTTCCCAGCTCCCTAAAACTTTAAAAGATTGATATAAAACTCATCAAACAGGAAATTTTAAGAATTTCCTAAAAATGATGATGAATTTTTTTATAAAATTATTTTTTCTTATTGAAAATTTTTTTAAAGAAAGAAAAAAGTTCCGCTAAAAAAGAAAGAGGAGTGGGTGTTTTTCGTAAGCTATAGGCTAAATTTTGCGTTTATTCTTCTTTTTGTTGGAATTCTGTCATCAGGAAATTTAAACGCCTTAAAACAAGCGAGGAGCTTCTTCTTTTTCGAAAAAATCAGGGAAAATTATTTCTTCATCTTTTATCTCTAATTTTGAAATAGAAATACTTTTATGCCATTTCCCATTAGGATTTAAAATAATTTTATTATTTTTTAATCGATCATGAATATTTTTTATTGGGTATAAAATATTTCCAGAATCTATTTTCTTTTCAAGTATTGCAGACCAAGCTCCCACAATATTATCAACAAAAGACATTATTATTTTAGAATCACTATCTCTTTTTTTCATTTGAGAATCGTCAATTTGGCAAGTATCACTAATACTACAATATTCCCGAAACCCTCCTTTTAAAATTCTTTCTAAATTAATTTTTCCT
Source organism: Gammaproteobacteria bacterium (assembly GCA_026995045.1). GTDB lineage: Bacteria > Pseudomonadota > Gammaproteobacteria > SZUA-229 > SZUA-229 > S139-92. The sequence goes on along the minus strand of JALWPK010000026.1, from coordinate 6,256 downwards.
CCGTGGTGTTCGTTTCCATCAAAGTAAAATTTTTGAATATTTATTGGATTTTGTTTTGAAAACAAAAGATGTACTCCTCCTTTGAATCCCATGCGAAAAGTAGTTTCAACTCGTTCAGAATAATACATCGGATATTTCGTAAAATCTTTATGATTATTTGGAATAAAAAATAATACAAATTTACAGCCAAAAATCCCATTGAGAGTAAGATAAGGATTAATTTGTTTTTTATAAATATCTTTGTTTGTTCGGTGAAAAATATCGGTTTTCGCTTCTTTTTCTTTAATAATCAAAAGGTGTGAAAATAAGGCTAAATTATTATTTACTATCTGGGCATTTTTTGTTTTTGAATTTTTTAGTACTCCTGCAAATTTTACATCTTTATTTTCATCCGTTTTATACTCCTTCCTTATTTTTTTTAACGCATTTATAAGTTCATCCTTTTTATCTATAGGCAAGAAAAAAATACCATGCCAATACTTGTTTTCCTGATCACCTCCTTTATTTTCATCATGCCAAATTTCATAATCTCTCATTTTTTCCAAAAAATTATTAAAATTTTATTTTCCTGATTTCGTTCTATTACACTGTTTACATAACATTTGGAAATTTTCAGTATTGGTTTTTCCGCCCTCATGCCATGATTTTGAAATTTAAAAAGTAAAATAGTCGATCAATTTTTCTGATTTATTCCTTGAAGTACACGACATCTTTCCACTGCCCTGTTCTTTGAATTTTTCCCTGGTCTACCAATTCCCGAAGATCTTTTTTCAGCGTTGCATGTTTAACCGAAGGGATTTTTTCGAGTATCTGACTAATCGAAAGCGGATTTTTTTCTACCGTATTTTCTATGATTTCCAAGCGTTGAGATTTATTGAGAGATTTAAAAGGATCAGCTAAAACTTCTTTTTCCTGTAAAATTCTTTCCATAAAAATCATCGTTTCTTTCATTTCCCGAGCAATAAACAAACAAAAACTTTCTGCTGAATCTTTGCCGTGTTGAATATTTTCTAAAATACTGATGTATTCCTTTCGGTGTTTATTTTTAATAATACATGGAGGAAGACCGCTTTGCATAAGTGTTACATTCATCAAAAGCCTTGAAATTCTACCGTTTCCGTCATCAAACGGATGAATCGTTACAAATTTTAAATGTAAAAGCCCTGCTTTTTCTACAGCAGAAAGTTTTTTTGTTTCTTCACTATTAAACCACTCTATAAGCTCCTGCATTTTATCGGGAACTAAAAGCGGATCACAATATTTGTGTAGCTCTCCAGAAGCGGTCATCACATGATTTGGTTGTTTTTTATATTCTCCTGCATGGAGTTTTTTATGGATATATTCGCCGTTCATCCCTTTTGCAATCGTTGATTCTACCCCTTTCAGGAGAACGGCATGAAGTGATTTTATAAAAAATTCTGTAAGTGGTGGTTTTTCTCGTACGGTATCGGCTAAAACATCAATCGCTTCAGCGTGGTTTTGAGCTTCCAAGAAATCTTTTAAAGGTCTTCCTTCAGAAGTTAAACCTTCTCGAAGAAAAAAATGAGTTTCTCCAAATGTAAGCGTATTTCCCTCAATTGCGTTTGAGTTATATGTCCATTCAATCCGCAATCGTTCTTGTAAAACGGTGTTAAGGTTTTCATTAAGGGGACGAAGTTTTTGAAGAGAGCGGTTTATTGCCTCTATTTCTGCAATTATTTTTTGGAGTTCTTTTTTCATAAGAAATATTTTACAGATATTTATGCCTGTAATTTATCCGTAAATATCCGTAAGGTCAAATACTTTATATCTAAATTCTTCTTTTTGCTTTTTGTGGAAAGGTTTTCTATGATAGAAGCGTTTACAAAAACAGATGTTTTTTTGGAGAACAATTTTTGATGAATCCCCCCACCCTCAAATTTCAAACATTTTCTCGAAATTTTTTCTGATTTTTGTAAAATTACTCTAAAATACCCCTCAAATTTTGAAAAAATGAATACCCTAAGAACCACTAATCTTTACAACAGAAACAAATAAAAGCATAACAGACTAAATTCCCCTTTATTTAAAACCAAATGCAAAAACCTATTTCACCAGATACAATACGGGCCTTCCAAGCATGGAATAAAGAGAAAATGCAAATCCATGATTTTGCGTCCCGTAAATATGCCCAACAAGGACAAATATGGCTCTGTAATTTAGGCACGAATATTGGCTCGGAACAAAATAATATTCGTCCGTGCTTAGTTTTAAACGCTCCGGTAAAGCGAGAAAGAACCTTTGTCATTATTCCAGCTTCCAATACCAAAAGAAATTCAACTATTCAGATTAATCAATATTTTTTCCTATTACATCAAGTGCGAACGGTTGACACTAAGCGACTTATGCGGCTTGTTGAAAGAATCAAAAAGCCCTTGGTAGCGGAATTACAAAAGGAATTGTTTCAGTTTTTCCATTAGTAAAACGGCCTCTGACAAAGTCAGAAGCCTCAGTCTAAGTTTCGACGAATCGAAACCAGAAGTTATTTAAATTATAGATCAGTTCATAAAATCTGTAAATGAAAAATCAAACTAAACCCATAAAAGCCCTTGGCTACGCTCGAATCAGCACAACAGAGGAAACTCAAAAGCATTCTTTGGATTACCAAAAAGAGAAAATAAAGGCTTATTCAAGCCTTATAAACGCCCGACTGGTAAAAATAGAAACCGAACGAGCCACCGGGCGGAAAATTTCCAAACGCCCGAAACTGCAAAAGATTCTTGAGTTGTCCCGAGAGCAAGATTTTGATGTGTTTATTTGTACGAAAATTGACCGTCTGGCGAGAAATATTTTCGAGTTGAGGCAGATTATTGAAATCTTTGAAAAGAACGGCGTAGCCGTTGTTTTTGTAGAAAATCAAATAGATACTTCCACCGCCAACGGAAAACTTTTTCTTAATATTCTGGGATCTTTTGCGGAATTTGAAACAGAAATAATTTCTGAACGAATCAAGGCAGGGCTAGAAATGGCAAAAAAGAAAGGTATTAAACTTGGTCGACCAAAAAATAAAAAGACGATTACAGGCGAGCAAATAGACAAAATCCGTTCTCTTCGGAAAGCGAGAAAATCTTGGTCTACCATTTCGGAGCTTTTGGGCTATCGGAATAAATCGGGGGCGTTTAACTTTTGGAAACGGAATAAATAGTTGATATTAACGGCCCTCTTGAGTTATCTTGAAATAATTAATTTCGTAAAACTTGAAAGCCCCCAAGGAATGAGTATGTTTATGTTTTTAATACATTCTGTCAAATGTCATTTTTATTTTTAGTCGTAACCCTTCCTGGAATTTCCTTAGGCATTGGAACATTAAGCACTATTTGTAATATTTTTCCATCGCTTTCTTTTTGTCTTGATTACAGAAGTACCTCAGGGACCACTCAGATAGAAAATATATTTGTATATGCATCAACTATTATTTTTTATTTTTCTATTTTTTTCTATTTTTTTTATAAAAAATATTACAAAAAATAGTTGTAATAGGCTTCTTTCTTTTGGAAACGGAATAACCTCAAAGCTAAGCCAAGCCTGTAATGGAGTGGAGCCGCCGACCATCGGGAGGCTGCGGAACGAAATGAAAGGTGATGGCGGCGCTTTCTTTTCGGGGGGCAACCGTCGGGATCGGTACCACCTTCGGGAACAGTACAACGGAGCCAAAAAAAGCGTGGGAGCAAAAAACTCCTCTCCGAAAGAGTTCGCACAAGAGGACATTGTGTCTAACCAATGGCTTGCCGACAGCATGCGTTTCGACCAGTGCGAAAGTGAAACGAAGCACTGGGCGAACGGATGATGACGAGCAAACGGCTGGTTAACACAATGTTGTTTGTGCGGATTCTTTTCGGAAATATTAAATTTGTTTTTTGCGGAGCGATTTTTTTGGCGGTGGGAGGAATACAAACTTCAGAAGACTACAGGGATCTTGAAACAGATTCAATTGCTATTTTAGGGGTCTATGTTCTTCATGGAAGAGTCCCTGTGAGAATTCTTAAGAATCTCCAGAACAACTCAAATGTTTTTTTAGTTGATGTTCTTTCCGATAAAAGACTCCCCGGTAATGGGCAAGCTTTTGGGTCAGAAATGATTCAATAACCTGTTAAATTGGTAAATTTTAAATGTTTTGGAGAGCTTATTATTTAGAAACTCTACGGCTAAAAATTTATTTTCTTTGAACCCTGACGGTAAAATTTTTTATTTTACCGTCTTTTTCTGTAAGAGTTTTTTAAAAAAAATCATAAAGGGAAATGTATAAAGTTGTTTTTTGGCGCTAGGGATCGTTTATAGTCACAAATCCATTTATTTTTAAAATTATAAATACAGGCAAAAGAAGGGAATTTTATATGAAAAGTATATTGATTTGGAATAGTATATCCATTTCCTCGTCCAGATATAACGGACATATTTTCTTTTTTGGGGATAATTGAAAATAATGGCTTTTTATATTCTTCGCTCTTAATCATGGTCACACTGGATGGCATTTTATTAAAATAATGTAATTCTTTCTTATTTTCATTATATATTTGCTCTAAACTTTCTCCTTTTTCTATTTTAGGAATAATGATAGATTCAGCTAATTTTATAGCTTTATGGTATTGGTAATCATAAAAGATGTCTGGACCTATTTTAAAAAAAGAAACGATAGATATAAAAATAAAAAAAACTAATCCAGATATGAAATTTTTATATTTTGTCACCTTTGAGCATAAAAACAATAAAAAATAAAGTATAAAAATAAGAACAAAGTAAACAATAATTAATATTAAAAAAGTTTGTTTTTGCGGATACAAAAAGGTTGCAAACTGATTAAATTCAAATAATTTTATATCTAAAAATAAATAAAGAAAAGAGGCACATAAAATTATTAATCCACTTATTCTTAATTTATTATTAATTCCTAAGTTATTAGTAATTAAACAAAGAGGATAAAGACTTATTAGAGAAACAAAGGCAATAATGGTTAACATTAATATAATATCAAAAGAGAGATGTGTTTTTTACTAAAGTATAGGTTCTTTAGTTATATCGCTCAAATCCTTTTTCATCTGATTCCAGGAGAAAATCAGAAATATTTTTTCCTTCAAATTCAACTTCTGCCAACCAACGCCCATACCGATCTTTTCTTTTTGAACTGATTAAAATGGTACTTCCTATGGGGAAGTTTTTTTGAGCAAACGCCCGAGCGTGGCGGGCAAATCTTCGACGATAACTGCTTTCGCTATTGATCTCCCAAGCGTTGATTCGTACGAGTCTGATCCGTACATTGGCATGAACTTTGAAACCAAGATCTACATCAGCGGTCAGCGTGTCGCCGTCGTACCACTTCAAGATGAGTCCTTTATACAAATAGAGTTGTTTGTTTTGCATAGAAAGTATTAGTTAAGGTTTATATTATAAGGATAACGGAATGCTATAGCAAAAAGCCAGTTTTTCAGTGAAAAATCGCCATTTTTTAGACAAAAAAATTTTACTGATTTTTTCACTTTTTGGGAAGTTTTTCCGTTTTACCGCATAAATAAGCCTTTTTTTGAGGTAGTTTTATACCAGAAATTTTTTCCAAAACCTTAAATCGAAAGTATGAGCCTTATTTTTTCGGGAAATTTCTGAAATATTGTTTTTTCTGAATTTTCAGCGGTCTTTTTATGGTACAAAGGGAGGAAGGCCCCGCCGCAAATATCCAAAAAATTGGAGGCGGGGCTTTCCGGTATCATTTTTTTTACCCTGGGGGATTTTTTAGAACTTTTACAAAAATATTTTTTGGTGTACCATTTAGTAAATCAATGGTTATTCTCTAATCTACCAAAAAAATGACTGAAAAAAAATTTCTCTCCGTCAAAGAAGCCTCTATTTTAAGCGGTAAATCTGAAAGTACTTTAAAGCGGTTTATTCAGAAGGTATACCAAGCTGGTAAATCAAAGAAAGACCAAACGCTCAACCAAAAAATAAAAAAGGAAAAAGCTCCAAAAGGTTTTTTTTGGTTTATTGCGGAAGATTTTTTGAAAGAATCATTTGATACACCAAAAGAAAAAGAATCTCTGGAAAATATGACGATCAAAATTTTGCATGAGCAACTTAAAACAAAAGATGAGCAGATTAAAAGCTTACTGGAGCGACAACGAGAAAATAATATTTTGATGAAAGGACTCCAGGACAAAGTTTTAGTTTTGGAAAGTGGTACACCAGAAGAAGTTTTTTCGACAGAAAAAACGGCAAAAGCAAAACAAGAGGAAGAAAAAATAAACGAGAC
>JALWPK010000025.1 GCA_026995045.1 Gammaproteobacteria bacterium | reverse complement strand
CGATGCCCGCCAGCGGGCCGCTGTTCATCCAGCGCAGGTCGTTGGCGATTTTCATCATGCTGACGGCGACGGTTTTGAGCTGGCCGCTGAGCGACACCGCCGCGTCCTGCGCGCTAAGCGCTTCAAACCGGTTGGGCGCCACGCTGAAAGCGATGCCGGTCATTTCACTGAGCGCATCGGCAACGCGGTCGCCGAACTCGGGATGCGCATTGACGCCGGTGCCAACCGCGGTGCCGCCAATCGCCAGACGGCGAATCGCGCCGTTGGCCTGTTCGACACGCTCGATGCCGTTCTGAATCTGCGCTGACCAGCCGGACAGCTCCTGCGCCAGCGTCACCGGCATGGCGTCCATCAAATGTGTGCGCCCGGTGGTGACCACGTTTTCCAGCCCGGCGGCTTTTTTGTCAATGGTGTCGGCCAGATGCGACAGCGACGGCAGCAGGCTCTGATCGCAACCACGCGCGGCGCAGACATGAATCGTGGTGGGAATCACATCGTTGGAGCTTTGGCTCATGTTGACGTGATCATTCGGGTGAATCGCCAGCCCGGACTGCTGCGAAGCCAGCGTCGCAATCACCTCGTTGGCGTTCATGTTGGTGCTGGTGCCGGAACCGGTCTGGAACACATCCACCGGGAACTGGTCGAGCAGGCCGCCATCGATAATGGTGTTGCAAACATCGACGATGGCCTGGCACTTGTCCTCGTCCAGCAAGCCGAGCTGGCTGTTGGCCATGGCGCAGGCTTTTTTCACCAGCGCCAGCGACTGGATAAAACGCGTTGGCAGGGTCAGGCCGCTGACCGGAAAATTTTCCACCGCGCGCTGGGTTTGCGCGCCATACAGGGCGTCGGCGGGAACCTGCATCTCGCCCATGCTGTCCTTGACGGTTCGGGTTTCAGTCATGCTTTCTCACAGCGATAAACGGTTAAGGTGATGATATAATAAGCCATTTCACCGCACATGTCCGATCACATTGCCGCCGGCAACATCAAATTGTGCAGCCCATCACAATCAACAACACACATAACAACACAACCATGCTGCAACTGAACGAACTGACCGCCATTTCTCCCGTCGACGGCCGCTACGGCGGCAAAACCGCTGCGCTGCGCGAGTTTTTCAGCGAATACGGCCTGATTCATCACCGCGTCGAGGTGGAAGTGCGCTGGCTGCAGGCGCTGGCGGCGGAAAGCGCCATTGCCGAAGTACCCGCCTTTTCTGACAACGCCAACCACCTGCTCGACAGCATCGTCAGCGACTTCGCGCTGGCTGACGCCGAGCGCGTCAAGGAAATCGAACGCACCACCAACCACGATGTGAAAGCGGTGGAATATTTTCTGAAAGAAAAAATCCGGGGCAATGCCGAACTGGAAGCGGTGAGCGAGTTTTTTCATTTCGCCTGCACCTCGGAAGACATCAACAACCTGTCTTATGCGCTGATGCTGAAAGCCGGCCGCGAGCGCGTCACCCTCGCCAGTATGGACAAGGTGATTGACGGCCTCACCACCCTGGCCCGCCAGCTCGCCGCCGAACCCATGCTGAGCCGCACCCACGGCCAGACCGCCTCGCCCACCACGGTCGGCAAGGAAATCGCCAATGTGGTTTACCGCCTGCGCCAGCAGCGCGAACAGTTTGCCGCGGTGAAAATCCTCGGCAAAATCAACGGCGCGGTCGGCAACTACAACGCGCACTATTGCGCCTACCCGGAAATCGACTGGCCCGCGTTCGCGAAAAACTTTATCGAATCACTGGGCATTCACATGAATCCTTACACGATTCAGATTGAGCCGCACGATTACATGGCGGAAATGTTCGACGCCATCAGCCGCTTCAACACCATCCTGATTGATATCAGCCGCGACCTGTGGGCCTATATTTCGCTGGCCTATTTCAAACAGAAAACCGTGGAAGGCGAAGTCGGCTCCTCCACCATGCCGCACAAGGTCAACCCGATTGATTTTGAAAACGCCGAAGGCAACCTCGGCATCGCCAATGCGCTGTTCGGTCACCTCAGCATGAAACTGCCGATTTCGCGCTGGCAACGCGACCTCACCGATTCCACCGTGCTGCGCACCCTGGGCGTTGGCTTCGCCCACAGCGAAATTGCGTATCAGTCTTTCCTGCGCGGCCTGGGCAAACTGGAAGTCAACAGCGCGCGCCTGAACGACGACCTGGAAAACAGCTGGGAAGTGCTGGCCGAACCGATTCAAACCGTGATGCGCCGCTACGGCATCGAAAACCCGTATGAAAAACTCAAGGCCATGACCCGCGGCAAGGACATCGACAAGGCCAGCATTCACGCCTTCATCGCCACGCTGGAGATTCCCGACGAAGCCAAACAGCGTTTGCTGGCGCTGACGCCACAGAACTATATCGGCAACGCGGACAAACAGGCGGAGCAGATTTGATTGATTCACCACAGAGGCGCGGAGGACACGGAGAAAAACACTTTTTGTATTTCATGAACACGATAAACTTTTCTTTGTACTCCGCGCCTTGTGTGATGAATAAATTTATTGAGTTCACCACAGAGACACAGAGAAAAACACATTTGATTACGTGGCGCGGTAACGCTTTTCCCTGCTTTACACACTCTGTGCCTCCGTGCCTCTGTGGTGAATAACAAACTCCGTGATGAATGAGTAAACTCTTTAACACTGACCTGTCCGTCGACAGCTTTCTTGCCGAATACTGGCAGCAGAAACCTCTGCTGATTCGTCAGGCGTTCCCCAGGCTCACACCGCCATTGACCGCAGATGAACTCGCCGGTCTGGCCTGCGAAACCGGCAGCAATGCGCGGCTGGTGCTGGAACAGTGTGGCGGCAAAAACTGGTGCGTGGAATACGGCCCGTTCGATGAACAGCGTTTCGCCGAACTGCCGGAAAGCGGCTGGTCGTTGCTGGTCAGCGATGTCGAGCGCGTGGTTCCCGCCGCGCTCGACATCCAGCAACAGTTTCGTTTTTTGCCCGACTGGCGGCACGATGATGTGATGATCAGCTACGCGCCACCCGGCGGCTCGGTGGGCGCGCATATCGACGCCTATGATGTGTTTTTGCTGCAACTCGACGGCGTGCGCCGCTGGCAAATCAGCGAACAGTTTGAACACCGGGTGCTGGACAACACCGATCTGGAAATTCTGCAACAGTTTGAAGCGCAGCAGGAATGGCTGCTCGAACCCCGCGACATGCTGTACCTGCCGCCCGGCGTGGCGCACCTGGGCGTTGCGGTGGACGCCTGCATGACCTGCTCCATCGGTTTTCGCGCTCCCTCCACGCACGACATGGCGCCCTCGCTGCTCGATGCCCTGTTGGAACATCATCCCGAACAGCGTTATCGCGACCCCGCGCTGAAACCACAGACACACCCGGCGGAAATCACGCCACAAAGCCTGCAACAGATTCGCGCCCTGCTGGATGACGTACTGCATTATGACGACGCCACACTCGCTGACTGGTTCGGACGTTACCTCAGCGACGCCAAAAGCCAGTTCGAGCAGGCCAGCGACCCGCTGGACGACAGCGTGACGCTGGAATCATTACTGCAACAGCATCCGGATGCGCTGGCCAGCCACAACCCGGAGTGCCGGTTTTTCTTCATCCGCCAAGATGGTCTGGTAAAACTGTTCGTCGATGGCGAAGCCTTCATCACCGGCGCAGCATTTGCTGAAGCCCTGACGGCACATCCCCGCCAGCCATTACGCGCACTGCTCGAACACTGCCATAGTGAACAGGATCGCCAGTGTCTGCTGCGCTGCATTCATCAGCAATGGCTGCTGCTCGACACATGAACCTGCATTGCCGGCTGGCTGACTGGCAAAACCCGGACGACCGCCAGAAACTGCAGGCGATTCGCCAGCAGGTTTTCGTGGAGGAACAAGGCGTGCCGGTGGAGCTGGAATGGGATGAACACGATGACACGGCGCTGCACTTTCTGGCCGAGCTGGACGGCAACGCAGTCGCCACCGCCAGACTGATACTGGATGACGCGGACACGGCCCGCATCGGCCGCATGGCGGTGCTGGCCGGGTGTCGCGGGCGCGGGATTGGCCGCGCCCTGATGCAAACCGTAACAAACTGCGCAGAGCAACGCGGCATAAGCTGTCTGAAGCTGTACGCGCAAGTCCAGGTCATCGCATTCTATGAACGCTTCGGCTTTGAGGCCCAAGGCGAAATTTTTCAGGATGCAGGCATCCCGCACCGTGCAATGTTCAGAAATTGTGCTAAAAAGGGGGTGTAACTACAAGAATAATAACAATAAACGAGTACCAAAATGTTAATAATACCCGCCATGCCCGCCACCGGCGAGCGCCCCGCCCTGTACAAACTGGGTGAAACCCGCGCCGAAATCAATATCGATACACTGGAAGAAAACCGCAACGCGGCGCTGTCGCTGGCGAAACAGGCCAATTACCACATCAATATTTTCACCCAGGATCTGGATGCGCCGCTGTATGACAATCACGAATTCGAGGCGCATTTGTCACGCCTGGCGCGCAAACATCCCAACACCCGGATTCGCATTCTGGTGCAGGATTCCATGCGCGCGGTGAAACGCGGCCATTGCCTGATAAACCTGGCGCAAAACATGACCAGCTCGGTATTTATCCGCAAACCGGCGAAACCGTACGAAAACGAGCAGGCCTCGTTTCTGGTCGCTGACGGGCTGGGACTGCTGTACCGCGTAGTCGGCAGTCAGATGAATTACGACGCCCAGGTCAGTTTCATGTCGCCGCTGCGCGCCAAAAAGCTGAACGAGTTTTTTGACGAAGTGTGGGAACAAAGCGCGCCGGATCCACAGGTGCGGCGGCTGTACATGTAAGCGCCTACTTGACCGCCCGAACTTCGGCGTGACGCCGCTGTTCGGGATAAACCGGCTCCGGCTTGCCCACCAGATAGCCCTGCGCAAAACTGATGCCCATTTCTTCGAGCAGGCACATGGTCGCCATGTTTTCGACGCGCTCCGCGATAGTTTTCAGATTCATCACCCTGGCTATTTCGTTAATTGCGCTAACCATGGCGCGGTCAATATCATCGCGCAACACGTCCTTGATAAAGGCGCCATCGATTTTAAGATAGTTCACCGGCAATGATTTGAGATAGGCGAACGAACTCAGGCCACTGCCAAAATCATCCAGCGCAAACTCACACCCATAGTTTTTCAGTTCCGCCATAAACCGGCTGGCTTTGGTGATATTGCTGATCGCCGCGGTTTCGGTAATTTCAAAACAGATATTGGCGAGCGAAATGCCATGCTTGTCACGCGTTCTCAGAATGTAGTCGAGCAATGCATCATTACTGAGTGACTCACCCGACAGGTTGACGGACACCACGGCATGTTTCGCCATTTCCCCACCGGCAGCCTGGCTTTCGGCCACCATGCGAAAAACCGCATCCACTACCCACTTGTCAACCCGCGCCATCAGCTTGTAGCGCTCGGCGGCGGGAATGAATGCGCCCGGCGGGACAATATTACCCGCCGCGTCCACCATACGCAGCAGAATTTCGTAATGTTCTCTTTTATCCTGGTCATCAAGCGGCACAATTGCTTGCCTGTACAGACGGAAGTAACCGTTTTCCAGCGCTTCGGTTATGCGCGATGTCCAGTGCATCTGTCCCTGACGTTCGCTGACCAGCGCATCTGAAGGCTCATAAACATGCACCCGGTTGCGGCCGGCGTCCTTGGCGGCATAGCAGGCGATATCCGCTGCGCTCATAATTTCACCCATGTCCACATTATCCGCGTTGATGCCAACGATGCCGATGCTGACGCCGATTTCAAAGGTCCTGTCCTGCCAGACGAAACGGAACGCCTTGACTTGCTGGCGTAATTTGTCAGCAATCTTTTTGGCCTGGATGATATTGCAGTTTTCCAGCAACACGCCAAATTCGTCGCCACCAAGGCGCGCAATCACATCGCCGCTGCGCAGTACGGTATTGAAAAGTGCGGGCAATTGCTGCAGCAATTCATCCCCGGCAATGTGTCCGCAGGTATCGTTGACAATCTTGAACTGGTCGAGATCAAGGTAACACAGTGAATGCTCCCGATTCTCCTCACGCACATTAAGCAACGCTTCCTGCAAATGCTCTTCAAACTTACGGCGATTGTACAAACCTGTCAGCATGTCGTGGCTGGCCTGGAAGGAAAGCTGGCTGGTCAGCTTGCGGGCATGACTGACATCCTTGATCACAATGACACAACCCATCATGTCGCCAGTCGCATTTTTCATTGGCGCCACCGTCGCTTCAATCGCGATGACAGAGGAGTCACCACTGATCAGCGAGACATGTTCGGGTAATATGACAATATCGCCAGTATTGAAACATTCACGCACCGGGTTGGAAATCAGCTCATTACTTGCGCCGCTGACAACATTGATAATATTTTGGTAAGGCTGACCCGCGGCTTCATTAACATCGATACCGAGCAGCGACTCCGCAGCCGGGTTGAGATACTGGATCTTTTCGTCCAGCGAAATGGTAATGACAGACTCGGTGATGGACTGCAAGGTCACCTCGGCAAATTCCTTTTCCTGATACAGCGCCGCCTCAGACAAGGAAACCTGCTGCAGCGCCTGTCGCAGTTCTTGCTGATGCAGCAAGATGGACTCAATGGCGTCGTTTATGAAACGACCCAGATAGCCAAATTCATCCTGACGGGCCTCATCAAAACGCACCAGTTCATTGCCGGATGAAAATTGTTGCGCCGTGTGCACCATGCTGGTGAATGGGCGGGAGAGAACGCGTTGCAGTATTTGCTGCAATATCAGTCCGAACGCCAGCAGCGACAGACCAATCGACAACAACATATTTTTCCGAATATCCCCAATCTGTTTTTTCTGATTGGGGAAATACAGCATCAGCGAAACCGTATCCAGACGGTTAGTCGCGCGATTATAGAAGTGAATTTGATACGGGTAGGCGTCATCATCCGGTGCGTGCTCGCCAAATTGATATTCCTTATCCTGATACTGAATATGCAGTTGCGTGAATTCCATTTCACCACGCAGCTGGTTTATTTTGTTGCGAAACAATGCGTGCTGATTCTGCAGCACAGCTTCCGGCCCCCGGCTTTCCAGCGCTTCTTCAATTTCCATCGCCAGCATGCGCACATTGCTTTTGTTGATGCCGTAAAGTTCGGACTCGGCTTTTTCCAGCAGAAACACGGCAATCAACAGGCCCAGAAACACCAGGCCCCAGAAAACTATGCCGGTTATGCGCGCCGGCAGTTTTGGATGAAATGCGCCGCTATCGTCCGCCATGGCGATTTAGCGGAACCCCGCCCATTTCAGCGCCAGCATCACCGGACATACCCCGCTGGCGCCCGCCCCCATGATGGCGAAGCCCATGAACCAGGGAAAAAACCAGATAACCTCCAGCCCCTGCTCATGCACCAGATAATACGAAAGCGCAAGCACAACGCTGACAAAAAGACGCCATGCGCGCAACGCTTCGATATTGAAGCGATTACGACTTTGAAACGCTACCAGACCGGTGTCGAGTGTGATATGGCGGATTCGCTGAATCAGGGTAGTGATTCTGATATCGGTAATGGCTTCAAAGGCAAGCAGGATTACCAGGCCATAAATCAGATAATCCATTTCGAAATACAGCGCAAACAGAATGTACACACCCACCAGAAACAGATACAGTCGCTCACTCATAACGACCTCCCGCGCTGCGGTGCGAATTGTTCATCTATATTGTTGATTTAATAAATATTTAACGTTTGTTAAATACACTTTATAGCAGACAGATGTCAGCTTTTCTGCGATACCGCCAAATTACCCGCTTTGACTGCTTCCAGAATCAGGCCCGGTCCGGCGTAGACAAAGCCGGTGTAGATCTGCACCAGCGAGGCGCCAAGCTGCAGTTTTTCCTGCGCGTCCGCCGCGCTCATCACACCACCGGCGGCAATCACCGGCATGGCGCCATCGAGTTTGCTGACCAGTCGTTGCAGCACATGATTGGCTTTCGGCTTGAGCGGCGCGCCACTGAGGCCGCCCTGTTCCTGTTGCAAATGCGCATCCGAGAGTGAAGATTTGTCGTTGGTGGTGTTGGTGGCAATGACTGCGTCAATATTATGCGCCATCAGCGTATCCACCAGTTCATCAATTTCGTCGTCAGACAAATCCGGCGCGATTTTCACGGCAATCGGCACATTGCGCTGGTATTTGGAAACCAGCAGGGCTTTTTCGTGTTGCAAACCGTCCAGCAGGCGCACCAGTTCATCGCCCTGTTGCAGCTCGCGAAGGCCAGGCGTGTTCGGTGACGATATATTCACCGTGACATAATCCGCCACCGGGTACACTTCGCGCAAACAACTGACATAATCCTGCACCGCCCTGTCATTGGGCGTTACCTTGTTCTTGCCAATATTGATGCCGATGATGCAACGCCGCCGTGAGCGTTTCACCTGCGCCACCAGATGGCTGACGCCCTTGTTGTTAAAGCCCATGCGATTGATGATGGCGCGATCCTGCACTGCACGGAACAGGCGCGGTTTGGGGTTGCCGTCCTGCGGCTTGGGCGTGACCGTGCCGATTTCAATAAAACCGAATCCGCAGGCGGCCAGCGCATCAATGTGATCGCCGTTTTTATCAAGACCGGCGGCGAGGC
>JALWPK010000024.1 GCA_026995045.1 Gammaproteobacteria bacterium | reverse complement strand
CCGGCACCAACAGGAACAGAATCAGCAGGCCCGCTATCGCCAGCAGCGCGGTAATCTCGAAAATGCCGGACAGGCCCACCCATTCGCTTATCATCGGCGCCAGCACCATCGAGCTGGCGAACGCCGCACCGATGCTGGCGCCAATCAGCGCCATCATTTTGGTGCGGTGTTCCTCGCGCGACAGATCCGCCGCCAGCGCCATCAGCGCGGCGGCAATCGCGCCGGAGCCCTGCAAGGCGCGGCCGATGATAATGCCGGTGATGCTGTCGGCAAACGCCGCCACCAGCGAACCGGCGGCAAACAGCAGCAGCCCGGCGGCGATGACCGGCTTGCGGCCGATGCGATCTGACAGGCGGCCAAACGGAATCTGCAACAGCGCCTGGGTGAGGCCATAGACGCCAATGGCCAGGCCGGCCAGAAACGGCGTCGCCCCCGGCATATGCTCGGCATAAAGGGCAAAAACCGGCAAAATCAGAAACAGACCGAACATGCGGAAGGCATAAATCAGCGCCAGCGACAATCCGGCCCGGCGCTCGATTGCGCCCAGACTTTGCTGTGAGAGAAATTGACTGCTCGATTCCGACAAAGTAATGCTAAATGAGGTTGACCCGATGGTGCAAAGCGGTGCATTCTACCAGATTGCCCGGCGCATCATGATGCCCGCAACGCCAGTTCAGAGTGAGAAACAGCAAAACAGTTCCATGGATACCATCCAGATACGCGGCGCCCGCACCCACAACCTGAAAAATATCGATCTCGACATCCCGCGCGACAAGCTGATTGTGATCACCGGTCTGTCCGGATCGGGCAAGTCTTCGCTCGCCTTCGACACCATTTTCGCCGAGGGTCAGCGCCGCTATGTGGAATCGCTGTCGGCCTACGCGCGCCAGTTTCTGTCGATGATGGAAAAACCCGATGTCGACCACATCGAGGGGCTGTCACCGGCGATTTCCATCGAGCAGAAAACCACCTCGCACAATCCGCGCTCCACTGTCGGCACGGTGACCGAAATTTACGACTACCTGCGCCTGCTGTTCGCCCGCGCCGGCATCCCCAAATGCCCGACGCATGACATCGAGCTGGAAGCGCAGACCATCAGCCAGATGGTCGACCAGGTGCTGGCGCTGGGCGAAGGCGTCAAACTGATGCTGCTGGCGCCGGTGGTGCGGGATCGTAAGGGCGATCAGGAAAACCTGCTTGCCGATCTGCGCCAGCAGGGCTTTATCCGCGCGCGCATCGACGGCGAGGTGTATGAGCTGGACGCCACCCCGGCGCTGGACGCCAAACAGAAACACACGGTTGAAGTGGTCATCGACCGCTTCAAGGTGCGCGAGGACATCAAAACCCGGCTGGCCGAATCGTTTGAAACCGCGCTCAACCTGGCCAACGATGTCGCCGTCATCAGTTTTATGGACAGCGACGATGCTGACATCATCTTTTCCGCGCGCTTCGCCTGCCCGCACTGCGGCTACAGCCTGCAGGAACTGGAGCCGCGGCTGTTTTCCTTCAACAACCCGGCGGGCGCCTGCGAGGAATGTGACGGCATCGGCCATCAGCATTATTTCGACCCGGAACGCGTGGTCACCAACCCGCACCTCAGTCTCGCCGGTGGCGCGATTCGCGGCTGGGATCGGCGCAACGCCTATTATTTCAGTATTATCACCGCGCTGGCCGAGCACTACGGCTTCGATTATGAAGTTCCGTTCGAGGAGCTGCCGAAAAAAATTCAGGACATTTTGCTGTACGGCAGCGGCAAGGAAAAAATCACCTTTCATTATCCGGGACATCGTGGCCGCCGCGGCCGCAAGCGCACCCACCCCTTCGAAGGCGTGTTGCACAACATGGAGCGGCGCTACCGCGAAACCGAATCCAGCGTGGTGCGCGACGAGCTCGCCAAATACATGTCGCTGCAGGCCTGCCCCGCCTGCAAGGGCGCGCGTTTGAACACGGCGGCGCGCCATGTGTTCATTGCCGACGCGACGCTGCCGCAAATCACCGCGCTGCCGATTCAGCAGGCGTATGAATTTTTTGAAACGCTCGACCTCCAGGGCAAGCGCGGTGAAATCGCCGACAAAATCAACAAGGAAATTTCCGCGCGGCTGAAATTTCTGGTCAATGTCGGGCTGGATTATCTGTCGCTGGATCGCAGCTCGGACACGCTGTCTGGCGGCGAATCGCAACGCATCCGCCTCGCCAGCCAGATTGGCGCGGGTCTGGTTGGCGTGATGTACATTCTGGATGAGCCTTCCATTGGCCTGCACCAGCGCGACAACGACCGGCTGCTGAGCACGCTCACCCATTTGCGCGACATCGGCAACACCGTGATTGTGGTGGAGCATGATGAAGACGCCATTCTGCACGCCGATCATGTTATCGATATCGGCCCCGGCGCCGGCGTGCACGGCGGTGAAGTGATTGCCCAGGGTGCGCCGGCGCAAATCATGAACAACGCAAAATCGTTGACCGGCCAGTATCTGTCCGGCAAAAAGGAAATTGCAATACCGGCCGAGCGCACCCCGCCGGGCGACAAATTCTTTACCGTCAGCGGCGCCAGCGGCAACAACCTCAACAACGTTACCATCGACATTCCGGTCGGCCTGTTCACCTGCATCACCGGCGTTTCCGGTTCCGGCAAATCCACCCTCATCAACGACACGGTGTACGCCATCCTGGCGCGCGAAATCAACAACAACTCGATGACCGCCGCGCCCTATGACAGCATCGAAGGCATTGAACATTTCGACAAGGTGGTGGAAATCGACCAGGCGCCAATCGGTCGCACGCCGCGCTCCAACCCGGCCACCTACACCGGCCTGTTCACGCCGATACGCGAGCTGTTCGCCGCCACCCAGGAAGCACGCTCACGCGGTTACAAACCGGGGCGGTTCAGTTTCAATGTCAAGGGCGGGCGTTGCGAAGCCTGTCAGGGCGATGGCGTCATCAAGGTCGAAATGCATTTTCTGCCGGATGTGTATGTGCCCTGCGATGTGTGTAATGGCAAACGCTATAACCGCGAGACCCTGGAAATCAAATACAAGGGCAAGAACATTCACGAAGTGCTGGAAATGACGGTGGAAGACGCGGTGGTCTTTTTCGACGCGATTCCGGTGATCAAGCGCAAGCTGCAAACCCTGATGGATGTCGGCCTTACCTATATCACGCTGGGACAGCGCGCCACCACCCTGTCCGGCGGTGAGGCGCAGCGCATCAAGCTGTCTAAAGAATTGTCCAAACGCGACACCGGCAAAACCGTGTACATCCTGGATGAACCCACCACCGGCCTGCATTTCCATGATGTGCAGCAACTACTGGACGTGCTGAATCGATTACGCGACCACGGCAACACCATCGTCGTGATCGAGCACAATCTCGACATCATCAAGGTGGCCGACTGGGTCATCGATCTGGGACCGGAAGGCGGCTACAAGGGCGGCAACATCATCGCCAGCGGCACACCGGAAGATGTTGCGAAAAACAAGGACTCCTACACCGGTCACTACCTGAATCGCATATTATTTGCAGACAAGAACAAAACCGGTCAGATTGCAGGTTAATCACAGCAAACCTGACTTAGGTCAGGTCAGACGCATCATTTCACCACTACACTCCGTTCATAGCCCCAATACACGAATGGTGACATGATGAGTATCTCCTACATTGTCCTGGCTGTACTGGCCACCGCCCTTGCATTGTATGTGCTGACCCTGGCGTATCGAATTCACTACAATGTCAGCAGTGGACATCATTACCGTGATCAACTGCTCTCCCGCCTGTCGTCCTTGCGGCTGAATACGATGCTGGATGCGCTGGGTATCGACAAAAACCGATATGCCTACACGCAGAGCATTCTGGACATAGACAAACAAATGAAAGCTTGCACACAGTGCCACAGCAAGGCTGTCTGTGACAGTCAACTGTCACATGGGGCAGTCGACGCAGACGAAATAACATTCTGTGACAATCAAGCGGTGCTGCGACAGTTAATCGAGCAGCAGCATACGCGTACATCAGGCAATTAGCACATTGCTCACTTGGCGTGATCGCCTGAAGATTTGCTAACCGGCAAAACGCATGGCAATAAAAAAGCCCGGTAGAAACCGGGCTTTTTTGTTCAGGATAACGAAATGTTATTCTGCAGAATCATCTTCGGTTTTACGATCAACAAGTTCAATGTAAGCCATTGGCGCTGCGTCGCCAGAGCGATAGCCACATTTCAGGATACGGGTGTAACCACCTGCGCGCTCCTTGTAACGCGGACCGAGTTCATTGAACAGCTTGCCTACCATCGCCTTGTCGCGCAGGCGGGCAAAAGCCAGACGGCGTTTCGCCACACTGTCTTCTTTCGCCATGGTAATCAGCGGCTCGGCAACGCGGCGCAGTTCCTTCGCCTTGGGCAAGGTAGTCTTGATAATTTCGTGCTCGAACAGCGAATTGGCCATATTGCTGAACATGGCCTTGCGATGGCTGCTGTTTCTGTTTAATTGACGACCGGATTTACGATGACGCATGATAAAAACCTATGTAAGTATCTATGAAGTCCTGTTTTGACTGACTTCGGTTAGCCGACTTCTTTGTCACGAATCGAAGCAGGTGGCCAGTTTTCCAGCTGGATACCAAGCGACAGACCGTGTGACGCCAGGACGTCCTTGATTTCAGTCAGCGATTTTTTGCCCAGATTCGGTGTACGCAGCAGTTCCACTTCGGTGCGCTGAATCAGGTCACCGATGTAGTAAATATTTTCCGCCTTCAGGCAGTTGGCTGAACGCACGGTAAGCTCTAGCTCGTCAACCGGGCGCAGCAGAATCGGATCGATATCGGTTTCTTCTTCAACCGCCGCCTCGTCTTCCATGCTTTGCAGGTTGACGAAGGATGACAACTGATCCTGCAGGATGGTGGCTGCAGTTCGAATGGCGGATTCCGGATCGACTGTGCCGTTGGTTTCCAGATCGATAATCAGCTTGTCCAGATTGGTGCTCTGGGCGACGCGCGCGCTTTCAACATTATAGGCAACGCGGCGAATCGGGCTGAATGAAGCATCCAGTTTCAACCTGCCAATGGTAGAACTTTCCTCGCTGGCGCGGCGCGAGGCAGGCTGGTAACCGCGACCCTTTTCCACTTTCATGGTCATGTTGAGCTTGCCTTCCTTGTTGAGGCTGGCAATCACATGATCCGGGTTGGCGACTTCAATATCATGGCCGGTTTCGATGTCACCAGCAGTAACAACGCCTTCGCCTGATGCGGTGAGCTTGATTTCCGCTTCAGAACCACTGTGCATCACCAGCGCAACGCCTTTCAGGTTCATCAGAATTTCGAGAACGTCTTCCTGCACGCCTTCGATAGCGCTGTATTCATGCACCACACCTTCGATTTCGACTTCAGTGATGGCGCTGCCTTCAATGGAGGACAACAGAATGCGGCGCAGGGCGTTGCCCAGCGTATGCCCGAAGCCGCGCTCCAGAGGTTCCAGCGCCACTTTGGCGTGGGTGTCGCTGTAAGCCTGAACACTGATAGTACGTGGTGTAAGTAAATCGTCTGACATGCGTTAAAGCTCCCCTACTTGGAGTAAAGTTCCACTACGAGTTGTTCGTTGATATCCGGCGGCAGGTCGGTGCGCTCGGGAACATTTTTGAATGTTGCTTCCAGCTTGTTTTCATCCAGACTGATCCAGTCAGCAATGCCTTTCTGCTTGGCCATATTCAGGGCGTCGGCAATGCGTGTCTGTTTTTTCGCTTTTTCGCGAACCGCCACCACGTCGTTGGGCTTCACCACATAAGACGGGATATTCACCACCTTGCCGTTGACCGTAATGCACTTGTGGTTAACCAGCTGTCGCGCTTCAGCGCGGGTGGAGCCAAAACCGGCGCGATAAACAACGTTATCGAGGCGGGTTTCCAGTAGTGTAAGCAGGTTTTCACCGGTTGAACCTTTCTTGCGCGCAGCAGCCTTGTAGTAGTTGCGGAACTGCTTTTCCAGCACACCATAAATACGACGGAGTTTCTGCTTTTCACGCAACTGCAACGCATAGTCGGACAGGCGTGGACGGCGGCCACCGTGCTGGCCAGGTGGCTGATCGAGTTTGCATTTGCTGTCCAGGGGACGCAGTGCGGATTTCAGTTCCAGGTCGACGCCTTCACGACGACTCAGTTTGCATTTTGGTCCAGTATATTTAGCCACTTGCAGATTCTCCGTTACACACGGCGTCGTTTCGGAGGACGACAGCCGTTATGCGGGATAGGGGTTACATCAGTAATATTCATGATTTTGAAGCCAACGCCATTGAGCGCACGCACCGCCGAATCGCGACCGGGGCCAGGACCCTTGACCATCACATCCAGATTTTTCATACCGAAATCCAGCGCGCGATTGCCGGCGCGTTCAGCAGCAACCTGTGCGGCAAACGGCGTGCTTTTGCGCGAACCGCGGAAACCGGAGCCGCCAGCGGTGGCCCAGGCCAGCGCATTGCCCTGACGATCGGTGATGGTGATAATGGTGTTGTTAAATGACGCATAGATATGCGCAACACCGTCAGTGACGGTGCGTTTTACTTTCTTTTTCGCTTCGGGTTTAGCCATGTTTAGTTACCTGAATATGCCGCCGGTTATTTCGAAATCGGGCGACGGGGGCCTTTACGTGTTCTTGCATTGGTGCGCGTGCGCTGACCGCGAAGCGGCAGGCCACGGCGATGACGGATGCCGCGGTAGCAGCCGAGATCCATCAAGCGTTTGATATTCATGGACACTTCGCGGCGCAGGTCGCCTTCAACGGTAAACTTGCCGACTTCGCTACGCAGTGATTCCAGCTGTTCTTCCGACAGTTCGCCGATTTTTTGGGTCGGTTCGATACCGGCGGCATCGCAAATCAGCTTCGAGCGGGTCGGCCCGATGCCATAGATGTGAGTCAGCCCAATCACTGTGTGCTTGTGCGATGGAATATTGATACCTGCTATACGAGCCATTTACTGTTTACCTGAATAATTGCAGTCGAACGCGGCGAAGCGCGCAATTTTACTGAGAAAACCCTGATGAATCAACCAAATACGTCTGCATCACCACACTGATATCAGCCTTGGCGTTGCTTGTGACGCGGGTCGCTGCAGATCACACGCACCACACCGTGGCGCTTGATGATTTTGCAGTTTCTGCACATCTTTTTTACTGAAGCACGTACTTTCATCTCTCGGTTCTCCGCTACTTGTCTGCGTCGTCGCCTAGCGCTTGTAGCCTTGCAGATTGGCCTTTTTCATAATGCCTTCATACTGATGAGACATCATGTGTGACTGTATCTGCGCCATAAAGTCCATGACAACAACAACAATAATCAACAGGGATGTGCCGCCAAAATAAAACGGCACATTCCAGTACAAAATCAAAAACTCCGGCAGCAAACATACGATGGTGATGTACAAGGCGCCAACCAAGGTCAATCGCGTCATCACCTGGTCGATATATTTCGCCGTTTGCTCACCCGGGCGTATGCCTGGAATGAAGGCGCCTGACTTTTTCAGGTTGTCTGCTGTATCACGCGCATTGAACTGCAACGCGGTGTAGAAAAAGCAGAAAAATATAATCGCCAGCGCATACAGCATCACATAAATCGGCTGACCCGGGGACAGCACGCTGACGACATCCTGCAACCACGCCATATTCTCGTTTTGGCTGAACCAGCTGCCCAGCGTCGCCGGGAACAGAATGATGCTGGATGCAAAAATCGGCGGAATCACACCCGCCATATTCAGTTTCAGCGGCAAATGGCTGCTCTGCGCCGCATACAGACGTCTGCCCTGCTGGCGCTTGGCGTAGTTCACGGTAATGCGCCGCTGGCCGCGTTCGACAAAAATCACAAACCCGGTTACCGCCACCGCCAGCACAAACAGGAACAGGATGGACAGGGTGTGCAACTCACCTGTTCTGACCAGTTCGAGCGTGCCGCCAATCGCAGCAGGTAAACCTGCGACAATACCGCCGAAAATGATAATCGAAATTCCGTTGCCGATGCCGCGTTCAGTCACCTGCTCACCCAGCCACATCAGGAACATGGTGCCGGTGACCAGGGTAATCGCCGCAGTGAAAACAAAACTGATGCCTGGATTAAAGACCAGCGGCTGACCACCCACTGACTGACTCTGCAGGGCGACAGAAATACCAATCGACTGGAATGTCGCCAGCACGACAGTAAAGTAGCGCGTATACATCGAAATCTTGCGACGCCCGGCCTCGCCTTCCTTTTTGATTTGCTCCAACGAAGGCACAGTGACCGCCAGCAGCTGCATGATAATGCTGGCGGAAATATAAGGCATGATGCCCAGCGCAAAAATCGACATTCGACCCAGCGCGCCGCCCGAGAACATGTTAAACACGCCCAGAATACTGCCCTGTTGCTGTTCGAACAAGGTGCTGAGCACATTCGGGTCGATTCCGGGAACCGGTATAAAGGTGCCGATGCGGAACACCACCAGCGCACCCAGCACAAACAGCAATCGCTGTTTCAGTTCCTGAAAATGTCCCTTGTTATCGGCCATTAGCTGTTCACGACACCAGGCGCAGCCTAGTCTTCGATTGACCCGCCAGCGGCTTCAATCGCCTTGCGCGCGCCCGGCGTAACCGCCACGCCCTTGAGCTTGACCGCCTTGCTGATTTCGCCTGAAGCAATCACCTTGGCTTTTTCCGTGTTTGCGGCAATGATATTGGCCGCAATCAAGGC
>JALWPK010000023.1 GCA_026995045.1 Gammaproteobacteria bacterium | reverse complement strand
CGGTCGACGAGTCCGACTTGCTGCGCGAACTGCGCGAGGAAACCGCCGCCAGCGTCGAATTTTCGGTGATGCAGATTTCGCCCGAGCAGGGCCAGTTCATGACCCTGTTGATGCGCCTGATTGGCGCCGGGCGCGCTATCGAGCTGGGCACTTACACCGGCTACAGCTCGATTTGCATCGCCAGCGGATTGCCCGAGGATGGCGAACTGATTTGCTGTGACATCACCGAGCAATGGACCGATGTTGCAAAGCGATACTGGCGGCGCGCCGGGCTGGAAAACAAAATCAGCCTGCATTTGCGGCCGGCGCTGGAAACCCTGCAGGCGCTGCTGGATGATGCCCGCGATGGCGAGTTTGATTTTGTGTTCATCGACGCTGACAAGCAGAACTATGTGGCGTATTACGAACTGTCGCTCAAGCTGTTGCGCCAGGGTGGACTGATTGCGATAGACAACACGCTGTGGTCTGGTGATGTGGCCGACCCGGCAAACCAGGAGCCGGGCACGCGCGCGATTCGCCGCATGAATGAAATGCTCAAACACGACGACCGGGTGGATAAATGCATGCTGCCGCTGGGCGATGGCCTGAGCCTGGCGAGAAAAAGATAAAGCCCGCGAGGGTGTGAAAAATTTATGTTGAAATGGTTATCATCGCTTGCCAGGGGCAAGCCCGGCAAACAGGGCGCTGCGAAAAAACAGTCTGGCGGCGCGCCGCGCCGTCAGAAAAAAAGCACTGGCAAAAAACGCGCTTCGGCTAACGCCGACAGGCAACTGGACGCCGTGCGCATTCCGCGCGCCGAGCACGGCATCTCGCGCAAGGACATCGACGAGCATGCGCTGAAAGTGTTGTATCGTTTACGCAAGGCCGGTTATCACGCCTGTCTGGTGGGCGGCGCGGTGCGTGATCTGGCGCTGGGCATGAAGCCGAAAGATTTTGATGTCGCCACCGATGCCACTCCCGAAGAAGTCAACCGACTGTTTCGCAACTGCCGTTTGATTGGCCGCCGCTTTCGCCTCGCGCATATTCATTTCGGCAGGCAGATTATCGAAGTCGCCACCTTCCGCGCCGACCACGACGGCGGCGATTCGGATGGCCGTCTTGACGAGTCCGGCCGCATCCTGCGCGACAATGTATACGGCGACATTGCGCAGGATGTATGGCGGCGCGATTTTACCGCCAACGCCCTGTATTACGATATCGAGGATTTCAGCGTCATCGATTTTGTCGATGGCTGGCGAGACATACACGAGCGCAAGTTGCGCGTTATCGGTGACACCGAAACCCGTTTTCGCGAAGACCCGGTGCGCATGATTCGCGCAATCCGCTTCGCCGCCAAACTGCAATTCACCATCGATGATGAAATCACCCGGGCGATTCACCAGCTTGGCGGCTTGTTGCAGGACATTCCGCCGGCGCGCCTGTATGAAGAAACCCTGAAGCTGTTTCATTCCGGCCATGCGGTGGAAAGTTTTCAGCAGTTGCACGAGTACCGCTTGCTGCAATACCTGTTCCCGCAAACCGCCACCATGATTGAGCAGGATGAATCGGTGGTAAAATTTATCGAACTGGCGTTGCAAAGCACCGACAAACGCATCCAGGCGGGCTTGCCGGTAACGCCGGCCTTCCTGTTCGCCGCCATGCTGTGGGCGCCGCTGCAAAAACAGGCGGAGCAGGGCGTGGCTGAAGGCATGCCCTATGCCATGGCGATGCAGCAGGCGATTGCCGAGGTGGTTGGCCAGCAGGTGCGCACGCTTTCCATTCCGCGGCGTTTCACTACCGTGATGCGTGACATCTGGTCGATGCAGTCGCGCTTCCGCTACCGCAAGGGACGGCGCGCGCATTCGTTGTTAAACCATCCCAAGTTTCGCGCGGCGTATGACTTTATCTGCCTGCGCGGCGAAGCCGGTGAAGATGTGTCCGAGGATGTGCAGTTCTGGACGGAAAAACAAAAACGCACACCGCCGCCGCAACAGCAGCATGAAGACGAAGCCGGTCACAAACGCAGCGGCTCTCGCCGCCGGCGCAGACCGCGCCGCCGCAAGCCGCAATAACGGGGCTGATGGTCAGCGCATACATCGGCGTCGGCAGCAACCTGGCGGGCGGGCTGGCCTCGCCCGGCGAACAGGTGACGAAGGCTGTCGAACATCTGGCGGCGATGCCGCAAACCCGCCTGCTGGCGCAATCCCCGCTGTATCGCAGCGCGCCGATGGGGCCGCAGCATCAGCCGGATTACATCAACGCGGTGGCGCAAATCGAAACCGCGCTGCCGCCCGAAGCCTTGCTCGATGCCTTGCAGACAATCGAAAACCGGCAAGGCCGTGTGCGCAATCAGCGTTGGGGTGCGCGCACACTGGATCTGGATATTTTGCTCTACGGTGAGGTCGAAATGCACAGCGAGCGTTTGATCTTGCCACACCCAGGTTTGTGTGAGCGCGATTTTGTGGTGCTGCCGTTGCTGGATATTGCGCCACAGCTCAGCATACCCGGGCATGGTAAGCTTGCCGATATTGCACAGCATTGCCCGCGATACGGGGCGAAGAGGGTTGGAGAAGTTGCATGAATCAGGCCGAACTGAAAAACAAAGACGCGTTGCCTTTCAGCTCGCCACACACCCGCAAGCCTGCGCAGCAGCAGGATAACTGGCCCGCCTATGTGGTAGTGGAAGGCCCGATAGGCGTCGGCAAAACCACGCTGGCGAAAAAGCTGGCGCAGTCCTTCGGCAGCGACCTGTTGCTGGAAGGCGCCAGTGAAAATCCGTTTCTGGAAAAGTTTTACGAAAACCCGCAGGCCGCCGCGCTGCCCACGCAGTTGCATTTTTTGTTGCAGCGCGCCAAACAGCTGCGGCAAATGAAACAGGAAGACCTGTTCGCGCCGGTGCGCGTCGCCGATTTTCTGATTGAAAAAGACCGCCTGTTCGCCGAGCTCACACTCGACGAGGACGAACTGGATTTGTACGAACAGGTTTACGCCACCCTGACGCTGGATGCGCCAACGCCGGATCTGGTGGTCTATCTGCAGGCGCCGGTCGAGGTGTTGCTGGAGCGCATCAGCAAGCGCGGCCTGAAATACGAACAGTTCATCGAAACCGGCTACCTGGAGCGGCTGTGCGACACCTATGTGCAGTTCTTTTACCAGTACAACGATGCGCCGTTGCTGATTGTGAATGCCGCCGACATCGATTTCGCCAACAACGAGGACGATTACCAGTTGTTGCTTGAACGCATCCTGAACAACCGCAGTGGCCGGCATTATTTCAACCCGGGGATGCTGGCCTTATGAGCGCGCACAGCGACAGCCGCGGCAAGATTACCGTCAACAGCCTGCGAGACAAAAAGGCCGCCGGCAACAAAATCGTTTGCCTCACCGCTTACGACGCCAGCTTTGCGCGCGTGCTGGATGCAGCCGGTGTCGATGTGATTCTGGTGGGTGATTCGCTGGGCATGGTGATTCACGGCAACGACACCACCCTGCCGGTGACGATGGATGACATGCTGTACCACGCGCGCGCCGTGCGCAACGGCGTCGACCGCGCCCTGTTAATGGTCGACATGCCGTTTCTGAGTTACACCTCGGTGGAGATGGCGCTGCGCAACGCCGGCGCATTGATGAAACAGGCGGGCGCGCAAATGGTGAAACTGGAAGGTGGCTCGGATCAGGCGGACATTGTGACCGCGTTGACCCGGCATGGCATCCCGGTCTGCGCGCACCTGGGCTTGCAACCGCAGCGCGTGCACAAGCTCGGCGGTTATAAAGTGCAGGGGCGCGAGCAGGACGCCGCCGCCCACATGCTGGAAGAAGCGCTGGCGTTGCAGGAGGCGGGCGCGGATGTCATGCTGCTGGAATGCGTGCCGGCGGCGCTGGCGAAACAGATTACCAACGCGCTGACGATTCCGGTGATTGGCATCGGCGCGGGCGCAGACTGCGATGGCCAGATTCTGGTGCTGTACGATATTCTCGGCGTCAGCGCCGGCCGCATACCCAAATTCAGCAAAAACTTTTTGCGCGATGCCGGCAGCGTTGAGGCTGCGGTTCAGGCCTACGCGGATGCCGTGCGCAATGGCGGTTTTCCTTCCGCCGAACAGGCTTTTACATAAGCTATCATGCAAATCCACCAGCACGCCCAGCCATTGCGCGAGCAGGTCGCCGAGTGGAAAGCGCAGGGCGACTGCATCGCCTTTGTGCCCACCATGGGCAATTTGCATGACGGTCACCTGTCGCTGGTGGAAGCCGCCAGGCGGGAGCAAACTGACTCGAATGTGCGTACAATTGTCAGCATTTTCGTGAATCCGATGCAATTTGGCGAAAACGAGGATTTCGACACCTATCCCCGCACGCTGGAAGACGATACCCGCAAGTTGCAGCAACTTGGCGTCGATATGCTGTATATCCCGAACATTGGCGACATCTACCCCGACGGCGTTGACGCCGCCACCCGCGTTGTACCGCCCGCCGCGCTGGGCGATATTCTCGAAGGCGAAAGCCGCCCCGGTTTTTTTACCGGCGTCGCCACAGTGGTCAACAAACTGTTCAATATCGTGCGCCCCGATATCGCCTGCTTCGGCGAAAAAGACTTCCAGCAACTGCTGGTGATTCGCCGCATGGTGGCGGATCTCGCCATGCCGGTCGCCATCATCAGCGCCCCCATTGCGCGCGAAGCGGACGGGTTGGCGATGAGTTCGCGCAACCGCTACCTGAGTGACGCCGAGCGCGCTGACGCTGGCAAGTTTAATCTTTGCTTGCAGCATCTGGTGAGTGAAGTGCAACAGGGCGCCGACAGCCAATACGCGGTGATGCATGCCAGCCAGGAGCTGGAAAACCACGGATTTGTGGTCGATTACGTGGTGATTCGCCGCCAGCAGGACCTCGCCGTACCCGAACCCGGCGACACAAAGCTGGTCGCGTTGGCCGCCGTGTGGCTTGGCAAAACCCGCCTGATTGACAATATGTGCTTTGAAATCAACAAGTAAAGTGATTTTCCTGGTGGCCGCCAATATTGCCAATTTTTGCCAATACAGCTAGACTCCATGTATGACTACCATGAATATCTCCCTGCCGGATGCGCTCAAATCCTTTGTTGATGAGCAGGTCAGCCAGCGCGGTTTCAGCACCAGCAGTGAATACATGCGGGAGCTGATACGCAAGGATCAGGAGCGCATCAAACTGCGTGATACCCTGCTCAAAGGAGCGGTATCGCCTGTTGAAGGGGAGTTCGACACCGATTATTTCACAAGCTTGCGTGACGCCATCCAGCGCGGCGGATGAGCGGCGGCGGACGTGTGCTGCGAAGACGCCAGGCGCAGCAGGATGTTGAGCAGGCCGTGGCGTGGTATCTTGAGCAACAATCAGTCAGTGTGGCATCGGGATTTGTCGATTCGCTGGAACAGGCTATTGCCCATATTTCGCGGCATCCCGCTGCCGGGTCGCAGCGCCATGCGATTGAGTTGAATCTGCCTGAACTCAGGGCGTGGCCGCTGAAAACCTACCCCTACCTGATTTTCTATACCGCAACAGATGATTCCATCGACATTTGGCGTGTGCTGCATAGCCATCGTGATATTCCGGCCTGGCTGGCGCCGCCGGATTAAGCAAGCTAGCGTCAGGCGGTCGACTTGAAGGCAATGCGCGGATAAAGGATAATTAGCGTTTGTTGATACTTGTCGGACGCCATGCAGCTCACACTTCTCAAAGCCAAACTCCATCAGGCCCGCGTCACCCATTCCGAACTGGAATACGAGGGTTCGTGCGCGATTGACGCCGCCCTGCTGCAGGCCGCCGGCATTCACGAGTACGAGCAAATCCAGATTTACAACCTGCGCAATGGCGAACGCTTCACCACCTACGCCATTTCGGCTGAAGCCGGCAGTGGCGTCATTTCCGTCAACGGCGCCGCCGCGCACAAGGCGGAACCGGGCGACCGAGTGATTATCTGCGCCTACGCCCAGTTGGCGCAACACGAAGCCGCGCAGTTCAAGCCCACCCTGGTTTACCTCGACGAAAACAACACCATCACCCGCACTTCCGACCAGATTCCTGTTCAAGTCGCCTGACAGTATGCGCTCGCCGGGCAACACAATCGTCATGCCCGTTATCAGGACGTTGATGCGCCTGCTGGTTATTGCCGCCTGCGGCAATGTGATGGCGGGCGAGCAGACCGGCAGGGTGACAAGTGTGGTCGTGTCCGGGCTGGATTATGCGCCGCCGTTCCGCAATCCGAGCCATGTGCTCATCAAGGGTGATTACCGCAAACCGCCGGCATGCGCGACAACCGGCTACTGGGCGCTGAACACCGCAACCGACCAGGGCAAGGCGATGTTATCACTGTTGCTGGCGGCCTATGGCGCGGGCAAACCCGTTACCATCACCGGCACCGGGCAATGCAGCCTGCGACCGGATATGGAAACAGCTTTTCAGGTTGGCCTGGGCATTGGTTCGGGTGCGCAGGACTGATTCGCCAATCGCCCGCTCACAATGTTGATTTCCGCTTCACTGTTATTCAACTTCGTCGTGCTCACCGGCCTGGCAATGGTCTATACCGGCCTGCGGCATCATCGCAGTATGCCGTGGCTGGGCATCGCGCATGGCCTGATGGCGGTGGCGGGTTTCAGTCTGCTGATGCTGGCTATCTTCAACGGAACATCCAGCAAACTGATTAACTTTGCCGCGCTGATGTTCTTCCTTGCACTCACCGGCGGTGGTTTGTTATTCGCCCTGCGCGAAAGAGACGCGCCGCCGTCCATGCCGCTGGTCACCATACACGCTGTTCTGGCGTTGACGGGATTTGGTTTGCTGTTGGCAGGGGTGGCATAGGCGGTTCATCACCGCAGCTATCGGTGGGAAGCGGAAATTCAAATACAACCTGTTTGAGGAAGATCCCGTTAAATCGCTCCTGCGATTTAAATCAACAGCCACAAAAAAGAAGGCAAAAAAAGGCCGCCCTCACTCACTTGCCCGCACAAAAAACATGCGGGTTCCCGAAAATTTGCACGGGCAGCCCAGCCGGTCTTTTTTATTGGTATTTCACCACTCCACTTCCTGGTCGTTCAGATTCGCATCCCTGCGAACTGAACTCAAAATGCCGTCCCTGGCATTTTGACCCTGGATAGGGAAATTTTCGGCAATCGACAGAGGGGGAGCCTCCTATTGGCTTTGAAGCCGGTTTTCGGATTGGTGGGCGCAGGCAAACCGGCAGGCCTTGCAATGAAATTTGAGCTGCTGTAGAAATTAATGGCGAATCAATAAGATAGAAAGTGATGCGAGGGTGCGGGTGGAAATCTACTTGGCCCAATATTCTTGTTTTTCGTCTAATTACAGTATTATGTGCAAGAAAAATGAGAGCGCAATATGAAGAAATTTGACCTTAACATCGAAAAGATTCTTGAAGACTGGGAAACCCACCATGCTATACGGGAAATAATCGCGAATGCGTTAGATGAGCAGCTTTTGACGAAAACGGATGAAGTTTTGATTGCCAAGAATGGGCAATCATGGGTAATTCGTGACTATGGACGCGGATTAAAGTATTCGCATCTAACTCAAAACGAAAATCAAGAAAAACTTTCTAACGCGAATGTTATTGGAAAGGTTGGTATTGGATTGAAGGATGCATTGGCTACATTTGACCGAAGAGGAGTGATTGTATCTGCAAAATCTCAATATGGTCAAATATCAATAGAGAAGTCCCCAAAGCAAGGGTTCCAGGACATCAACACATTACATGCAGTAATCGCAGAACCAGCGGATGAAAACTTTGTGGGCACAGAGTTTAAGTTGAAAGGAGTAACTGATAATGATATTGAAACAGCAAAAAAACTTTTTCTTAAATTTTCTGGTGAGAAGGTAATAGAAAGCACAAGGCAAGGAGAAATTATTAAGCGCAATGGAAGGCATGGGAATATATACATAAACGGTGTAAAAGTAGCTGAGGAAGATAATTTTTTGTTTAGCTATAACATTACAAAACTGAGCGCGCCAATTAAAAGAGCTCTCAACAGAGAGCGTTCAAATGTTGGCCGCAGTGCATACACAGAGTCTGTTAAAAAAATACTCCTAGCATCAAAGGAAAAGGATGTTGCAGAAATCCTGGCAAAAGATTTACCGAACATTAATAGAGGAATAGCGCATGATGAATTGATGTGGGTTGATGTTCAAGCGCATTCAGTTAAAGTTTTGAATCAGAGAGGAAAGCATCTTTTTATTACTTCAATTGAGGTAATGCAGTACCCTGATATGATTGATCAGGCGAGAAATAGTGGGCATGAGATAGTTACCATACCTGAAAATTTGAAAGATAAAATTCAAGGAGCAAAAGATTTGTCTGGGAATCCGATTATAGATATTGGCCAATTTGTTGAAAACTATAATGATAGCTTTGAGTTCAATTTTATAGATCCAGATAAATTGAATCGCAAAGAAAAAACTGTTTACCAGTATACACCAAAGATATTTAAACTATTTGGCAAAGTTCCGAACAAAGTCAAGGAGGTCAAGATAAGCTCAACTATGAGGAAGGATTTTTATGATAGAGCAGAAACGCTGGGATGCTGGGATCGTAAAACAAGCTCGATTGTAATAGCTCGAAAAACATTAAGTTCACTTTCTGAATATTCTGGCACATTGATTCATGAGTTAATCCATGCGAAGACTGGTTATAATGATGTTACTTGAACCGCCCCGGGTATCGAGGAGGCAGTTTTGTTTAAGTCAAGCTGCCATCGCAGCCTGACGGTTTAGTTGCCGGTAGTAGTTTGCCTCAGCTTCTGCTGGAGGTATATACCCCAGTGGCCCCA
>JALWPK010000022.1 GCA_026995045.1 Gammaproteobacteria bacterium | reverse complement strand
TCGGGTTAACACTCGAAGATGCCCTGAATGCGGCGGATACCTGGCAGTTTACCGCTGAGCAGATACGCATACTGGCGGAAATGGAGCACCGGCGCTGGATGGCTGACAAGCGACTGGACGGCTGGCAATCTACTGCCGGAAAGCAAGACAGTAAGCGGAAACTGTCCCCGTTACTGGTCGATTTCGACGATTTACCGGAAGCGGAAAAACACAAGGACGAACAAGCGGTGGTTGTGCACAGCCATCGCTTGCTGGAGAACCTGCGCCGACAGGTAAAGTCCGCATGAAACTGGCCGGGAAACAGCAGGGGAGTATCCAACTCGTTTTCAGAAAAAAGGAAATGCAGCTGCTGGAGATCATACTGTGCGCCGGCAGGAACACCGACCCGGTCATACGAAACACAACGGATGAAGATGTCGACGCCTTGCACAGGAAAATATCATCCATCCTGAAACAAGTGACGGGAGATATCGTCGAGTTTTCGCTTGCATTGGACGAGTTGACCAGGGCGTCGCTGATTATCGAAGCCGTGAATACCATGGATGCAGACACCTGTTATCCCGACCTGCGGGACCGATTCCCCTCCGATAAGGAGCTGGAAGAATTCACTCGCAATATCGGTGACTTATATGATCAGGTATTTCCCGTGAAATACAGGTTTCCCGGGTGAGCCATATAAAAACGAGAGATAGAGAGATGCTGCTATTTGACAGCTGCGTTGGGGGTTGTTTTGTCTCTGCTGCTAAATTTTGTATCGGCAGATTTCGCGCTGTTACATTGCTGTTGTTACTGTTTCCGGTGCTTGTCAGGGCGCAAGCGCTGGCGGCAGATCCACTGCCCGCAACGGAAGCGCCGGCGGAAAGGGCTGCATACTGCCTGTATGTCCTTGCGCGTCACCTTAAGGGACCGACGCGCCCATCGGATCTGTCCCGAGTCCTGTCGTTGGCGACACAACTGAAAAGCTGGAAGCAGGCTTATCGTGAACGGTACGCCGAGGAATCGCGAGGCGCAGGCCTCGCCGCTGCCCTGAAACACTATGACGAGAGGGTGGCAGCCTATGCCGAGGGTAATCAGACGGACATAAGCCGTGCGCAGACGCTGCTGGTCCAGCAGGCACTGGAGCCCTGCAAACAGGAACTCGCGGCTCTCGAAGCGAACGCGAGTCCTGCCGGAAAAGCGCCGGATCTTCCCTCTGTGCCACCAGAAAGTTCCGTGGCCGGGCAACAGGTGGCTGGACCCTGGGAACAGATGCTTTTCTCCGGTGCCTGGGAAACCCCGCAACTGGGATTGAAGCACTACAACCGGATTCGTTTCATGCTTTGGGATGATGGCAAAGGCCTTCCCGAAGGTGTCGCCCAGTTCTTCAAGGGCAGGGCGAGCTGCGTGGGGACGCTGGAGCTGGACGCGCATCAGCAGCTTGGTTTCTCTCTGTTTGAAGGGAAGGATTGTGACGATATCGATCGGGGCCGGTTCAAACTGGTGGATGGCACGAAAAAGGACAGAATGCGGCTGTCTTTTTCACCTGGAGATGCCAGGGAAGACCCTCGGTCCCAGGTTGCCAATTTGTTCTATATGCGCAGGATGCGCGCGATACCCGAAGCCCTGCAGGCCTACCAGGATCGCCTCAAGGGGCGCAAGGCGCCGTTGCGGCAAGTGCTGGAGAGGCAGGCCGATGAACACCGGCAGATACTCGATCAGATCTATGCAGACCTGAAACAAGGGTATAGTGCCCGGTTCGATGCGTCGAAGCTGCTGGGTGTATGGCAGGGCAGTTTCATTGACCGGCGTCGAAGTTATAACGCCGAGATCGCGCTCTGGTCATCCACGCCGCACCGGCTTCGGCAGGTTGTAGGACTGGTGCGCTTCGATAACCGTTTGTGCCACATCGGCGTACTGACAAGCCGGTTCGATTCCTACACAGAATGGAACATGGGGCCGTTGCTGGCGACCCAGCCGATAAAGGAATGCGTTCCCGTGGACGGGGCCGGTAGGGTCCAGCTCGATGACAGTGGCGGGCAGATGGCGCTGTTCCTCAATACGCGCCTGGGCGTGGTGGATGAGATCGGCGCCGACAAATGTATCGACAAGCTGTCCCGTCCCGGTCTGGACGGACAATGCTACACCGTGGGCCTGTTTAAACGGGCCAAGGCATCTCCCGCGATGCGCGAAGCCATGCAACAGGTTCAGTGGCAGACTGTGCAGGCGCCCGCGCCGGATGACTGGCGGGTTATCCGCGACAACAGTGACGGTATGCGGGAGTTGCAGCGCGACCACGAGCAGGGCGTGGCCGACAACGTCAGAGTCCTCGCGCAGATAGAAGAAGAGAAAGTCATGATCCAGCGCAAGCAGGAGGAGGAGCGCAGGCAGATGCAGGAAGAAGCCGCCAGAGAGCGGCAGATCGAAGAACAGCGCCGGCAACGAATCGATGCGGCCTGGGCGGCGGCAGCCGAAGCCGAAGCGAGCGGGATCCGGTCACAGCCCGCGCTGATACCGCCGCCGGAGGTGTCGGGGCCGTTCGATGGCCTGAAAGGGGCGAGCTTTTTCAATGCCATGTACAAGGGTGACTTCGACACCGTCCGACAATATACAACCTACTACCAGGAGAGGAAGATCCGGCAGCGCCAGGAGGCAATGGGCGGACAACCGCATATCATGGACGGCATCCTCGACTCCGCATTTCGCTCGGTGAGCCTCGCCAGTAACATGATGGCGGTTTATCTGTTCAACTATGACAGTCAGTACCAGTCCTGTCTGGGTGATGACGCAGCCACTTTTACGGTAGTGCGCGTCTATCCGGAAGTAGTCACCACCAACCTCATTGGTGTTGAAATCGCGCGCAGTTACGGTTTTACAACCAGAAAGACATACCGGGTCAAGAAGGTATTCGAGAATGCCTTCAGGCGCGTGGGTAGGATGCAGCCCTCGGGAGTAATGGGAAAACTCTCAGACTGGTTGCTCAACGCCGGCGGCACAGACCTCAGAAATGAGGTCGTCGCCGGTACCCGGATGCTGATGGCTCGGTTCACTTGCGACAGCCCGGAAATACAGCGGCTGGAACAGAATCTGCTCAGGTTTCGGGATTGGTAAAAAACAATGAAGCCACCCATAAACAGCCTGGAACATGCCATTGCCGAAACCAGCCATGATTATCCTGGCGGGATACAGGCGCTGGCAGAAAAGATATCGGTCAACCCGGGGACGCTCTACAACAAATGCAACCCGGGCATGCCGTCGCACCGCCTGACATTGCGCGAGGCTGTCGATATCATGCATCACAGCCGGGATGTGCGTATCCTCGAAGTTCTGTGCCGGGAAACCCACCACGCCTGTGTCGCCCCGGCGCAATTCCGGTATGTCGGCGATATGGCGCTGTTTGATGCCTGGACAGCTTCGGATATGGAGCATGGCAAGACGGCCGAGAGCATCCGCACAGCGCTCAGTGACGCGCGCATCGATGTCCATGAATACCGGGCTATCCATGCCGAGATGTTTGCCGACTTCGCACGCGCGCTCGAGTTGCTGGATCGGCTGAATGCCTTTTGCAACAATCCGCCACGCAACCCGCCGCCAGCCGTGACCGATCTGAAACAGGCGGTGTTTGAAACGGTACAGAATTACCCCGGCGGACTCTCGCAACTGGCCCGGAAAATGGGGGTGCGGGAAGTCGACCTGCACAAGAAATCCAGCCTGGAGCATCCCGATGAACATCTGAGTTTGCAGGATGCGCTCAGCCTGATGCATGAAACCACAGATTTCACGGTACTGCATGCTGCCGCACACCTGCTGGACCATGCCTGTGTCCTGATCCCCCGCTATCACGGCGAAGATGATATGGCGCTGCTCGACGCCTGGTCAAGCTGGAGCGACGAACGCGGTGATACCGTGACGGCGATTCATCAGGCATTGATCGACGGCAGCATCGACCCGCAGGAGCTGGCCGGGATCGAGGCGGAAATGTTCAAGGACTTTGAGACCGAA
Organism: Gammaproteobacteria bacterium; assembly: GCA_026995045.1. Classification (GTDB taxonomy): domain Bacteria; phylum Pseudomonadota; class Gammaproteobacteria; order SZUA-229; family SZUA-229; genus S139-92. The sequence goes on along the minus strand of JALWPK010000022.1, from coordinate 4,836 downwards.
CTGGCGTTGTTGGCGCGGTTGGCGTCGATGGTTCAGTAGTTGAGTCAGGCCAGGCCCGTACTGCCTGGGGCCTGGCAATCAGTGGTCATACGCCGCCTCAGGCTGCCTGAACACCTTAAACCCGGGACAATTTGATGTAACGAACACGTTCAGTTTGCACATGGTCTGTGTATCTCGTTCAATTTCCATTTTCTGTCGCCAACAGGCACCTGCGGTCCGAGTTTCTGAATGACTTCCTGATAGAACCGGTCAAGGTCTTCAGAGTAATACCTGAACTCGCTGTAAGTCATGATGGTTGAGGCCTTTGTTGCGAAACATGAGCAATAATCATCAGATGAATGCGGATTTTTCTTACAGGCCGAAAACATTTGCCGGGTTGCGTGAAGCCCCTGTTGCTGGTCAGAGTCGTTCAGCTCACCGCGTTGTTGTTGCAAAGAGGGTTTCCCATAGGCCTTCCTGAGAAAGTTTTCACGCAATTGCTTGACGTCCTGAGAGAGGCAACCTGTTGCATTAATAAAACGCTTGAACTGCACGGTAGGGTGATCATTCAGTTGCTCGATTGCGGATTTGAACAGTCCGCGACCTTCGAGAAAACCTTTCATGCTTTGGCCGACGTTTTGCGTAAATACCTTGGTTCCATAGTTCGTGGCCGCATTTTTATACTCGTCGTACTTATCAGCGAAACGCGGGTCAATAAGAAAAGTGTTATCTTCAGGGGCTTCACGAGTCCCGTCACTGTGGACAACCTGGCTGAGAAATCCACGTCTTACGGAGTTTTTCGGCAGGTGGTTTTGACATTGTGCATCGTATGCCACCTGTAACATGCTGTAATAGTATTTGAACTCGGCATCCGGTTGATATGCCACCTTGCCGTCATACATGGCGCCGATCAGATAAGACAGCCGGTTTGTCTGCCAGAAATCGTCAAATTGCCATTCGCTGGTTCGGGTGGGTGGCCGGAATACCTTGCGACAACGGTTGCCGGTTTCCACGCCACTTCTGAACAGACGGACAAAATCAATTTTGCGACTGTTTCGTAAATTGTCTTCCTCTTTGAGCAACATGGGACGTATAAAGCAGTAGCCTCCCCCGAGGTGAAAGTTACGGCGTGAAATCTCGTTTACATTGTACTGGGTAAGGAGCTGGTCGAGCTTATTAGTATATTTTTCGTCTATCGCCTTAAGGCCGGGTTCAAGTTCTTTCGGTGTGGGGTAAACCTTTCGTTTTCCGGTTGCCCGTTCAAAAAGGTCTCCTGTTTCCTTGAATTGAGCATTTTTAATGTCACACAGAGCATCAGCTTTTTCCTTGCTGAGTGAAGGGTCAAGTCTTGTGGCATAGCCCAGATATTCAGCAGCTTGTTCACGTAGCCGTTGCAACTTCTCGTTACTTTTTGAAAGAGCGGCTTGTTTTTCCTGTTCAAGGTTGTACTTGATCGTGCATTGACAATATTCTGCCGACTGTATGTTCTGGCAATAGTCGAGAAACTCCGATGGATTGCCCATGGGGTTTTTTGCCAGCACGGGGGGCATCATGCCCATCAATAGGGTAGTCAGAAATAGCTTGCGCAGGGTAAAAAGACTTCTACCTCGTTTCCAGGAGTGGTAGAAATCCTGTTGTGGTGTCGGTGGTTCAGGAGCTGGGCAGGGCCGAGTCATTTTACTTTCCGTCCATTTGAGTTTTAAGTTGTAACATCTGTTTCTTTGTGATGTCGATGAATTTCTCGTCATCGCGTTGAAGTATTCCGGCTTCTTTCATGCGCGTAAGCTGTTTGTGTGCAAGAGCCATGTACTTATAGGCCGATGAATAATCTTTTGTCGATTCAAAGAGCCTGGAAAGTTTGAAATAGGAAACCGCAAGATCACGCTGAGATTGGGTGCTTTCAGAATTATTTTGCGCGAGTGTCTGGCGTAAAGAGAGAGAGGCTTGATAATTCTTTAGTGCTTCATGGGTATCGTTGAGGCTGAGGCTCGCGTCGGCGAGCTTGTCATAAGATACCGACAGGCCGCGCTGCAACTGCGTATTCTCAATGTCGCTTTTGGCCAGCGTTTGGCGTAGCTCAAACGAGGCATGATAATTTTTTAGCGCCTCCCGGGCCTCGCCGCGGCGGAACTGCACATCACCAAGCCTGTCATGAGCTTCCGACAGGTCACTTTGCGCACCTGTGTTTCCAGGGTCGTTCTTCACCAGGGCCTGTGCTAAATTGAAAAATGCTTGATAATTTTCGAATGCCTCCTGGGTATTGCCCAGGCGGAGTTGGATATCGCCGAGCTTTTCATAAGATACTGTCAGGTCGCGCTGTAGCTGCGTATTCCCAATGTCGCTTTTAGCCAGCGTTTGCCGTAGCTCAAACGAGGCATGATAATTTTTGAGCGCTCCGTGGGTATCGCCGAGGCGGAGCTGGATATCGCCGAGCTTTTCAAACGATACCGACAGCTCACGCTGAAGCTGTGCGTTTCCCGTGTCGTCCTGGGCAAGTGCCTTGTGTAGTAAGAAGGAGGATTGATAGTTTTCCAATGCGCTCTGGGTATTCCCGAGCCGGTCTTGTATGCTACCGATTCTTTCGTGAAATACCGCCTGGTCGCGTTGTAAGCGGGCATTGCCCGGGTCGTTTTCTGCCATCGTCCGAGCGATCTTGAGCGCGGCCTGATGATGTTCCAGTGCTTGCCGTGTATTTCCGATGCGCAGCTGTGCGTTTCCGAGTTTGTCATAAGATACTGCCAGGCCGCGTTGAAGCTTCGTATTCCCGGTATCGCTTTTCGCCAGCGTTCGACGTATTGCCAGGGAGGCCTGATAATTTTCCAACGCAGCCTGGGTATTACTGACGAGGAGCTGCGCATCCCCAAGCCTGTCATAAGACACTGACAGGTCGTATTGTAGCAGGGTGTTTTGGGTATCAGTTTTCGTTAGCGTCCGGGCTAATTTCAAAGAGGCCCGATAATTCTCCAATGCGCCACGGGTATCGCCAAGAAGGAGCTGCACCTCGCCGAGCTTGTCATGAGATATCGACAGGTCGTGCAGTAGTATCATGTTATCCGGGTCGTTTTGCGCGAGTTTTTGGCGTAAGGATATAGCGGTTTTATAGCTATCCAGCGCTTCCTTGGTATTGCCGAGGCGGTGCTGGGCATCTCCGACCCTGGCGTAAGACATTGCCAGATCGCGTTGAAATTGCGTATTTCCGGCATCATTTTGCGCGACTGCCTGGCGTAAGGATAGCGATGTCTGGTAATTTTCCAGTGCTGCACGGCTGTCTCCGGTGTTGTGCTGGACGTCGCCGACGCTGGTATAAGATGTGGCCAGGTGACGTTTTAGTTGTATGTTCTCTGCGTTGTTTCGCACCAGTTCCTGGCGTAGCGAGAGCGATGCCTGATGATTCTTGAGCGCCGCCTGGCTGTTACCCAGGCGGAGTTGGCTATCGCCGATTCTTGCATAAGCCGTTGACAGGTTGATCTGACGTGTTACGTTCTCAGGGTTCGCCTTTACGCGCTGTTCAAAGAGAGTTTTTGCACGCTGATACAGCGGTAGTGCATCGGCGGGGTCGAGCTGGTCATTCTTTAGAATCAGGTCAGCCTTGTTCATGATTGAGTAAGCAAGCCGCGCCTGGTCATCGGCAGAGTGGCTGCCCGTTTGTTGCAGTGACTCCACGATTTCATCGACCCGCCGCATCAGCGGTAGTTGTTTTTCAGTGGGTACGTAGGCTTCCATCACATCCCGCAGCTCGAAGTTCATAAAATCGAGACTATGCCGTACCTGAGCCAGCAGTGTCTCAGCCCGGTCACGTTCTTCCATGGCCTGTTGCCTTTGTTGGTAGGCCAGTCCCCCACCGAGGATGGCGGCGAGGGTCAGCCCGGCCATGGCGGCGGCGATGCGCCGGAAGCGCCGGGCGGCGGCGCGGGCTTTGTTGAGTTGATAGAACTTGTCGCGTTGGGTGAGTTGTTCCAGTTGTATTCCAAGAATACCGGCAATGATCTTCAGTTTGGCGTTGTTGAGTTGTTCTCCATAACGTTGCGCAAGGCGTTCGGCATCGGCTTTACTGTGACCGCTTTCGAGTAGTTGCCGCTTGTAAGCATCCGGGTTTGTGAGACCTTCACTGCCATCGGGCAGGCGAAAATCCGCCGCGATCGGTTCGCTACGCTTGCCCTTGTCCAGTTCGCCATCAGCGTCTAGTCCGTATTGCAGGGCTGGTGGAAAACATTCCAGCGTGCGGATGTCATCCGGGTTTTCCTGCTTGGAATCATCGATTGAGGCGTTAGGTTCACCGCAGATCATTGCCGCAATGATTTTGTCAGCCTTGCCAATTTGATTAAAGTGCAGGATTTCCTGGTTGACATAGTGGCTTTCGACAGCGCGTGGTGAGCACAACACAATCAAGAAACGGCTGTTGTTCAAGGCCTGGGTGACGGAGGCGGAGAGGTCAGCATCGGCCGGCAACGAAACTTCGTCGCGGAAGACCGGGTAGATACGCTCCGGTATGGTTTCACCGCGCAGATTGCTGACGCCGATCAGGTCTGCAGGAATGTCATAAACTTCCAGTTGCTGGTGCAGCCAGGTCGCCCATTGGCGGTCTTCTTCCGTGTTGTCCGCATGGCGATAGGAAATAAAAGCCAGATAGTCCTGGACAGGCTGGTGATGGTTTTGTGCTGGCGGCGGTTCCACGCGGCTCCCCCTGACGGCACGTATCCGTCTTGTTTCTTTCTGCTTATTGTATTATTTGAATTCACTGCTGTCCCATAAACATTCACGAAAATCGTAATGTAGTTTGAAGAGTTGAGATTTTTGGTTCTGGCGGATCACCTCGCAGCAATGCCTGGAGGTCTCGTCGTTCAAATAGATTGAGCT
>JALWPK010000021.1 GCA_026995045.1 Gammaproteobacteria bacterium | reverse complement strand
CAACGAACACCAGGCCGAACAACTGGCAAGCCTGGGCGAATAAACCTGCCCCATGCCGAGTATTCAACAGGCATTGCAATGGGCGCAAACACAACTGCATGAAGACGCTGCGCGCGAAGCGCCGTTGTTGCTGTGCCATGTGCTGCAATGCAACCGCGCGCACCTGATAGCCTGGCCGGAAAAAACACTCACCGCTGAACAACAGCAACAATTCGATCAACTGGTTGCGCGCCGCCGCCGGGGTGAACCGGTTGCCTATATAAAAGAGGAAAAAGAATTCTGGTCGCGCCCGTTCACGGTAAACCCGCACTGCCTGATTCCGCGGCCGGAAACCGAACTGTTAATCGAGTTTGTGTTGCAACATTTCGACCGCAGGCAAAACCTGCATGTGGCCGACCTCGGTACTGGCAGCGGCGCCATCGCCGTCACCCTCGCCTGCGAATGTCCGGCCTGGCAGATCACGGCAACCGATATTGACGATGACGCGCTGGCGCTGGCGCAATACAATGCACAACGGCATGCCGCGAACAATCTTCGTTTTATAAAAAGCGACTGGTTTGATGCGTTAACAGAACACTATGACTTGATTGTCAGCAACCCGCCCTATATCGCCAGCCATGATAAACATCTGCAACAGGGCGATGTGCGGTTTGAACCCGATATTGCGCTGGCCGCCGGCGCGGACGGGCTGGATGCGATTCGGCGCCTGTGTGGCCAGGCGGAAGCGTATCTCAAACCCGGCGGCTGGTTGGTCATTGAACACGGTTACGACCAGAAACAGGCGGTGCATGATTTGTTTTTCGACAACGGATTCAATAACATACAACAACTGAACGATTACGCTGGCAACCCCCGCCTGAGCGCCGGGCAACGCCCCTGAACAGCCGACAAATTGCACTTGCCAGCCAGGGCGATTCGGCCTAAATTGTAGATATGCCGATTTGCAAAGATATTATCAAGCAACGCGTCATTCATTTTCAGTCGGACGATCCGGAAGTGGCGAGGCGCGCCAGTGAGTTATTGTCAGCGGTGCCGGGGGTGTCGCGCGCGCGCGTCACTGAAGGCAACAGCATTCGCATTCATTACGATGTGCGCGAGCTGACCCTGCAAATGATTGAACAGGCGCTGCAAGACATCGGCTTTAATCTTTCCGATAATGTTATTTGCAAAATCAAGCGCGGACTGATTGCCTATTGCGAAGAAGCGCTGCGCGAATCACTGGGTGTCACCACTGCCGACAGCAACACCCCTTCCCTGTCATTGCCCACGCCACACGCCCACGATCCGCGTCCCTATCAGTGGCGCAACTACACCTGACCAACCAAAGCCATCCTTGCATAACATGAACGACCAGCAATTATTGCGGTATAACCGTCATATCATGCTGCCGCAAATGGATATTGCCGGTCAGCAAAAACTGCTGGATGCGCATGTCGTTGTGATTGGCGTCGGTGGCCTGGGTTCGCCGGCGGCGTTGTATCTCGCTGCTTCCGGCGTCGGCAAGCTGACGCTGGTGGATTTTGATACGGTCGAACTCAGCAACCTGCAACGCCAGATTGCGCACACCGAAAACAGGATCGGCGCCAACAAGGCGCAGTCCGCGCGCCAACACCTGCAACTTATCAATTCAGATATTGAGATTCACTGTGTTGAACAGCAGGCTGATGAAGCCATGTTAAAACAGCTCGCCGAACAGGCTACACTGGTGTTGGACTGCACAGACAATTTTGCCAGTCGATACGCCATCAACCGCGCCTGTTACCATGCCGGCGCGCCGCTGGTTTCCGGCGCGGCGATTCGCTTTGACGGCCAGATAACCGTGTTTGATTTTCGCAATAATCAAAGCCCGTGCTATGCCTGCCTGTATGGCGGCAGCGCTTCTGCGGAAGAACAGACCTGCAGTGAAAACGGCATTCTTGCGCCGGTGGTCGGCATGGTGGGTTGCGCGATGGCGACAGAAACCATCAAGCTGATTTGCAATATTGGTGACAACCTGGCCGGCAGACTGCTGTTGCTGGATGCGCTCAACATGCAATGGCGTGAAATGCGGTATGCAAAAGATCCCGCATGCAAACTATGTTCAGTAAAATAAAGCCATGACTGCGCCACTTCATATCAATATCGCCGTCGCCAACAGGATATTCAGCAGCATCGGCCAGAACGCCAGACCGCAGACCCTGCTGGGCGTATTGATGCAAACAGACAATCAAACCAACTTCATACCGGCCGGCAATGATGACTTTCGCCTCGATGAAAACAGTCTGCCGGTCTATCTGCAACAGCCTGCGGCCGGAATTGACGGTCGCTATCTGCTGGTGCTGACCGGCGCCAAAGGCGTGCTGGAAATCAGGGCCCGCCAGCAGTCTGACGGCGAACTCATCGACATTCCCATTGTTACCTGAGCGCCCGGGCTGTCGCCAGATGGAACTTCGCGCCTCGTTAACAGTCATTATGTCACTTGACTATTCAATGACTGCGCCACAACATGCTAATGCTTTTTATTTACAAAACAGCCTGTTACAAATATGCTGCTCTGTAATTATTGTCACAAATGTTACATTTGTTAACAAATTCCAATCTTCCAACCCATACCTTTTATGGCATCATGCCCCTGCTGTACAAGGTGTAAATGTTTCAGAACTTTCCCAATTTGCTTCAACATCATTCAGGAGAGAACTTTGCGTATCGGACTGTTAGAAGATGATGCCAGCCAGGTAGAAGTTTTGCAGCTGTGGGCGGGTGAAGCTGATTACAATATTGTACCATTTACCACCGGTGAGTCACTCAAAAACGCGCTCACCTCAGACACCTTCGACATGCTGATGCTCGACTGGAATCTGCCGGATACCACAGGCGCGGAAATCCTGACCTGGGTGCGCGAAAAACTCGACTGGCACATCCCCATCCTGTTCATCACCAGCCGCGACAGTGAAGACGATGTCGTGTTTGCGCTGGAGCAAGGCGCGGATGACTACATGATCAAACCGGTCAACAAGAATGAAACCCTGGCGCGCATCAAGGCGCTTGAACGTCGCGTCAACAACAAGAGCAGCGACATTCTGGATTACCCGCCCTACCAGATCAATCTGATAGAACGCACGGTTTCATACAATGACAAGATTATCGAACTGACCAATAAAGAGTTCGAGCTGGCCAATCTGCTGTTTCGCAACAATGGCCGGTTAATGTCGCGTGGTTATATCATGGAGCGCGTATGGGGAACCAGGGCTGATCTCAATACGCGCACGGTTGACACCCACATGAGCCGCTTGCGTTCCAAACTGGAGATCAAGCCGCAGAATGGCTGGCAGTTGTCCGCTGTCTATCACCATGGTTATCGGTTAACCTATGTTGCCAACAATCAATAACAAGATATCCCGCCATGATGCTACCGCGCATACTGTTGCTTTCACTCTGTCTGCTGTGGCCGGTTCTGTCCGCCGCTGAAGAGGCCTACTGGGAATACACGCTTCGCCCTGGCGACAGCATCTGGAAAATCGCCAAAACCTACACCACTTCCGCCAATAACTGGCGGAAGATAAAAGACTTCAACAAGGTCGCCGGCGGACAGGATCTGGTGATGCGGCCAGGCACGCGCATCAGGATTCCGGTGTCCCTGCTGAAAGCCCAGCCCGCGCACGCCAGTGTCGTTGCGGTCAGCGGCGATGTCAGCATTGTTCGAAAGAATGGCCAACAATCCGCGGCGACAACCACAAGCAAGCTGCAAAGCGGTGATGAAATTATCACTGGCGCCAACGCCAGCGTCACCCTGCGTTTTGCTGACGGTTCTGAACTGTTGCTGTTGGCCAACAGTCACGCCCAAATGGATACCCTCAGCGCGCACGGCAACAATGGCATGATCGACACCCGGGTACGACTCAACGCCGGACGGATCGACACCCGCGTCAACAAACAGCGCAAGGCCAGCCGCTATGAAATCATCACGCCGGCCGCGGTCGCCGCCGTGCGCGGCACAGCGTTCCGCATCAGCGCCGATGGCGACATCATGCGTAACGAAGTCACGGAAGGCGCGGTGGCTGTCTCCGCTGGCAACGAGGCCAAAACCCTGGACGCCGGCTTCGGCATCGTGGCGCAAAAAGACCAGCCTCTGCCGGAGCCGGTCAAACTGCTGCCTGCGCCGGAATTGTCAAAAACGTTTTACATTACCGAATATGAACAGCCGGTAAACTGGAGCGCCTTGCCGGGCGCAACCGCCTACCGCGTGCAGCTGGCGCCGACACCGGCTTTCAGACAACTGCTGTTCGACCGGGTAACACAACAAAATTACACCACCATCAGCGGTCTCGATAACCAGACCTATGCTCTGCGGGTGCGCGGCATCGATGCGCAACAGCTACAGGGGCTGGATGCCGGCGCGGTTCTGGATGTCAGTATTCTGCCCACCGCCGCAAAACTGCAAGCGCGTAAAACCGGCAACCATATTCAGTTTGACTGGCCGGCGGACAACTTGGCGAAAACCACGATTATCGAGCTGGCGCGTGACGCCGAATTCACTGACGTGGTCGAGCGTTTGCAAACGGACGCCAACAGCATCACCAGCAAAGACCTGCCTGCGGGACAATATTATTACCGTAACAAGCGCATCGATGTGCGCGGCGTGGAAGGCGGTTTTGGCGATACCGGCGTCATCAACACTGAAGATGACAATGTCTGGCCATTCTTCATCAGCGCGGGTGTGATAATCTTGCTGCTGTGATTCCACGCAGCCTCAAACCGACCCCCACCGGCCAGCATCGCAATATAGCCCTTCCCGAGCGTTTGACCCTCGCCATCATCCTGATGCTGAGCGCCTGGGTGTTGCTCGACAATGGCGCCCTCTGGCGCTGGAACCGTATCATTTATGACGCGCAACTGAATTTCTGGTCGCGTCCCGCCGATGACGATATTGTGATCGTCGCCATCGATGATGACAGCCTGCAACAGCTGGGACGCTGGCCGTGGCCGCGCTCCACCCATGCGCAGCTGATTGATGTGCTGAATGAAGATGGAGCCAAGCTCATCAGCCTGGATATCATTCTGGCAGAAAGCGACCAGGCCAATCCTTACTCGGACATACTGTTGTCGCGCAGCCTGCAACAACACCGCAATGTGGTGTTGCCGATTTACATGTCGCAAGGCGGCAACAACCGGCTGCCGGTTGAGGCGCTTCCCGTTCCCGAATTTGCCCGCTTTGCCGCCGCGCTGGGGCATGTCCATGTGGAGCTGGATCGCGACGGCATTGCGCGCCAGGTTTTTTTGTATGAAGGCGTCGGCAGCGCCTACTGGCCACACCTGTCGCTGGCGATTCTGCAACTGGAGCCACAACTGCGCCCGAAGCTGCCGCAACAAAAAAGCGCGACAAAACCGCAGAGCCGGGTCTGGCGGCGGGATCAACCACGGCTGATTCCCTATGCCGGGCCGCCGGGTCATTTCAGGCGCATTTCCTACACCGATGTTCTGGCGCGCAAGTTTGCGCCCGGCATGTTCAAAAACAAATATGTGCTGGTTGGCGCCACCGCTTTCGGCCTTGGCGACGCCCTGCCCACGCCGGTGTCGAGTCTGAGCCATTCCATGCCCGGGGTTGAACTCAACGCCAATATTCTCGATGCACTGCTCAACAATATCGCCATCACCCCGGCGCCTAAACAGGCGGTGCTGCTGTTTACCCTGCTGTTCGCCGCATTGCCGTTTCTGGTTTATCCGTATCTGGCGCCGCACGCCACCCTGCTGACCGCCATCACACTGCTGGCCGGCGCGCTGCTGTTTAGCGCCGCCCTGCTATGGCTGTTTCATCTCTGGCTGCCGCCTGCTGTGGCCGGTTTGATGATTGCAGTCAGTTACCCGTTATGGAGCTGGCGCAGGCTGGAGCATGCCATGCGTTTTCTCAATGCCGAACTGCAACGACTAGACCAGCAGCGAAAACAGTTTGCGCTTGGCGGCAGGCAACAACTCAAACCGGCAATGCAGTTCATCAGTGAAATCCTGCCAATACATGGGTGGAAATTGCAGAATACGCAGGGCAAAGTGCTGATGCAGGATGGCGCGCCGCCGAAAAAACCGCGCGGCCAGGTCAGCGATGACGACTGGAGCATCTTTCAGTATGACTGTTGGGCAAAACTGCCTTACCGGGGGGAAAGCTGCCTGCTCGGGCTATCGCTGAAAGTCGATACCGAACTCAGCATCCCCGAACATCAGTTACTGCAAAACCTGCTGGCGCATTATCGTCAGACCGAAGTGGAGCAGCAGCAACTGAAAGCAGACCTGTTGCAGGCGCGCATCCAGCAGGTGCAATTGGCCAGCCGCCAGCTCAGCGATCTGCGCCGTTTTGTCGATGATGGCATGTCGAACATGGCGGACGGCGTCATCGTGGCGGATAATGTCGGACAGGTATTGCTGAACAATTCGCGCGCCGGCTGGTATTTGCAGGGCGATGACAGCGCCAACCTGCAACGCTTTACCATACTGCAATGCCTGCAACAAACCATTATGCCAGGCGGCGGCCAGTGGCAGCCGGTGCTGCGCAAGACCCTGTTGCATCAGGAGCATTTCATCACCCAGGCGCGTCATCGCGACGGCCGCGACCTGATGATTCAGATTGCGCCGCTGCACACTTCGCCCGGCGGCGCGGACGGCATCATTGTCAACCTGTCGGATATCCAGTTGCTCAAGGCCAGTGAACGCAAGCGCGATGAAATGCTCAACTTTTTGTCACACGACATTCGTTCACCGCTGGCGTCGATGATGGCGCTGATTGAACTGGCGCAAAACCGCCCCGCTGAAGAAGTGGGCGAACTGCTGCAACGCATGCAGGGCTATACCGAAAAAACCCTGCACATGGCGGAGCAGTTTTTGCAGTTGTCACGGGTCAAAAGCAGCGGGGAACTGCCGTTCACCGATCTGGATTTCAACACCATTACGCTCAACGCCATTGAACAAATGTGGGCCAGCGCGCAGCAGAAAAATATCGAGCTGGACTACCACTTCAAGCAAGAAAGCGTATGGCTGCGCGGTGAACCGGATTTACTGGAGCGCGCTATCGTCAATCTGGTTTCCAACGCTATCAAATACAGTGACGAAAACACCCGCGTACATGTCAGCACGCAGGTGGCAAACGGCTATGTGATGTGCGCGGTGCAGGACAACGGCCCCGGCATTGCCGAACAGGACATGCCTGACCTGTTTGAACTGTTCAAGCGAGTGCAGCGTGACGGTGAGAGGCGCAAGGCCGGCATCGGGCTGGGACTGGCGTTTGTCGACGCCGTCAGCCAACGTCATGGCGGCTATGTTGAAGTGGAAAGCACGCCCGGTCAGGGCTCCACCTTTACCCTGCTCATTCCGTTACATCAGCAATAAACCCCGCGCTTCAGAAATAGTTACTGCCGGGCAAACGATAAAACCGCCGGATTTTTCCCTGCGCATCTTTCAGCTTCAGATGGTTCCCCTGCAAATGGTACTCATACGGCAGTTTGCGGCTGGAGCCGTCGAGCTGCACAATCAGGTAATCCGGCGCGGCGGCAAACACGCCGCTGACATGGTTTTCCCCGCCATCGCTCCACAGTATCCGGTTGCGTTTGATGCCCAGCATTTCACCGGTGGAGCTGATCCATATGCCATCCAGCGCCGAAGCCTTGACGCACGGCGTGGTCAGACAGTTGATTCCCCGGCTCCATACCCGCTTGTCGAACGGGTTGCTGCCGGCATAGGAACCTGGCAGTCCCCCCGACCACAAGCCCGGCATGCTACCCGCCCACGGACTGGCCAGCATCGAGTTCCAACCGGGCACGCCATAGCGTGAACGAAAGCCGCCATTGCGCATCCAGGCTCCATCACGCAAATAACGCGCCGGAATCTTGTCGATCATGCCCATCGCCACCATCATGTTGAGCATCATCTCAATCATCGGCACATCGCCGTCATAATAATACAACCTGGGCCGCGCCGCGCTTGCAGCGGTGGCGATGAGGCACAGGCCCAGCATCAATGAAAGCAACCCCTTTTTCATGGCCGCAATCTTATCAGGCTGCGCTGTTTCAGGATATAACCCGGCGTTGCAGCAGGAATCGGTATGGTATATTGTGAATCAAGGAGTTAACCGGGAAGCATATGACAGCGAACAGCATAGTTTCCAACATAACCGGCTGGCCGGGACGGCAGCTGATTCAGGCGCTGATGTATGTCATCGATCTGGTGACATTCAGTCTTATTACAATTGCCGACTGGTTTGGCGGCAGCCGCAAACCGCGCATCAACAGCAATATCACAATGATGCATTACAACAAATGAAATACTGAGCAGGCAAACTGCCTGCTGAAGATTTCAGCCAAAGACGGACGTCGATGCTGACGTTTGACGCCTTCCCGCAGTAAATCGTTTCAGGCGGGACGAATCTCGACCGGCTCGCCACCCTGCTCACTCGCCAACCGGCTCAACATGGCAAACAGCTCTTCATGCTCACCACTGTCACACACCCAGCGATTATCGTGCTCGTCATACTCAAAATGAAAGCCGCCGGACTTCGCCGCCATCCAGAGCTGTTTGACGGGCGGTTGTTTGCTGAAAATGATTTTGCTGCCGTTATCAAACTCCAGTGTGAGCACGCCACCGACTTCCTCGTAGTCGATGTCGGCGCCGGATTCATCAATCGCATCCTGAATCTGCTCCAGGGTTTGTTCGGCAATATCGTGAAATTCTGATTCATTCATGGTTGAAAATTTTACCGCAGAGCAGTTGTGTTGAAAGTCAACCCGCATCCACATATTGCCAGGGCGTTTGGTTCTTGACCATCGTGTTGAGTGTCACCAGCAACTTGCGCATGCAAGCCGTGATGGCCACCTTGAACGGTTTGC
>JALWPK010000020.1 GCA_026995045.1 Gammaproteobacteria bacterium | reverse complement strand
TGAATCTCCATACACCTCTCCTCTGTAATCATGCCAACCTCCTGCTACCGCCTCGGTTGGCAACCCTACGGAAAGGTGGGTCATTTTTCAGTTTCCTGGGTGGGTCAATTTTACTTTTCCGCTAACAAGGTGCATAGAAAAATCAAAAAAAGTAGTGTTAAGTGCCCCCAATATGTTCTCATTATAATTCTTCCCTGATTTTCTCTAAGGATTAGTTAGCTCTGCCAATTTACCGTAAGAACTGGCTCTAACTGGCTTTGAAGTTCAGAAGATAAATCCAGTTCCCCACTGGCAGGAGGCGCAAAAGCTGCCATCGCCTGTACCAACTGATCGATCTGGCTGTTTAGCAACGTGTAGCCATCGCCAGCCCGAAATACTTCTATCTGGTTATCTGATCCAAGATACCAGCTATCAATAACGACCTTATCATCAGTCCCGATAACTTGAACACTCAAATCATCGCCGGTTCGACTGAACCAAAGTTGATCGTGGTCGATACCCGAACCAAACAGAAGCCTGTCTCTATTTTTAGCCGAATCAACATCAATGATGACATCCTGTCCGTCGTTCCTTCTGAAGCGATATCGATCACTCCCCAAACCACCGTTCAACATGTCAGCACCCTGCCCACCATAAAGAAAATCACGGGATGCCCCACCGGTCAGGACATCGTCACCCGCCCCCCCAAGCAGGTAGTTTCTACCAGACCCGCCCATCAAGGTGTCGTTCCCCGTGCCACCCCGTAACACCGCAGACCCCTCACCACCGACTAACAGATCATCACCAGCTTCTCCATACAGATACTCCCGTCTCAATCCGGTATCTGCATATAACTGGTCATTGCCGGCGCCACCACGAAGCCTGTCTCTACCGGCACCTCCGTGCAGAATGTCGTCGCCATCTCCACCATACAGTCGGTTTGACAGGTCGTTACCAGTAATTGTGTTGCCGAGGCCATTCCCGTAGCCCTTTCGTGCGCGACCGGTTAATTCCAGGTCTTCAATATCCGCACCCAAGGTATAATTAATACTACTTCGTATCGTATCCGTGCCTTCTCCTGCACGTTCGCGTACTGAATCACCCGCGTCGTCCACCACGTAGGTGTCATTGCCCGCTCCGCCAGAAAGCGTATCTGCTCCCGCACCACCGTCCAGCAGGTCGTTCCCTGCACCTCCAAATAAAGTATCGCTGTCTTGTTGGCCGTACAGTTGATCGTCACCTACATCGCCAACAAGTTTGTCAGCACCGGCCCCGCCTTGCAGTAAATCACTGCCCGCATAACCATACAACGCATCGTTGCCACTGCCACCATCCATCGTGTCTGCGCCGGACTCGCCTTTGAGGATATCATCGCTGTTACTTCCACGAAGAATTCCGTCTCCCGAGGCGCCGGCCGTACAGGCGGTAACGAGTGACGCTGAAGAACGAGTGCAATACGTGTAACTGTTTAAATCAGAATCAAAAAAGAACCAGCTCTGTGGCGCCAACAATTCGGCCGCAGTCATTTCTGTCCCGTCATCGAATGCGAATGTTTCGACCTGAGAACCTTGATACCAGTTTTCAATCAGCGCCCACTGGCGTGTGGACTGTCCCTGGACAATCATGTTCAAATCAAGATATAGGTGATCGCCGGTTTTAAGTGGCCGTAAACTGCTGGGGGCGATTCCCGTACCAAATTCGATCCGATCATTTCCGGAGGAATCACGAATAATGTCACCACCCTGGTTGAACCCAACGACATAAGTGTCGTCACCCGACCCACCATCAAGCACATCGTCACCGGCGCCCCCGTCTACCCGGTCGCTCCCCACCCCCCCAAGGAGAGTATCGTTGCCATCCTCTCCCAGTAACACATTGTCGTTATCGTTGCCGGTCAGTGTGTTATTAAGACTATTTCCATTTCCAAGGAGCGCACTACCCGTCAGCGCAAGGTCCTCGACATTATTTCCAAGCGTGTAATCGATACCGGATTGAACCGCATCTGTACCTTCACCGGCCAATTCAATTACGACATCTCCAGCGTCATCGACAACATACGTGTCGTTTCCGAGACCACCATCCATCGCATCTGCGCCACTACCGCCATCGAGAAGATCGTTTCCGTCGCGGCCACTTAAAACGTCGCTGCCAGACTGGCCAAACAGCTGGTCATCTCCACCGTTTCCGGTTAGCGAATCATCACCCGCACCCGCGTTTATGACATCACCCCCATACGCCCCGGTAAGCGTATCGTTACCAACCCCACCGGTTATTGGCCCCAGCGCGGTGACATCGCCTTGTGTTGCATAACGGACGGCCACATCTCCCCCGGCAAACGGCACTTGATCCGTAATATCAAACGACGCTGCGATTGGTGACGAAAACAGTGGTATCGGCGTAAACTCGCCAGCGGCAATGAGTTCGTCAAAGCGCGCATCCACGAGACCGGCCAAATCAAAAATGCGGTCATCATCGCTCCCCAGGAACTGGACCTGCTCAATCCGATAGTCATCTGTTGTGAATGAATTGCCATCTGCGTAGATGTCGCGCCAATACACCCAAACAGTTTCCCCGGTGCCACGAACTTGCAGCATTAACTGGCTTTCGGACTCACCGTCCCCGAGGTCATCAAACAAAAGATAGGCATCAATATTATCGGGGCGGATACCCCCTCCAAAAGACAAGGTGTCAAGCTGCCCTGCCCCACCCTTTCCGGTCCAGTCAAAGTCATAAATCCAGTCGGAATCAACCGGGTCACTATCTCCCGGGTTAATCAGATATACATCACTTCCAATATAGCCATCCAGTGAATCCGAACCCTTTCCGCCAACGAGCAGGTCGTCACCGATATAGCCTGACAAGCTGTCTGAACCTTCCAGACCAACCAATATGTCATCAGTGCTCGTGCCGTATACCGCATCATCGCCAACCGTACTTGCCGGTGAGGGTAGCAAGCTCTCCGCTGTTGAGGCATCCCAGATCGTCCCGTCAGCGAACTCAAGACTTTCAACCTGGTAATCCGTACCGGAAAACCAATTCTGGATTGTGAGTGTGTCGCCTGTATCAACAATGGTAATAACTAAATGATCGGATTGTTGTGCCAGTGTCAGATCAGCGGTAAGTATTCCAGAGCCGAATTGCACGCGGTCCAATCCGCCTGATGCGCTCGCATCAATATCTTGTACCGTTACATTTCCATCACCCCGATCAAAAACGTAGGTATCGCTACCCGCATCGCCACTCAGTGTATCGTTACCTGGACCGCCAAGTAACGTGTCATTTCCAGCGCCACCGGATATGAAGTCATTCCCACCGAGACCGTCAATCACGTCGTCACCAGGACCGCCATACAATTGATCATTTACTGTCGTAGCGGCTGGCACAGTGATCGCCCCCTCAAGTGCCGCCCTATCCCAAACCGTTCCATCATCGAATCGAACCTCTTCTATCCGCGCCTCCACTTCGGAACCCATGGTGCCAAGGATTGTGAGCCTGTCGCCTGTGGCCGTTATCGTTATAATCAGAGAAGTACTATTGCGGGTTACGATTATGTCCGCCGGCGTGATTCCACCGATCAACTGAATGGCATCGACGCCCGTGCCATCCGATCCAGATTCCAATACGGTATCCAGCCCATACCCCGAACCAAACACATAACTATCGCCTCCGGAACCACCTCGCAGATCATCGTTGCCGGAACCGCCGTCCAGAGTATCGTTGCCCAAACCGCCTTCAATGAAGTCGTCTCCACCGAGACCGTTAATCGTGTCGTCACCAAAACCGCCGTACAATGTATCATTTGCTTCCGTCGCCGGTGGCACCGTAATCATCTCTTTCAGCGTCGCCATATCTAAAATTGTTCCGTCATCGAACCGTACTTCTTCAATTCCATAATTCTGGCCCACCGCTCCTACTCTCAGAGTATCACCAGTGTCGTTTATCGTGATAAGCAGATCGGAACCGAGCAGGGTCACAGTGATATCAGCAGGTAAAATCCCGCCAACCAGTTGGATAATATCAATGCCGGATCCGTCAGAATCATATTCACTAATAGAATCGGCACCATAGCCTCTCCCGAATACATAGACATCTCCTCCGGAACCACCATGTAATTGGTCATTTCCGGTACCGCCGTCCAAAGTGTCGTTCCCAAGCTCTCCTCTAAGTGCGTCATTTCCTCCCAAACCATTAATTAGGTCATCACCATCCGTACCGAATAGCACATCTATATTTTCAGTAGCCGGCGCGACGACTAACTGCGCTAGCAGCATCTGTGTATCCCATACGGTTCCGTCTTCGAATCTGACTTCTTCGATCTGGGTCTCAGTACCTGGAACGAGTGCACTCTGCACTTTGAGCGTATCACCGCTGCTAAGGATTGTGATGACGAGACTCGAATAGTTGCGGGTTACGGATATATCTGTGGCCAGAACCCCACCGGTGAACTGAATAACATCGATGCTCGAAGCGCTGATTTTTCCATCGTAAATAGTGTCCGCACCATAGCCTGGTCCAAACATGTAGATATCGTCGCCTATCTCCCCGCGAAGCGTATCGTTGCCTGAACCACCATCCAAGGTGTCATTACCCCAGCCCCCGGACAAGAAATCATTTCCAGCACCACCGCTGATCAGATCGGCATTGTCAGTTCCATACAGGCTATCATCCCCAGCCGTGCCATCGGGGACGACTAGAAGACTCTCAACTGCGGAACCATCCCAAACCGTACCATCAGCAAACTCGATCTGGTCGACCTGATATTTAGGACCATTGAACCACCATAGGATAGTAATCGAATCAGTGGTGCCGGAGACAGTCAATATAAGACTGCTACTGGTACGAGTGACCACGATGTCTGCCGGGTCAATATCTGGACTCAAGCGAATCGTGTTTATATCATCCGGAATGGGGTCGTAATCGAAGATTCGATCCTGACCATAGCCGCGTGAGAACAAGTATACGTCATTGCCAAAACCGCCTTCCAGCACATCGTTACCGGTACCGCCGTCGAGCGTATCGTTACCACGACCACCCTCCAGGTTATCCACACCACCCAGTCCTTGTATGAGGTCGTCACTATCGGTGCCAATCAGAGTGTCATTTAACGCCGTTCCAGGCGCTACAACCAGCTGAGATTGAATGGCTACTTCGTTCCAAATCGTGCCATCGCCAAAGACGAGTTCTTCGATTTTATATACGTTGGAGATAAACCAGTTTTTTAGAGTAAGCTGATCGGTTGTTCCAATAGAAACCACAAGGTTGTTCGCCTCACGGGAAACAGTAACGTCAGTGGGAAGAATATCAACGGCAAACTGCACCTGATCCAGGTTTCCGGCCGCGGTGTCGATGTCTTGAATAGTATCCGTACCATAACCTCGCGCGAAGATATAGACGTCATTGCCGCTGCCACCTTCCAGCCGATCGTTGCCCAGCCCGCCGTCGAGTATGTCATTGCCGGATTGTCCGTACAGAAAATCATTGCCACTTAACCCTGCGATAACGTCGTTCCCATTGCCTCCAACCAGAACGTCGGTATCCGCTGATGCAGCGCCCACCACAATCTGCGCTTCGATAGTGTTGGTATCCCAGATAGTTCCATCGTCGAATACAAACTGAGACAGCTTGGTGCCGCCTGAAGTAAACCAGTTAGCAATGGCCAGCTTGTCCTCAGTACCTGCGATTTGCACGTAGAGAAAATTCAGATCGCGAGTAATAGTAAGATCGCCCGGCAAAACACCGGCGTTAAACTGGACTGTGTTAATATCGGGAGTACCCTGCCCGACTTCCTGGATCTGGTCACGGCCGTACCCCCGCCCAAAAACATAGGTATCGCTGCCGGCTCTCCCATAGAGATAATCCGTACCGGGTCCGCCGTCCAGGCTATCGTTGCCGGTGCCGCCATCCAACGTATCGTCACCTGAACCACCGCTAAGGGTATCGTTCCCTCCCTCGCCAAAAAGCACATCACTGCCCCCGAGTCCGGAAATTACATTCCCGGCCTCAGTGCCATAGATAAAATCGTTTGATTCGGTTGCCGTCGATAACAGGACCTGGCTCTCTACCGTAGCAATATCCCAAACGGTTCCGTCTGTGAATTCGGTAAGCTCAATCCGGTTAGCCGTTGATCCAAACCAATTGGAGACAACAAGTTTGTCAGCGGTTCCGTTAATGGAAAATGCGAGACTGTTAATTTCTCTGGTGATGATAACATCCACTGGATTAATACCGATTCCAAACTGGATCTTATCGATGTCGGTCCCGATATCATCCTGATCGACGATGGTGTCTTGCCCGCCACCCAGGTTAAACACATAGGTATCGCCTCCTGCCCCGCCGTCGAGATAGTCATTTCCCTGCCCACCATCCAGAACATCCGCACCCTGTTTGCCGTATAGTTGGTCATAACCGTTCTGTCCAAGAATACTATCATCAGAAGATGTTCCATAAAGAACATCATCTGCGTTTGTTGCCTGCTGTACTGTTAACATACCCTCGAGCGCAACGGGATCCCATACTGAACCATCATTGAACTCAACTCGGTCTATCCGGTAAGCGTCAGAAGAAAACCAGTTGGATATTCCTAACCGGTCGCCTGTACCCGTGATGTTCAGATAAAGGTTATATTGGTCGCGAGTAACGATGACGTCCGCAGTCATGATATCTGCCGAAAATCGTATGACGTTTATATCAGTGGGATCTGATTTAAAATCGGCTATCGTGTCTCTACCATATCCACGGCCAAACAGGTAGGTATCACTGCCATTACCGCCTCTTAACCAGTCATCCCCACCCCCACCATCCAGCGTATCATCGCCACCCTCTCCGTAAAGGATATCGCTGCCGTCCAAACCATTTATCTGGTTCGCTCCTTCTGTACCGTATAAGGTATCTGCCAAAGGCGTTGCCGCTGCCACACTAAGCAGCGAGTCAAGAACGGGCGCATCCCATACAGTCCCATCATCAAATACAACCTGCTTTGACTTTGTAGAATCACTACTAAACCATCCCTGCAACAGCATACGGTCACTACTGCCAGATATGGTCAAGACAAGGTTTACACCTTCCCGTGTAATGATGATATCGGCCGGAGTCACATCCACAGCCATCTGAATGGTATCAAGACTTTCTGCACCATCACTTGAATCGATAACCGTATTTTCCCCGTAACCACGACCAAAAATATACGTGTCGCTCCCGCCACCACCACTCAACCGATCGGCACCGGCTCCGGGATCCAATAGATCATCACCGTCATTGCCGAAAAACTGATCATCTCCAGCCAAACCGATTAAGGTTTCTGAGTCGTCTGTTCCATACACGTAGTCATCGCCACTGGTCGCCGCCGATAAAACAATCCGACTTTCTATATCTGAAACATCCCAAAAGGTTCCATCCGAAAACTCCAGGCGTTCGACCGAATTACTGTTATTCAGTAACCAGTTCGACAGAATCAATCGATCGTTGGTGCTATTTATGGTTACTATGAGACTGGTACCGCCTTGTGAGACGGTGACATCATTCGGATTAACGCCGGGCTTAAAGCGTACTTTATCAATATTTCCAGGTGTAGTATCTGTCTCTATGATCGTATCCTGGCCCGACCCGATACCAAACACATAGGTATCATCTCCCCTACCGCCATAGAGCGCATCGTCGCCAGCGCCACCATCCAGAACGTCGGCCCCGGTTCCGGTGCGTATAGTGTCACCACCCTGACCTGCGAATACCAGATTATCTCCACTGAGGTCATAACCCCGACTTCCAACGTATACCGCGTTGTATGTCCCATCCAGTGCATCGCCGACAATGTCTGCGTATTCCGAACTCGCGATATTTTGCTTGATTTGCAGGACATCCAAACCGAGATCGCTCCCGATTTCCTGATACACCGTTGAAAAAAGAACCACATCTTCGAATGAAGCCGTATTAAGGTATGCGCTAACAGAGGCTTCCAGCTTGGCCGGATCGTGTACCAGATATTTGTGGTTATTCACCGAGTAATAAGCACCTTCAAATGCGCTTTCCAGAAATTCCTGGGCGATAAAATAGGCGCTAAGGTTACCTTTGAGTTCAAAATATTCCGGTTCAACATATGCGGAGTCAGGCGAGCCGGTAATGACAGCCCCCGTGCTGAAAAAGGCCTCGACATCCGATTTCCGTACATCTGCGCCAACGAAGGTCTCAAGCATCCATAGCTTATCCAACAGAGGCCCTCTCAGCTGAAAAGCCAAGTTCCCTTCCGTCGTTGGCTGCGTCCTGTCGATTCCATTAGCGCGGTGAATCGCATCCAGGCCACTCCACTTCGAGAGAAACAGGTCAAACTGACTCAATGCGGCATCGGGACCTGCAGCAACCATCCCCTCAACGAATTGTTTGAAATCCGCATCTTCATAATAGGCGGCATAGGTGTCCTTCACCACACCGAATCCCCGCAACCTCGGCAACGCAAGAATGTCACTCCCCAAGCCTGCCAGTAAATCCTGATCCACCGACCGGGTTTCGTTGTATTGGGTATTTGTGTCATCGATTGCCAGTTCTACATCCGCCGCGAGACCCGATAATCCATCCATGGTGAATTGGCCCGTCGCCAACAGGTAGTTCCCGTTCGTCTCGATGCGGGTGGGGGTGGCGCCGGTATCAATGGACGTGATGTTTAAATCGGACAAGGTTTTCAGTTCGCCCGCTTGCGAAAGACCGTCCTGATTGGTGTCCTGCCAGATCTGCAACTGGCCAAACAAGGTATCGTTGGCATCGACGATTCCGTCTCCGTTGCTATCGATCAGACTGGCGAGTTCGCTAAAACCGTCTTCGTTCTGGTTGCCGAAGACTTCGGCGATACCGTCAATCGCACCATTCCCGTTCTTGTCATACACTACGATCCCGTCTTCCGGTGAAATCCACCCTGTACGCTCTGCAAACTGATCGCCGTCCAGATCGA
>JALWPK010000019.1 GCA_026995045.1 Gammaproteobacteria bacterium | reverse complement strand
GACGTTCTGTCAGCGCAGCCTCTTCTGCTACACTCATCTTCTCTTCTTGCTCCGCTGTGATTGAAATGGCACAGCGTGCAGAAAAAAGACTCAGGCCAACAGGGTGGGGTTTATTTGGCGCTTACGATTAACTCCATCCCCTTCAATTCCCACGAGCTGACCGAGTTTGTGGCGCCAACGCATGCTGACAACTCCGCCCCGCATTTTATACAGCACCGGCAAATGGATTTGAAACCAAATCCATCCTGGCGGCTCCCACACTGGCTGCATCGATCGACCAGTTCGCAACCATGAATATGACAGTGCGTGATGGCCTCGATATGCCACTGCAGCTTGTAGTAACCTGGGTCACCTGATCGGCGAAATTCGTCCATACATGAAGGGCACCATCGAAAGTGACGACTGAATGCGCCAACGGAACGATGCAATGCGTTTCTGAGCGCCAGAAATGTTCCACTTCGTATATCGTGAACTCCAGCAGCAGCGGCAAGAACCTGAGCCAGCTCATGGGTTGTCTCATTGGGACGGACGTAAATCGCCAGCCCTCCGCTTGAAGAGAAAGCCGGCAGGCTTTTTCTAAAACCCGGATTCCTTGATGAATACCATTTAAAGGTATGTTTTATCAATTTGCTGGCCGTAACCCCGTGGAGCAACGAAAGCCGCTGAACGTAGGATCCAAGCGCTTCAACATCTGAGGTTCCAATGCCACGCAGAGGGGTGTGAAATAAGTACGCCACCGTGAATTACCCACGTCCGCCAGCGGGATAACGCCGGGGATTTTTCTGGAACGGCTTTGTCCTTCGTTTTTTACCCTTTTTCCCAGGAGGGGTGGATTTATCAGGTTTCAGCGTGGATTTGTTAACCGTTTCATCCTCCATCCTGGCCATGATTGCCTCACCTTCCAGGATCTCTTCTTCAATTATCCGTCTGTCAGACGCGGAAATTTGGGCCTCTCTCAAATGCGTTTTCGTCAGTTTGTCTGATCCCGTTGCGTTGGCAATAGCCAGCGCATCCCGCAGCCAGGATTGAAGCAAGCCAATACACCCTAATGAGCCCCGAAACAGATATTCATCCCAATCTCGTAGATTTGAGAACCCGGAATGCTCATGGAGAATACGATCATAAAACGCAATTATCTCCATGAAGGCCAGAATATCCTCCCGTGTTTCGCGGTATCTTGGGATGTGGACTTCGTGTTTTCGCCCCAGAAGGTGGGGCGACTGCTTTAGCACGTTCAGCAACGGGTATGCACCGACAAGGATCAGGACGATACCCGCAGATTGCGCCAAACATTTCCATGAATCCAGAATGGCCGCCGCTGCGTGCATACCGCTCATGGCATACATGAGATGCTGTGCCTCATCGACGAACATATATTTACAGCGCCGGTTTATAATCGCGGACTCAAGAGCGGGACGTAGAACGCCTTCCGAGGTTTTCTCTAACAGGCGCAGCCGCTCTATGCTCCAGTCATCATCGCAGAGGCCCATGCCATATATGGGGTGCCTGATCGCCTCCAACGCTCGTATGGTGAATGCTTTGGTGCTGAATGATCCCCTGACGCTGCAATTCGTCGCCAAAACAGTGAAGCAGGGCATATATGCTTCGTCGTCATGGTCAGGTGATTTCATCGTTCCTGATAGTTCCCTGATCAGGCGGCTCTTCCCGGCCCGTGAGGGGCCGGTGATATAGATGACTTCACCCGGAGCGCAGGCATTCAACATGGCAAATGCGCGGGCGAGTGCGTGACGCCAATGACGGTGGGCGATTTTTTGCCTCAGGATGCTGGTTATCGCACGGTCTGCCCATTCCATCACTAATCGTCCCAATACTCCGCTTCGATTTCAGCCACCGGCGCGTTGTGAAGATCATCGAACAAGGAATGATAAACGTGTTCACTCTCTGGTACGTTCTCTGCTGGTGCTATGGCCGACTTGCTTTCAGCCAATTCCTTGTCGGAAACAAGCATCTTTCTGATAAGGCCGTTATCTGCCTCATTCTTTGCTTCTTTGCGTGCTTTACTTCCATCAAGCAGGCGTAGGGCCTCGGCTTGTTGACTGGTAGCGGATTTGGTCTGGAATTGCTGATCCCCTGTTGCGCGGCAGGTGATCCATTGATCTCCTGTCAACGCATAGATCTGGTACGGATTTTCGGGTTCAATTCGTACGGTTACCGGCCGCTTACGCGGCGCCTGTTGGGCCAACGACGGATGCCAATAGTGAAAATCGCCAATATGAATTCCACGTGTCGCATCTACCGTGTAGTTATTTACATCCACTGCGGTAATCACCTTGAACTCGTCATTGAGCTCGACCGGTACACCGATGAATGGATAGTGCTTGTCTCCCTGCGGGAGCAGGATACTGGCTGATTCTGAGCGTGCGCCAAGTAGCGTGCTGTTTCGCCACTCAATGTAGTCATGGAGTTCCGATAACGTCTCCTCAATGGTTAGTGCTGCATTGTTGAAAGGGGCGTGCGAACTCGATACAGCACGGGCCTCGTTATAGTTAGCAAGATTGCCCGGCCGCAAATTCAGCCACTGTGTTTTGTATTCACCGAAAAACCGCTCAACCTCCGAGCCATAGCGAGGGTGGGACTTTGGGCGCAGCACGAGGTTCATACCGCAATGGGCCAGGAGGGCATGAAAATAGGTTGAGATAAATTCAGATCCGCCATCCACTGTGATGGATTTTGGAAGTTTGCCGTGGTTGCGGACACACTGCCGGATAACCATCGCGCAGGATCGTGAGCAGGGCGACCGGAAGCTCAGCCATACCGCGAGCGCGGAGCTTGTAAAATTATCGATCAATGCGGATAGCCAGGGACGCGCCACATAATTTTCACCATTGGCGCTGGCAATGACACAGAATTGATCCAGCAGGTAATGATCTAGTGAGGCATGCTCGAAAGGCAGGGTTGCCTTGATTTCCCGATGTAGCACATCTGTGGGTTCAGCAGCCGCATTCCCGGCCCGTTTGCCACCGCGCCCGGCGGCAATCTTTTCCCTGCCAGCCATCTTGAGATATTTTGCAAAGGTCGGCCGACTCACCGGGTAGATCCCGGGGTGATGCTGCTCGGCCAGGACCTTGTAGAGCGCATAGGATCGAGATTCCGACAGTTGCCTGGTTGTGGCATGGTGTTCGTCGATAAATTGCCGGATGAATTCAACGCACTTTGGGTGCAGACGTGGTGTCCGGTTTCCAGAACGGTGTGTGCGTGGCAGTACGGATTGGAAAGCACTCAACCCCTGCTCCTCGCCTTTTCGGATTTTTTCCTTCCAGCGCCGGATTGACCGGCTGTTTTCGCCTTTTTCAATCCGCTCAAGAATTGCCAGTGCCCGTTTGGCTTGATTCTCCGTGGGCACAGATTCTAGCCCCACATCTCCATTCTCTGGCAATGGCATGTTTCCATCACACGTAGACTCGTGTTGCTTGGCGATTTCAAGCAATGCCGGTGATGACGAGATTTTTACGGAATCCGGTTGGCTAAGAAGGTGACGATCGATATCCACATGCAAAAAGCCGGCGACGATGGCCTGGAATATCGGCATGTAATCGGTCATCCCGACCGCTTCCGCCAGAGCTGCCAGCGTCAGCCACGCATTGGCTTCCAGGGTGCCCAACAGCTTTGCTTTTATCTCGCTCGAAAGCTGATCAGGCCGGGACCGGGCCTGCAGAAGGAAATTCAGATTCGTGCTGCGAACAGGGTTGAGATCGGCCGTTGAGTACAGGCCATAATTCAGGCCAAGCTCAGCAAAAACTTCGTTCGCCGGACGGTAGATGATTTCATCTTCGGCCCTTATCCAGTCAGCAGGATTGGCTTTCAGTTTTTTGTCGATTTCCTGCTGCGTCTTGACCTCCACGACCTTCGGGCCATCCTTGCCAAGCACCAGAAAATCCGCAGTGTAGGGTCCACGTCGACGCGTACCATTTTTGTATGTTCGGGTAACTGAGAGGGGTGGCAGCTGATCCCAGTACTCGAAAATATCGTCGGCGTACTCGAATTCCAGCACATACCCTAGTTCCGCTGTGCGGCTCTCCGCCTGGATAGTGTGGCCCATTTTGTTCGATACAAACCAGGTGCAGACGTTGGATTTGGCCTGTGTCCCGATCAGGCGCGATGGTTCACTGTCCCGGGTCAGGCAGATGTATTCGCGGGCTCGCTCACTAACCCTATGTTTTTCAAAATATTCCTCCAGTTCATTTTCCGTCAGCATCGGAATATCCTCCTCGACACATAAAACCGCATACAAAATATGGCCATAACTGCGACGCAGCAGCCAACACCTGCCGGCCTGTACGGCGGCAATAGGGGGCTTGACGGATAATGAAACGAAGACGATACTAGAGGTGTCAGCGCTGGTACTGTCCTACGCGGCATTACCGCCAATTAATGCAGGCCCGTTTAGGGCCTGTGTTGTTTTCAGGCTAATTGAATCATTCCCCTGAGTCTTTTGCCTCCTTTGCCCTGAAGGGCAAATCACTTATTTCACCGACTTCACCCACCTTCAGGCCGAGTATCACTGCGACCTGGTGGGCCTGGCCCCGGACACAGCGAAGCCTGCCTGCCAAGACCTGGTGTACCAAGCCCGGAGAGAACCCCATTTCCCGGGCCCACGAGCTAATCGCGATACCTCGCACGGCGAATTCCTGACGAATTTCCTCGGGAGTCCGGAGCGTGGCGGGTTGTGTATACTTTTGCAGGCACATGTTCAGAAATATAAACAACTATAGTTTTTTGTCAAATGATCCCATAATTGCTGAATGAACGATTCTTTGAAACCCGGGTTCGGTGACAGGCTTCGTGAAGAGCGGGTAAGGTTGGGCTTTACCCAGCAAGAATTTGCTGAGCAGGCTGGCATCAAACGGGTTACCCAATTTTTGTACGAGAAGGAAGAAAGCTTCCCGAGCTATCGATATTTAACTGCGATCGCCGAGCACGGTGTGGATATGCACTATCTTTTCTTTGGGCGAAGACAATGCTCAGGGCGGCTCGACTTTAGTCCCGATATCCTCAGAGATATTTACCGGGTTGTTGATGAGATTGCCCGTGACGATGTTGGCAATCTATTACCTCTGGAATCCAGAATAGGTTTCTTTGGCATATTATGCGCAGCTTATGCTGGACGAGAGAATGAGCAGATTGATGCTGATACGGTGAGAGTGATGCTGAATAAGTAACTCAGAATGAAAAAACTGTGGATTTTACATGAAATCACTATTTAGCCTTTTTTTTGCTCGGGAAGCGCTTAAAGATTTTCCTGAAGATGCTCCTTGGTATTTCCAATGGGGGCTACCGGGGATACGTACGATTCTGAGTTATCGGAAGCTTAAAAATGCGCTGGAGACAGACGCAACTGGTGATTCTTTCTTTGTAGCTGAAGCCTTGGAAAACTTCCGAGCAAATAAATTTGCTTGTTTGTACGGGAGGCGTGGAAATGCCCGGCTCAGAGCTTTAGTCAGGGAAGCCCAAAATCGGGGAGTCGCCACAAAAGATGAATTGCGTTCATTGGTTCGCTATAGGGACATTCGTTCACTGAAAAGCGGGGATATCCAGATCAGGATACCCACGTACAGTGCGATCGGGGCTTCGATGTATCTTTTTATCACCACTGCCTATTTCCTGCTGGTTTTACTGCTGCTCATTATGGCGCCAGGTGCGCTACTCTCCAAGCTGCCATCAATTATGCTGAGCTCCATCCTTTATGCTGGATTTTCTTTACCGTTCTATACCTGTGCGATCCACCCATTTCTCGTCATACGCAGAATTCGTTCCTGTCTTGAGAATCTTGATGCTCAGCTCACAATCATCATATCTCCCGTGAAGCCGTATGCAATCAACTGATCATTGTTACTATGAACAAGCCACAAAAACTTGAGGCTCTGGCAAAAACAGGGATCAAATACAGTCATCAGATTGACCAGATGCTGATAGAACTGCGGCATGAATTTAAGGCATTGGAACCCGACTATGCCGCCATATTCGAAAAAACACTGGGCTCAGAAAAACTTGCCACGCATTGATTATCTCCGGCCGAAGGGACGATCGGCCATCCTACCTTGAAGAACTGGCTCAAAAATCCATCTCGCAAGAGGAAATTGAAAATTTCCTGCAATTGGAGCCATCTTTCGTGGCCCAAATAAAGGCAAGATTGAAGGACTAAGAAACAGACGATGCCACCGAGCAACTGTTTGATAACAGCAAAGCATTATCTGTGGCGGCACACCAAGCTCGGACAAATTATGAGTTCGAGCTGGTCGACATTTTTAAGCAATTGAAGGTAAAAGACCCTGAAGTGGCATCGGCAGTCCTGGCGTTATGGGAAGATTCAATCAAAGCCGCCGAGTTCATAGCAATGCCAGCCTGCGGGCTTGCCGGAAAATCACCTCTGCAGGCCATCGAAGATGATGCACGGCAGAATCTGCTGGATCTTATTGGCCGGATGGAGCACGGAAGCGTAATGTAGCGGCTGCCAACTGCATTAAGCAGGCATCCTTATCCTCAATATATCCTAAAAATCAATGGGTTAGCCTGTCGGCCCGTTTATGCTTTCAGAACCCGGCCACTTTATGGTTTCGTGCACAATTTCCCTTGAAGATCCCGGGATTTTTGTATACAACGACCTGACAGCCGCCAGGGATACGGGGATGTCAAATTCAAATACCAACAAGCCGACGCCAGATAGCTTCCCGGTCAGGGTGTTATCTGGCGTTTGCGTGTATGAGCGGTCTATGCGGCGCGTGCCGCCTACTAGTCGTTAGATTGCTTCAGCATGGCTAAACGTATATTTGAAATTAGTAGTGCTCCTGATTCTGAAGTAGAGGGCGTCCGTTCCGCTCTTCGAGAGTATAAGGTTGAGTTTTATGAGACACCGCGTGGTAACTACGGTCGCTCCATGGCAGCGCTATGGGTTAAGAACGATAAAGATTATTCGCGAGCCCGCCAGGTGATTGAGCAGTTCCAGGAAACATATCGAGCCACGGCAAAGAGAGAAGGCTCAAATTTCAAAGTTAATCGGAAGCTGTTGCCCTGGGGTATACTGCTGGTCGTTCTGCTAGTCTGGATGCTGGCGATGGGTTACAGCAGGTAAAACGCAATCTAACCATGCGCCCCAGTCGGACGCTTCGCGCCGCTGGGCTTAATCGTTAGGCTTCTGGAAACAGCTATGAAGAACGAAGACCTTTA
The DNA here is from genome assembly GCA_026995045.1 of Gammaproteobacteria bacterium. GTDB lineage: Bacteria > Pseudomonadota > Gammaproteobacteria > SZUA-229 > SZUA-229 > S139-92. The sequence goes on along the minus strand of JALWPK010000019.1, from coordinate 1,810 downwards.
TCAAGTCCTTCCTCTGAAGCGTACATGGCTTGATGATATCGTTGAAGTCTTTTTGAAGAGGCCCAACGGAATTGCTGAAATTGATGCCATTGTGACTGCTCTGCTTAAGACAGACAGAGACATGGGTAGTGAAGCCGAATCAACGGTTACGAGAACCATCAATAATTTCTGCATCAATGCTGGCGATGCTGAAGAAAAGGCTAAACATGCCATTTTTGAACGCATCGGTCCGGCCCAGTATCGCCTTCTGACATTTCCAAACCCGCCCGACCTGATTGAAATTCAAAAAACTGAGTTTTCTGAGTATGCGTATCAGCAGGTCTGGGCATTTTTCGTGGAACGCGCGAAAAAGAACCCGAAATGGGCAACTTTAAGTAAGCGTCAGCGGCTGGAAGCGTTTGCGCATAATCTGAAAAAGAATAAGCAGTTGCAGAACCTCCTGAAAGCGCACAATGTCGGTCTTGAAGACATATGACACAACAAGTCGAAATTACAGGTGAGTGGGCGGCCTTCCTCATGTATCTCTGTGCCAATGCGGGTAAGGCGTGGGAGCGTGGGCTTGCAGGGGCGGCAGTAGCGGAGCAGTTGTGTCGAAATTTAGGCGTTCCGTACGAAAGAGCTTCGATTGTGCATTCTCTTCACGCATTAGAATTTGAACCAATGACGTTGGTAGTCGATTATCGAGAACTAAATGAATTGCATAAATTCGCACTGTGGTGCAGCGACGAGGTGAAATATAGTAGTTTTCGCTTCCTTAGCGGTGGTAAGGCTCCCGGGCGCCTGAATAAGGACCGAGTTCAGCATCTAACCGAATGCCTCTGGAAATGGCGGGAGTGCTTGCAAGATCACGTGCATTACGCGCCTGATGGATGTCGCTGAGGAATGTGTTGAACGGCGATGCCAAGCCTAACAAGGCGCGCAACCCGGACGGCTTCGCCGTCGGTTCGCTTGGTCGTTAGGCGTATAAAAGAACGAAGGTAATCTCATGAACCAGAGAATACACAGGTCACACAAAGAGCCAAAGAGAGAAGGCCTTTCCTGGGATGAGCGTTGGAAAGGTAAAGACAAAGGATTAATAACTTGTTGGGAAGTTGGTAGAGAATTAAGAGAAAAAGAACCGGAGCTTGCGTTCAGAGCTGAAAAAGGTGAACTCCCTGTGTTGGGCTGGAAGGGTGGCGTTGAAAAAAAGACAAAGAAAGGTGAAAAGTACGGAACGCTATTCTATTTGGCTCAATGGCAAGGATTAAGGGGTGATGATTTAGATATTGATCTTTCTCAACAACCAGAGCTTGTATGTACTAAAACTGGAATGCGGGTCATATATACAGACGATCTGAAGAAATATGGTAACGCTTGAGAATAATATGAGCTTCGTGGCCATTGACGTAGAAACTGCAAATGCAGATATGGCCTCAATATGCCAAATTGGGGCGGCAAAATATGACAACGGAATATTGGTCGAGGAGTGGTCATCTCTTGTTGATCCCGAGGACTATTTTGATTTTATCAATATTGATATACATGGAATAGCAGAAGACGATGTTGAAGGAAAACCCATATTTCCTGAAATATTCAATCAATTGGGTATTACTAAGTAGTACATAAGTAACCAGACATTGATGTATAATGGCGCCCATGAAAAAGCGAGATGGGCGAGCACTGGATCACAAGGCGCTGGAGGCAATCCGTATTCAAGCGGTCCAGCGCGTTGAAGCGGGCGAGAGTCCGGAAGACGTTGTACGGATACTGGGCTTCAGTCGTGGTGTCATCTACGACTGGCTGGCCAAGTACCGCGAAGGTGGACTGGAGG
>JALWPK010000018.1 GCA_026995045.1 Gammaproteobacteria bacterium | reverse complement strand
ACCGTATCGCCCTTACGCAGAAAGAACCGGCGAATCTGGTGCCCCGAGACATAGACATCATCCGGCCCGGACAGGTAGTTGGCATCGGGTGAACGCAGGAAGCCGAAACCATCCGGCAAAATTTCCAGTACGCCTTCACTGTAGATGGTGCCGCCTCGCAGGCCGTGGGCGCGCAAAATGGCGGACACCTGCTCCTGCTTGCGCATGCCTGCAGCATTATCGATATCATAGGAGTCGGCCAGTTCCAGCAGTTCGGTCGGCGATTTGGCCGACACCTCCTTCAAATGCAGTGACACGCCTTCCATCTCATCGGAAATCTTCTCTTCCGGCTCTTCGCGCCGGCCGCGTTTGTTATTACGCTCGCCCTTTTTCCAACGGCCGCGCCGGGGCTGTTCTTGTGCCGATTCCTGACTCTCTTCTTTTACCTCGGAACTTGCGCCGTTTTCCTTGTTCACCTGGGCCTGGCTATCCACTTTACGCGGCCGACCTCGACGGCGAGGCTTCTCTTCAGCCTTTGTGGTTTCGGGGGAGTCATTGGATGTTGTTTCCCTGGCTGCTCCTTCAGCAGTCGACTCCGCGACTTTGCGCGGCCGACCTCGACGGCGAGGGGCTGGTGGCGTGGTTTCGGCAGGCGTTTCACGCTCCGCAGCACCCTGTTGGGCTTTCTTTTCCTCAGACATGGGGATTTCTCCAAATAGTAAACAGACTCATTGAACGTAACTGGTATCCGTAAATTTATAAATCGACAGCGATTTCAGACTAATTGCAATTCCAATTCGGCTGGCTTTAAGTTGGCTAACGATAGCGGGTGAATCATAAGTCCAAAAGGACAACCGGAACGCCGGCAGATCGCCGACACGGGTGGATTGCTAAATGGCTCCGGTCGCCGTGTCAAGCCTGCCTTTCTGGAGTCTCCCCATTTTTTATTCCCACACTGGCGGGATGATCAATCCGGGGATTGGTAACTGCTTTTGGTATTTTGGTTTATCTGATTTTCGCAACCATTGCGATATGGCTGTTTTGGCAAGTGCGAACAGCATCTGCCAGCCTTTGAGGATAGTGTAAAATGAGAAACCGAGACGTTTTCTGGCTCTTTTCTTTTTGCTCTTCGTTGTTGTACTTCTGAGTTTATCCGGTTTGCCCCGTTCTTTCAGATCAGCCGCTGTTTGCTCATGCTCCACCAGGAATGACCATGCCAACAACATCAGCGATACGAGGTTCTTGATAGCATTAAGCTTTCTGGCCATCACCCCTTCAAGACCAAAGCCCTGCTTGGAGAAACGAAAACCCTCTTCAACAGCCCAGCGATCCATATACGCGTGTATCAACGCCATCCCCTGCCTGCGCCCGTAAGCACGCCGGGTAGAGACCAGAACCATTGGTTCTTTTTTGCCATGCCGAACCACAATCATCGTCAGCGGCGTATCGGGATGTGACGGCAGTCGAACCGTGGTAATACCAAACTTAACCCGTTTGTCGCCATGGTGCCGCAGTTTGCATTGATGCTTACAAGGTAAGTTTTTGGCAATGGTCTGTGCATCTATAGCGCTATTACGCCACAGCCAATGTCGTTGTTTGGTAACCCGAACCAGCATCTGGTACTCATGCTTCAACCAGTGCCTCCACAGACAACTTCTGTCACCACCACGGTCAATCACCCACAGTGGATGCTCACCCACTTGCTGGCGCACGCGGCTCATAGCTGAAATAATTTCATTGTTTTCACTGTTACACCCATTCTCTTCGTGTGAAAACAATCTCAGAAGCAACGGAATAGTTTTTCCTCTGCGACCATCACGAGCGACAATGCTGATCAAGGGATATCCTGAAATTATATCGCCCGTAGAACCATCGCGAACCTTGCCAATCGACTCGCACGACGCGGAATACCTGCGATCAAGATCGCCCGGATCAATGGCCAGCACCATATCTTCATTCAAGTGTTCGCTCATGCGGGAGAGCACCGTATCTTCGACCTTTGTCCACAATTTGTGTTTGACCAGCATTCGGCTCAATCGTTTGCTGGTATGGTGCAAATCCGTTTCCTCTTTCAATGCGCGTGCGATCTCTGACATCTTCAACGAACCGCTACTCAGAATGCCGTGACTGACCTCGCAGACCAGTTTGTAGACAGGTTTACTCACTAAATCGCGAAACGGCTTCAAATAGCTCAATAATGAAACTTTCCATTTTAGTCGTAAGCGGGCATCTTTGCTCATCGGGGTTCTCCTTTGTTTTTATGCTGTTG
>JALWPK010000017.1 GCA_026995045.1 Gammaproteobacteria bacterium | reverse complement strand
CGGCAAAATGGCCCTACGAGAACATCGACTACATGCGCGCCCAGCTCAAGCGCCTGGGTTTTGGTTATGACTGGGAGCGCGAACTGGCGACCTGCCAGCCGGATTATTATCGCTGGGAGCAGTGGCTGTTCACCCGCCTGCTGAAAAAAGGCCTGGTCTACAAAAAAACCGCTGCGGTCAACTGGTGCCCGAACGACGCTACCGTGCTGGCCAACGAGCAGGTCATCGACGGCTGTTGCTGGCGTTGCGACACGCCGGTGGAGCGGCGCGAAATCGCGCAATGGTTCATGAAAATCACTGATTACGCGCAGGAACTGCTGGACGACCTCGACAAGCTGGAGCACTGGCCGGAGCAGGTTCGCACCATGCAGCGCAACTGGATTGGCCGCTCCGAAGGCGTGGAGCTGCAATTCGATGTCGACGGCGAGGAGCCGCTGAGCGTTTACACCACCCGCCCGGACACGCTGATGGGCGTCACTTATGTGGCGGTGGCGACGCAGCATCCGCTGGCGCTGAAAGCGGCGCAGTCGAACGCCGTGCTGCAACAGTTTATCGACAGTTGCAAACAGACCAGCGTCGCCGAAGCCGATCTGGCCACCATGGAAAAACGCGGCATGGACACCGGTTTCAAGGCCATTCATCCCATCACCGGCGAGAGTGTGCCAGTGTGGGTCGCCAATTTTGTGCTGGCCGAATACGGCTCCGGCGCGGTGATGTCGGTGCCGGCGCACGACCAGCGCGATTTTGAATTCGCGCAAAAATATGGCTTGCCCATCAAACAGGTGATTTATCCCGCTGACGGCTGCGATGTGTCGGTCGATGAGCAGGCCTATGTCGAAAAGGGCGTGCTGAAAAACTCGGGCGAATTCGATGGCCTGACTTCCGAACAGGCTTTCGACGCCATCGCCGACAAACTCGCCAGCCTCGGCAAGGGCGAAAAGCAGGTCAACTTCCGCCTGCGCGACTGGGGCGTGTCGCGGCAGCGTTACTGGGGCACGCCGATTCCGGTGATTAACTGTGGCAAATGTGGCGCCGTGCCCGTACCGGAAGACCAGTTGCCGGTGGTGCTGCCGGAAGACGTGGATTTTGGCGACGACACGGTGGGCTCGCCCATCAAGCGCATGCCGGAATTCTACGAAACCACCTGCCCGCAGTGCGGCGGCGCGGCCGAGCGCGAAACCGACACCTTCGACACCTTTTTCGAATCGTCCTGGTACTACGCGCGCTACGCCTGTCCGGACGCCGATCAAATGCTGGACGAGCGCGCCAATTACTGGCTGCCGGTGGATCAATACATCGGCGGCATCGAACATGCTGTCCTGCATCTTTTGTATGCGCGTTTTTTCCACAAACTGATGCGTGATGAAGGGCTGGTCAACAGCGATGAGCCGTTCACCCGCCTGCTCACCCAGGGCATGGTCAACAAGGATGGCAGCAAGATGTCCAAGTCGAAGGGTAACACGGTGGATCCGCAGAGCCTGATCGACGAATACGGCGCCGACACCGTGCGCCTGTTCACCATGTTCGCCGCGCCGCCGGACCAGTCGCTGGAATGGTCGGACAAGGGCGTGGAAGGCGCATCGCGTTTTCTGAAACGCTTGTGGAAACTGGCGCATGAACATTTGCAGCAGGACAGGTCAGAAGTGGACAGGGAGAATCTGAGCGACGAGCAGAAAGCCATTCGCCGCAAAACCCACGCCACGCTGAAAAAGGTCAGCGACGACATCGGCAGGCGCTACACGTTTAACACGGCTATTGCCGCAGTGATGGAGCTGATGAACGAGCTGGCCCGATTCGACATCAGCAATAGCGCCAACAATGCGGTGATGCGCGAGTCACTCGAACTGGTGTTGCTGATGCTGTCGCCCATCGTGCCGCATATCACGCAGCAACTGTGGCGGGAACTGGGGCATGACGGGCTGATTGCCAATGCGTCCTGGCCGCAGGTGGACGAGAGCGCGCTGGCGCAGGACGAAATCGAGCTGGTGGTGCAGGTCAATGGCAAGCTGCGTTCGAAAATCAGGGCGCCGGCCGATGCGCAAAACGACGTGATTGAAAACATCGCGCTGAATGACGCCAAAATCATCAACAATATCGAAGGCAAAACCGTGCGCAAGGTCATCGTGGTGCCGGGCAGGCTGGTGAACATTGTTGTTGGCTGATTACGGCAAAACCCTGTGGCGCGCGCTGCTGCTGGCCGGCATGATGGCCGCGCTCAGCGCCTGCGGTTTTCACCTGCGCGGCGATGTGCAACTGGCGTCGCAGTTATCACCTTTATATATTGCCGACAGCGGCCCCTATGAACTGCGCAGTGAAATCCGCGCCCTGTTGCGTTCAAGCAATGTCAAGCTGGTGAACAACAGCAAACAGGCGGCGGCCGTGCTTACGATTGAACAGGCCAGCCCGACGCGGCGGGTGCTGTCGGTCGACGCCAGCGGCCGCGCGCGTGAGTACGAAGTGCAATACCGCGTGCGTTACCGTATTAGCCGCCAGTCGGCCGAGCCGGTGGTGCGCAACATCAAGCTCACCCGTGAATTGCTGTTCGACCCTGACAGTGTGCTGGCGCTGGATTACGAAACCCAAACTCTTTACAGCGACATGCGCCGCGACGCCGCGCGTTTGATGTTGCAGCAATTGCAGGCGCTGAAATAATGCAGGCGCGTCCCGACCAGCTTGCCAACCTTCTGCAAGGCTCGCTGGCGCCAGCCTACCTGGTCAGCGGCGACGAACCGTTGCAGGTGATGGAAGCACTGGATGCAATCCGCGCCGCCTGCCGGGCGCAGGGTTACGCCGAGCGCGAAGTGTTCGATATCGACAAGGACTTCGAGTGGCAACAGTTCCACGACGAAGCCGCCAGCCTGTCGCTGTTCTCGGATCGTAAAATGCTGGAGCTGCGCATGCCCACCGGCAAACCCGGCCGCGAAGGCAGCGCCGCCATCAAGACCTATCTCGACAACCCGCCTGAAGACTATGTGCTGATTGTTTCCACCGGCAAGCTCGACAGGGGCAGCAAAAACGCCGCCTGGTACAAGGCGCTGGACAAGGCTGGCGTGGTGGTGCACTGCTGGCCGATGCAGGGCGGACAGTTGCAGAACTGGCTGCAACAGCGTTTCGCCAGCCGCGACATGCAGGCCGACCGCGAAGTGCTGCAATTTGTCAGCGAGCGGGTGGAGGGCAACCTGCTGGCCGCCGCGCAGGAAATCGACAAACTCTACCTGCTGCTGGGGCCGGGGCCGGTGGATGTGGAAAGCATCCAGCAGGCGATGACCGACAACAGCCGCTACTCCATCTTCGAGCTTGCCGACACCGCCTTGCAGGGCGACCGCCCGCGGGTGCACAAAATCATCGACCATCTCGCCGCCGAAGGCATCGAACCCATCGTCGCCAACTGGGCGCTGGCGAAAGAAATCCGCCTGCTGACGCAGGTGTCCGCCAATCCCTCGGTGGGCGACGCCGCGCTGCGAAAAGCCGGGGTCTGGCAAAACCGCCTGCCGCTGTTCAAGCAATGTCTGTCGCGGCATTCTGAAAAAGGCTTTCGCCAACTGCTGCAACGCTGCGCCCGCATCGACCGGATTTCAAAAGGCATGGAAAGCGGCAATGTGTGGGACGAACTGCGCGCGGTCAGCGCCCGGCTGGCGGCGCGCAGCCGTTGACCGCCCTGCATGGCCTGCTGGTTGATAATCAGCCAGTCCTTTATAATACAGTCATCTGACAATATGAGAATTTGCTGATGAACGCCAAGGCCGAGGAAGTTGCGATTGATGTCAAAGCCTACATGCAGGAGGTGGGGCAGCGTGCGCGCGCTGCTGCGCGGCTGATTGCGCGCGCCGATACCGAACAAAAAAACCTCGCGCTCAACGCCATCGCCGACCGCATCATGGACGATATCGAGCACCTGAAGCAGGCCAATGAACTGGATTTGCAGGCTGGCCGCGCCAAGGGGCTGGACGCCGCCCTGCTGGACCGTCTCGAACTGACCGATGCGCGCATCGACGCCATGGCCGAAGGCCTGCGCCAGATTGCCGATTTGCCCGACCCCATTGGCGACATTACCGATCTCACCGAACGCCCCACCGGCATCAAGGTGGGCCGCATGCGGGCGCCGCTGGGCGTCATCGGCATCATTTATGAATCGCGTCCCAATGTCACCGCCGACGCCGCCGGGCTGTGCCTGAAAGCGGGCAACGCGGTGATTCTGCGCGGCGGCTCGGAAGCGTTTCATTCCAATCAGGCGATAGCCGGCTGCATCAAGGCCGGGCTGGACGCCGCCGGACTCAGCGGCGACATTGTGCAGGTGGTTGCCACCACAAACCGCGATGCGGTGGGCGAAATGCTGCGCATGAGCGAATACATCGATGTGATTATCCCGCGCGGCGGCAAGGGCCTGATCGAGCGCATCAGCGCCGAATCCGAAGTGCCGGTGATCAAGCACCTGGACGGTATCTGCCATGTCTACATTGATGACGAAGCTGATATCGACAAGGCGGTGAAAGTAGCCTTCAACGCCAAAACCCAGCGCTACGGCACCTGTAACACCATGGAAACCCTGCTGGTGAACAAGGCCATCGCGCCGAAGGTTTTGCCTGAACTGGGCAAGCTGTACAAAGAGAAGGGCGTGGAGCTGCGCGGTGATGACGCCACGCTGGAACTGCTGCCCGAGGCGGAATCGGCCACCGAAGAAGACTGGGATACCGAATACCTGGCGCCGATTCTGTCAATTCGCGTTGTCGATGATATCGATCAGGCGATGGATCACATCGCCGCGCACAGCTCGGCGCACACTGAAAGCATCATCACCGAAAACCGGGCGAAAGCCGACCGATTTTTGCGCGAAGTCGATTCCAGCTCGGTGATGGTCAACGCCTCCACCCGTTTCGCCGACGGTTTTGAATACGGCCTCGGCGCCGAAATCGGCATCAGCACCGACAAGCTGCACGCCCGTGGCCCGGTCGGGCTGGAAGGCCTCACGTCGCAGAAGTGGGTGGTGCTGGGTGACGGGCATGTGAGGCAGTGAATAATGTATAGTGAATAATGAATAATTTGTTATGTGAATCAAGATTAATGAAATCACCAGGATTCAAATTAATTCATCAAGGAAAGAAAGAAGGCATAGTTTGTGGCTCGTGTGGTAACACATCGTGGGATTTGAGAGATGTAAGAAACCGATATTGCTCAAAGTGCAATTTACAACTTGAAACCCCGATACAGCGCTCATGGAGAGAATACAAAGAAAAACCTGAATATCAAACAAGCGCTTTTCCATTCCCGCCAAGAAGAAAAACACTTTTCGATAAGCTACATGATGATTTTCTAGCGCTAGTCATTTTTGGTGGACTTGTTTATATAATTATCAGGGTAATAATTTGGTTATTTGGATGAAAGGTATACACCTAAGAAATTGCTCAAGTACGTGTTTTGCACGAGAACGCGCTAGTCACGCGGTTTTTTAGCTCAACCGTTACAGATTCGCCGCCACCCCATGCATGATTCACTATTCATTATTCACTATTCATCGCCTTCACCGTGATCGGCATCTTCGGCGGCACCTTCGACCCGGTGCACTACGGCCACCTCAAACCGGCGCAGGATGTGATGCGCGAACTGGGTTTACGCAAGGTGCTGTTCATTCCCAACAACGTGCCGCCGCACCGCGAGCAACCGCAATTGCCCACCGTGATGCGCATCGAACTGCTGCAACTGGCTTTGCAGGAATACCCCCGTTTTGAACTGGACTTGCGCGAAATCGAACGCGATGGCATGTCCTACATGCTGGACACGTTGATCAGCCTGAAACAGGACTACCCCGATGAAAGCCTGTGCCTGATTATCGGCATGGACGCCTTGCTCGGCCTGACGCGCTGGTATTGCTGGCGGCGGTTGTTCGATTATTGCCACATCGTGGTGACCGCGAGGCCGGGTTACTCCCTGCCGGATGATTTGCATCCTGAAATCAAGAGCAGGTTGGCGACCTCGGCGCAGGCGCTGCAGCACAACGAGGCGGGCAAAATCCTGATAAAATCGGTCAGCTTGCTGGATATATCCGCCAGCGACATCCGCCAGCGCATGGCGCGCGGTGAGGGTGTGCGCGAGTGGATGCCGGCCAGCGTTTACCACAAGTACAGCGAGATCATAAGCCTGAATGCAGATTGACGAATTACGAAGCCTGGCGCACAAGGCGCTGGAAGACCTGAAAGCCGAAGACATCATCGAGATGGATGTGCGCGACAAGACCAGCGTCACCGACTATATTGTTGTCGCCAGCGGCACCTCCAACCGGCATGTCAAATCCATCGCCAACAATGTCGTGGTCGAAGCCAAGCACGCTGGCGTGCAGCCTTTGGGCGTGGAAGGCGAGGATCAGGCTGAATGGGTGCTGGTCGATTTGGGCGATGTGGTGGTGCATGTGATGCAACCACAGGTGCGCGAATTCTACGACCTGGAAAGCCTGTGGCAGATGGACATGCCGCGCGGTGAAGCCGCCTCCACATCTGACTAGTGCGCATCCACATCCTCGCCATCGGGCAAAAAATGCCCGCCTGGGTGAACACCGCCTGCGATGACTACGCCAAACGCCTGCCGCCCGAACTCAGACTTAGCACCCGCGAACTGCCATTAATCAAGCGCGGCAAAAACGCCGACATCGCCCGCATCAAACGCGACGAATGCCAACAACTGCTGGATGCGGTTCCCAAAAACTGCCGACTGATTGCGCTGGATGTCGCCGGCAAAAAACTCAGCACTGAAAAACTGGCCGCGCATCTTGGCGACTGGATGCAGCAGGGGCGGGACATCGCTATCGCCATCGGCGGCCCGGACGGTTTTACGCCGGATTTTTTGCAGCAGGCGGAAATGAAAATCTCGCTATCGGATATGACCTTCCCGCATCCGCTGGTGCGGGTGATGCTCACCGAGCAACTGTACCGGGCGTGGAGTATTCTGAATAATCATCCCTATCATCGAGGCTGACGGGGTTTGCTTTGTTGGGACGGGTTCACCACGGCGCAAAGAGCACAAAGGTTTTTTTGTCATGCCGGGCGTAGCTGAGGGATCTTGCTCCACGAACTGTGTCGCGTGAGGCGGGCGCTCCATTTTTATTTCCACAGATGAACACAGAACGATGTGGGATTTAGCCTGACAAGTGTAACAAAAAACAGCAATCCTTAGTCGGGTGTTATGTGCATTACTGGCTCATCAAGTGTCGATTGCCAGCCTGCGATTTCGGCTATTTCACTTGTGGCAGCTTGTAATTTTTGGGTGGCGTCAGAAGGTAATTTGTAAGCCAGAAAGCAGCCAACAGTTCGGCCACCATTTGCCCATAAAAACCTTGAAATGTTATAGCCTGCGTTTAACAGGGTATCCATGCTATCTTTTGTTGTTTTGCTTATGCTTGGTGGTGTGGTGGCAGTCGATATTGTCACTGGAATCCATATCAGTATAGCAAGTTGATTGTTGTGTGAGCTTGTCTCCAAAATATCATCGATTGTTGGATAGCTTGGGTTGTGCGCTGAATACAATCCGGGAGGATCAATAAAGATGAAATCAGCGTTTTGTACGCTATCATCTTCTGGGGCAGCGGAATTTTTTATAACTCTGATCCCATCTACATCCGTATATGCCATATCAAGGTTATGTATGACCTTATCGCTAATGTCGTGAATGGTTATGTGCGGCTTTATTTCTGTGTTAGTTATAACGTCATATGCAATAAGTGATGACCCCGGATATATGCCGCCTATGAGGTTGGGTCGGCTCAAATACCATTCATAATATTTTTTCACATCGGTATTTTTTACTTTATCCGCGTGTGAGTGTATTTTCCCGATGCCTTCAACCCACTCATTTCCGCTTAAGATTGGGTTGAATGCATAACCGCCATACACATCAATATATCGAAAATACTGCGCATTGCACTGTTGGACAACAGAGTCCAGAGCAGCAATGAGTGCTGTGTGTTTGACAATATCGCCCTTGTTTCCCGCTTTTATGTTGTGATCGTATGTTGGCATATGGGCTTACATTTGGCTCGGTGTTGCAGATATTGTCATGTTTTGATGACACACGTTGTGGTTTTCGGGCTCGCCAGTGCGTAACACCAAGAGCAATTATTGGCAAGCTATTTACGGTGAAACAATACTATATCAAAACATGAATCTTTTGGCCTCAGCGTCTTTGCGTCTTAGCGGTGCATTTTACTGACACATATATATAATGTGCCCATGCCCGAGCAGAAACCCACCCCCAGACGCATTCAGCCGATGCCGGCGCCGCTGGTCAACCAGATTGCCGCAGGCGAGGTGGTGGAGCGACCGGCCAGTGTTATCAAGGAGTTACTGGAAAATGCGCTGGATGCCGGGGCGACAAAAATTGATATCGACGTGGAGCAGGGCGGCGTCAAGCGGATTCGCATTCGCGATAACGGCCACGGCATTCACAAGGACGATTTGCGGCTGGCGCTGTCGACCCACGCCACCAGCAAAATCCGCACGATTGATGATCTGGAAAAAGTCGCCAGCCTCGGGTTTCGCGGCGAGGCCTTGCCCAGCATCGCTTCGGTCAGCCGCCTCAGCCTGACTTCGCGCTGGCACGACAGCGAGGAGGCCTGGCGCATTCGCGCCGATCACGGCCAGGAGGCGCAACTTGAACCGGCGGCGCACGCAGTGGGCACAACAGTCGAAGTAAAAGACCTGTTTTTCAACATCCCGGCGCGGCGCAAGTTTTTACGCACTGAAAAAACCGAGTTCAACCATCTGGACGATGTTATCAAGCGCATCGCGCTGAGCCGCTTTGATGTGCAAATCAACCTCAGCCACAACCGCCGCGCCAGCCGGCAGTTGAAAATCGCGCGTGACCGGCAGCAGCAGGAGCAACGGCTGGCGGAGGTTTGCGGCAGCGCCTTTATCGAACAATCCGTGTTTACCGATTTTGCCGTCGGTGAGCCGGGCGAAGGCTTGCGCCTGTGGGGCTGGATGGCGCTGCCGACCTATTCGCGTTCGCAGGCCGACATGCAGTATTTTTATGTCAATGGCCGCATGGTGCGCGACAAGGTGGTGACCCATGCGGTGCGCCAGG
>JALWPK010000016.1 GCA_026995045.1 Gammaproteobacteria bacterium | reverse complement strand
TCTATACGCGAACCGCAGATAATGCAGTTTTCTTCTTCTGATAAACCGTTTATCACCATTGCCCTGAGTAGTGAGATGCAGTCACTGAAACAGATCCGTGAACAGGCGGATAATGAGTTCCGTGATCGACTGCAACTTGTTCCCGGGGTAGCGACTGTCGATATATTTGGAGCGCACCGGCGTCAACTGGAAGTGGCTGTGCATCGTGACAAATTGCGGGCGTTTAATATAACCATGAATCAGCTGAGTCAGGCGCTGGATGGCTGGAATCTGACGGAATCGGGCGGGCGTATTAATCTTGGATCGCAGGAGACGGTGGTTCGTTTTGATTCCCCTATAAAAAATGCATACGAGGCAGGGAAGCTCGTTATTTATCGACATGCGGATGATATTGTGCGTTTATCTGATGTGGCATCAATAAGTGAAACGGAAAAAGAAGCGCGCTCTGCATATCGCTTTAATAATAAAGCGGCGATTGCAATTCAGGTGTTAAAAAGAAAAGAAGCCAATACGGTTGAAGTGGCCGGAAAAGTGCGTGATTTGCTGGATGAGATGAGGGAGCAATATCCGCAAATTAAATTTGATATCGCGGATGATGATTCCAGTTTTACCCGACTGGTTATCAATAACATGACATCATCCATTATAATTGCGATTGGCCTGACTATTGGCGTAGTGTTTTTATTTCTGGCTGATTTTCGTCAGGCAATCATTATCGCTGTTTCCATTCCGGTTTCATTTTTGATGACGTTTTCGCTTATGTGGTTAGCGGGTATTGATCTCAATATGATTACCATGTCTGCGATTATTCTGTCGATTGGTTTATTGGTCGACGACAGTATTGTCGTGCTGGAGAATATTCATCGGCATCTTGAAATGCCGGCCAAACATTCTGCTCAGGCCGCTGTTGATGGCACCGAAGAAATATTTCTTGCAGATCTTGCGGGAACGGTAACCACTCTATCAGTGTTAATCCCGTTAATGTTTCTGGGCGGTTTTGTCGGTAAACTGTTTTCACCACTGGCGTTTACATTGGGTTTTGCCCTGGGTAGCTCGTTTCTTGTTTCGGTGACATTAATTCCTTTACTTTCGGCGCTTTTCCTGGGTTCAAATAAACAGGCAAAGGTCGGGCGACTGAAAAAAATCCTTACTCCGTTCACCCTGTTCATGGAAGGCCTGCGGGAGAGCTATCTCGCTTTGTTACAATGGGCGCTAAAGAATCCGGTGAAAACGCTGCTAATGGCTATTGTTCTGTTATTTGTTAGCGTACGTACGATGGCGTTTATTGGCAGTGAAATGTTGCCGCAATTTGATTCCGGAAATTTTCAGTTCAACATTGACACTATTCCGGGAACGCCACTGGAGAAAACGCTGCAGGCAGTATCCGTCATTGAGCAATCGTTGCTGGAAAAACCCGGCGTGATGGCAGTGAGCACGCAGACAGGTTTTGAACCCGGGGTCCATTTTCTTGGAGATCGCGGAGCCCTTGATGTCAATCAGGCAAGCCTTACGGTTAACCTCAGCCCGCGTACAGAACGTAGTAAAAGTCTGTGGGCGTTCATGAAAGACACCGAAGAAACAGCCAGCACCATCCCCGGGCTGACACTGGCGGTAGCCAAAGAAAAAGGAGGCACCGCAAGATCGACTACCCGTGCACCGATTGATGTGCGTATTAGCGGGCCTGATATTAATCAGCTGGATCGTCTTGGTGAAAAAGTGCTAAACATTATCGCCCGGGTTCCCGGGGTGCGCAGTCCGTATAGAAACTGGGCGTTGGACAGCCCCGAGACGCTGGTTGAAATCAATCATGAGCGCGCCAGTGAATTAGGCCTGACCGGTAAGGCTATTGCACAGGCGGTATATGCGGCGCTGGAGGGACGGGCAGTTACGCCTTTCAGACAAGTTTCTCGACGTGATATTGATGTTTATCTGCGCTATGCCGGGGATGAACGCATACATCTTTCAGATCTGGAAGATGTTGTGATTAGCGCTATCGATGGTCAGCAGATACCTCTGCGTGAAGTGGCTACCCTGGTATCCCGCCTGGGCCCACGCGTGGTGACTCGCGAGGATCTGCGTCAGACACAGGATATTCTGGCTTTTCATTTTGGTCGCCCCCTGTCGGAAACCATTGCCGATATCAATAAAGCGCTGGCGAAACTTGAACTGCCTCAGGGATATCAGATTGATATTGTGGGTGAGCAACGCGATTTTGAGGAAGCAAGAACGCGGATGATACGGGCATTGGG
>JALWPK010000015.1 GCA_026995045.1 Gammaproteobacteria bacterium | reverse complement strand
ATGGGCAGCAATTCGGTGACGAATTTTTCCAGCGCAAACTTGTGGGCGTTTTCCAGGTCTTTTTCGGTGCGGCGGCGCAGATTGTCCATTTCCGCCCGGGTGCGCAGCAGCAGCTCCCAGTTTTCCTCGGCCTTCTGTTCGGCCTGCTTGATTTGTTCGGTCAGTTCCTCCTCGGCCTTGAGCAGCGCTTCTTCTTCGGCTGCCTGATCCAGTTCTTCATTTTGTTCCTGTGTATCCTGCTCACTGGCGGTGGCTTCGGCTTGTTTCTGATCAGCTGACATAGTGTCTCCAATTGGTAGGGTAATTCGTATTGCCGCCTAGATAGGGGCGCTTGCGCGGTTTTCAAGCATGGCGGGAATTTATTGTTTCAATGCGTCACTGAGCAGGCGCGCGGTGATGTCGACCACCGGTATCACCTTGTCGTAGTTGATTCGCGTCGGGCCGATC
This sequence comes from Gammaproteobacteria bacterium, assembly GCA_026995045.1. Lineage (GTDB taxonomy): Bacteria > Pseudomonadota > Gammaproteobacteria > SZUA-229 > SZUA-229 > S139-92. The sequence continues at coordinate 30,341 of JALWPK010000015.1, read as the reverse complement.
ACGCCGAGCACGCCCAGGGTTTCGCCGTCGACCGCATAGGGCGAGGCGATCACGCTGAAATCACCCAGCCCTTCGATGCCCATCTCGTTGCCGATGAAAATCTTGACGCCTTCGGCCTGGATGCAGCGATCCAGCAGATTGAGCATCTCGCGTTTCTGGTCGAACAGTTCCAGCAGTTGCTGCAACTGGCTGGTGTTGTGTTCGCCGGCGTAGCGCACCAGGTTGGTGGCGCCTTGTAGCAAGTAGGCCTTGTCATCGGCGGGTTCGTCATCCAGCGCTCGCCCGGCGATATCGATGGCGGATTGCATCATGCGATCCATGTCAGCGCGGGTGGTATGCATGTCTTTCAACAATTGCTGGCGCACCTCGAAAATATCGCGCCCGGCGTATTGTTCGTTGAGAAAATTGGCCACCTGCGTCAGTTCGTCAGGGCTGATGTCCTTGTCCAGATGCAGCACCCGGTTCTGCACTTCTTTTTCGTTAATCACCAGAATCGCCAGCACGCGGCGATCCGGCAGTGACAGAAACTCGATGTGGCGCAGCACCGACTGGCTGGGCTTGGGCACGGTAATCACGCCGGCCATGCGCGTCAGTTCGGACACCATCTGGCTGGCCTGGTTGATCAGCGATTCGGTGTTCTGGTCGGGATTCAGTTCGGCGCTGAGTTGTTTCACCACCGCCTTGTCGAGCGGCTGGACTTCCAGCAATGAATCAACAAAAAACCGGATGCCCTGCTCGGTCGGAATGCGTCCGGCGGAGGTGTGTGGCGCCTTCACCAGCCCCTGCTTTTCCAGCGCCGCCATCACGTTGCGAATCGTCGCCGGGCTGATGTTGAGCCCGGAATTTGACGCCAGCTGACGCGAGCCGACCGGCTGGCCATCGCTGATGTAGCTGGTGACCAGATTTTTCAGCAGAATCGCTGCGCGTTCGTTGAGCTGTAACGGGGTTTGTGACGCCATGCCAGTGGATTAGCACTCGGTTGTGTTGAGCGCCAATTCTAGCAGGGGTGTGTGTTATGCGACAGAGGGGGAGGATTACCCGAAGACATAAAAACTGTCCGCAAATGCACGCAAATAAACGCGATAGTTGTTTCAGTCCTTTTGCTTCCCAACACAGGCGCGGGCTTCATACCGCACGCAGCTGAGCAAGTTTTTCCTGTGGTCGAAGAAATAGATTTGCGTCCATTAGCGTGCATTTGCGGACAATCTTTGCGCCTCCTTGTGAATTAACCCACTTCAATCCGCCAGTTTCAGTTCCCCGTCTTCCAGCTCCAGGATGCGATCCATTTTTTCGGCGATGTGCATGTCGTGAGTGACGATGACCAGTGCAGTGTTGTGGGTGCTGTTGAGCTCGGCGATGATGTTGATCACTTGTTGCGCGTTTTTGCGGTCGAGATTGCCGGTGGGTTCATCGGCGAGGATGCATTGCGGTTTGTGAATCAGGGCGCGGGCGATGGCGGCGCGCTGGCGTTCACCGCCGGACAGTTCGCCGGGTTTGTGGCGCAGGCGTTGCGACAGCCCCATTTCCGCCAGCGCCTGTTCGGCTGCGGCGGCGGCCTGCTCCGCGCTTTGGCCGTCGATCAGCAGCGGCATGGCGACATTTTCCAGCGCGCTGAATTCGGGCAGCAGATGGTGGAACTGGTAGATGAAGCCGAGCTGGCGGTTGCGAATGCGGCAGCGCGCGACTTCGTTCATGTGGCTGAAGTCCTCGCCGTTGATCAGCACCCTGCCCGCGCTGGGTTCGTCGAGTCCGCCGAGCAGGTTGAGCAAGGTGGATTTGCCGGAGCCGGAGGCGCCGATGATGGCGAGGCGTTCACCCTGCTCCACTTGCAGGTTGATGTCGTGCAGCACGCGCAGTTCGCCGCCGCCTTCGTGGTAGCTTTTGCCCAGTTGTTCGCACTGAATCAATGGCATGTTATTCATACCTCAGCGCTTCGGCCGGCAGCGTGCGCGCCGCGCGCCAGGCCGGATAGATAGTGGCCAGAATGGTGATGCAGAATGCCGATATGGAGTATGTCAGCACTTCGCTCAGGCGCACTTCGGCGACAATGTCGCTGATGTAATACACATCCGACGGCAGAAAATCGGTGTTGAACAACTGCTCCAGCGCGGAGACGATTTCAAACACATTGAGCGCCACCGGCACCCCGGTGGCGACGCCGATGAGGGTGCCGGACAGGCCGATGACCGCGCCCTGAATCATGAAAATGGCCATGATGCTGCCCGGCGAGATGCCCATGGTGCGCAGAATGGCGATATCGGCTTCCTTGTCGGTGACCGTCATCATCAGCGTGGAGACAATATTCAGCGCCGCCACCGCGACCACCATCAGCAGGATGATGAACATCACGGTTTTTTCGGTTTTCAGCGCGCGGAAAAAGTTTTTGTGCTGGCGCGTCCAGTCGCGCACCCAGTATTCCTCGCCGAAGATGGCGTCGAGTTCGCGGGTGATGTAAGGCGCATCAAACAGGTCGTCGAGTTTCAACCGCACGCCGGTGACGCGCTCACCCATGCGAAACAGTCTGGCGGCGTCATCGAGATGAATGTATGACATCGCGCTGTCGAACTGGTGCATGCCGACTTCAAACACACCGACGACCGTAAAGCGACGCAGGCGCGGCATCACGCCGATGGCGGTGATGCTGGCCTCGGGGGTAATCATGGTGATGCGGTCGCCTTCGTAAACCCCGAGCGAGTTCGCCAGTTCACGCCCCAGCACAATGCCATATTCGCCTGGCCTGAGATTGGCCAGCGAGCCTGACACCATTTTATCGGCTACCTGCGACACCTGTTGTTCATATTCCGGCAGGATACCGCGCACCAGCGCGCCGCTGACGCGCTGACCGTTGCTGAGCATGACTTCCTTGCGTATATAAGGCGCGGCGGCTTTTACCCGGCTGTGCTGCATGGCGCGCTCAACCACCTGTTGCCAGTCTGTGGTTGTCCCGTCAAAGCCGGTGATGGTGGCGTGCGAGGTCATGCTGAGGGTGCGGTCGCGCAGTTCGTTGCCAAACCCGTTCATCACCGACAGCACCACAATCAGCGAGAACACACCCAGCGCCACGCCAGCGATGGAAATAAAGGCGATGAAGGAAACAAAATGATTTTTGCGTTTGGCGCGGGTGTAGCGCAGGCCGATGAAGAGTTCTTTGGGCTGGAACATGGGTGGGAATTAAAGCATATTTGCGGGCGTTCGTCTCTGGCTGGTTTGCCACAGAGGCCACAGAGTGCACGGAGGTATTTTATGGTCAACGCAAGGCCCGAAGTGTTTTATCCGCAGATGAACGCAGATTAACACGGATTGTTTTGGTGTCACTCATGGAACCATAGGAGTGACTTCGCCACGAATGATGCTATCCTACAAGCATTGTTTTTGCTGATATCGTGGGTTCGCGGTTGAAGCCGTTCCTACCATCAAAAGATAATCTCTGCAACTCTGCGTTAAAAAAACAACCCTCCGTGTTCTCTGTGGCCTCTGTGGCAAAAAAACTCACCCCATCACCCGCTCCACCGTCCACACCAGGCCGGTGGTGGCGATGAGGATGGAGGCTGGCGCGACTATTCGGTCGTGGTACCAGGGTTTGCGGCCAAACCAGTAGCCGACCAGCGCATACGCCGCCAGCAGGATGCTGAGCTGTCCCAGTTCAACGCCAACGTTGAAGCTGATGAGCGCGGTCATGAAGGCGTCGCGCGGCATGCCGAAATCGCTGAGCACGCTGGCGAAGCCCATGCCGTGCAACAGCCCAAAACCGAACACCAGAAACAGGCGGCTTTTGTGCAGGTTTTTCGCGAACACGTTTTCCACGCCGACGTAGGCGATTGACAGCGCAATCAATGGTTCGACGATGCGCGCCGGCAGTTCGATAATGCCATGCATCGACAGACCCAGCGTGATGGTGTGGGCGATGGTGAACATGGTCACCTGCCATAGCAGCGGTTTCATCCGGGTGCTGAGCAGGAACAGGCCGAGTATGAACAGAATATGGTCCAGCCCCTTGGGCAAAATGTGTTCATAGCCAACCACGATATAACTGAAAATGGTTTCCAGTATCGGGCGTTTATGGAACAGTTCGTCGAGTGTGAACTGCTCGCTGGGCTGATCGTCGCGCAGCCATTGCCACTGTGACCAGTGCCAGCGCTGGTTGGCCTCGTCCACCTGACGCACGCGCACGGCGTTGTCGCCAAACGCGGCCGGGTAATACCAACGCAGGGTTTTACTGTCCGCCGGGATGTCGCCATGCAGGTAGATGGTGCTGATGCGCGGCACCTTGGTGTAACCCGGTTCGGGGATGATGACTTCACCCAGTTTCAGCTTTACCGGCTTGCCATCTACTCGCAGTTCGACCGAGGCTAACAGTCTGTTTTCAAAGCCTGCAAATGCCTCGCGCAACTCCGCCGGGCGCATTTCCCGGTAAAAATCGTACTCGTCGGCGGCGGGCGCATCCTGGGTGTTTTTGTAACGCGCATTGATGCCGGTGAGCAGGGCTTCGATACTGGCGCGAATATCCACCACCACTCGCGCGTCATTACCCGAGGTGGCGGTATAGGCGCTGATTTCGATCAGCGCGGGTTTGACCACATCCGCCGCCACGACGCTGCTGTACAACAATAGCATCAGGGACAGCAGACCGGAAAAAAACCGGTTTGTGGAAAATCGGAACAGTCTCATGGCGGGCGCAGTCTAGCGCAAGCTGGCAGCCTGCAACAATGGAATGACAAGCCTGAAATAATCCAACTTTACTGGTCAGTCGCCTTGAAGGCGCCATATAATGGCCGGATACCCACAAGAATCACAGAGGTGTGGCAATGCAAAAACTGGATCGTCGTACATTCATCAAAATGCTGGGCGCAGGCGCGGCTGCCGGCGGCTTCCCCTGGCTTTCCGCCTGCTCCAAAGGCGGCGGCAATATCAGTGAAGATATCTATAATATTCCGGCTCATGGCAATGTGCGCATCCTGCATTGCACTGATTTTCACGGCCAACTCAAACCGGTGTATTTCCGTGAACCCAATGTCAACCTGGGCGTGGGCGAAGCTTACGGCCGGCCGCCGCATCTGGTTGGCAACAAACTGCTGAAAGCGATGGGACTGAAAGAAAATACGCCCGAATCCTATGCCTATACCTACCTGGACTTTGACAACGCCGCAGTGAAATACGGCCGCACCGGCGGCATGGCGCACATGAAAACCCTGGCCGACCGTCTGCGTGAACAGGTTGGCGGCCGCCAGAACACCCTGATGCTGGATGGCGGTGATTTGTGGCAAGGTTCCGGCACCTCGTTGTGGACGCGTGGCGTCGATATGGTAGAAGCATCGAACATTCTTGGCATTGACGTCATGGTGGGACACTGGGAATTCACCTACAAGGAAAACGAGGTGCTGAGCAATGTCGCGCTGTTCAAGGGCGACTTTATCGGCCAGAACGTGCGGGTGAAAGAAGACTCGCTGATGGACGATGGCTATGCCCGCCTCGTGGAGCAATATGACGGTCGCGGTCTGTATGATGAAGACGCCGGTTACGCCTTCCAGCCCTATGTCATCAAGGAAATCAACGGCGCGCGCATCTGCGTGATTGGCCAGGCCTTCCCGCGCACCGGCAACGCCAACCCGCCGGAATTCTTCCCCGACTGGTCGTTCGGTTTGCGCGAGGACGACATGATTGAAATGGTGCAGGAAATTCGTGAAGAAGAAAAACCTGACGCCATTGTGCTGCTGTCACACAACGGCATGGATGTTGACATCAAGATGGCGCAGCGCGTGCCCGGTCTCAACGCCGTGTTCGGCGGCCACACTCATGACGGCATGCCGCAGCCGCTGAAAGTGAAAAACGTTGATGGCGGTGAATGCTGGGTGACCAACGCCGGCTCCAACGGCAAGTTCCTCGGCGTGATGGACATGGATATTCGCGATGGCGAAATCAAGAGCATGCAATATCACATGCTGCCGATTATTTCCGACTGGCTGCCGGCCGACAAGGAGCTTGAGGCCTACATCAACCAGATGCGTCAAACCGTATATGATGAAAACATTGTCGAAAGCCGCGCCAGGGATCGCTATTACAACAAGGATTTTGTCGGCAAAACCTTCGAGGAGATTCTCAGTGAAAAACTGGCGATTGCAGACCGCACCCTGTACCGGCGTGGTAATTTTATGGGCACCTGGGATCAGGTGCTGTGCAACGCGTTGCGTGAGGAATATGTCGCCGATGTCGCCATGTCCGCCGGTGTGCGCTGGGGCACCACCACACTGAAAGGTGAATGGATTACGATGGAAGATGTGATGACGCAGTGCTCCACCACCTACAGCGAAACCTATGTCACCGAAATGACCGGCAAGCAGTTGCTGAATGTGCTGGAGCAGGTGGCGGATAACCTGTTCGACCCCGATCCCTATTTGCAATCCGGTGGCGACATGGTGCGTGTCGGCGGTATGGATTACACCATCAATCCGGCGAACAAGCTGTATGAGCGCATCAGTGATGCGCGTCTGGACAACGGCGAACCGATTGATCCGGACAAAACCTATACCGTTGCCGGCTGGGCGGTGGTCAACCGCACACCGGAAGGCCGCCTGATGTGGGAAGTGGTGCGCGACTATATTCTCAACAACCGCAATGAGGATAATGTGCTGGTGCTGGATAAAATCAATCATCCAAAACTGGTTGGCGTGGCGGATAACCCGGGTATTGCCGATTATCCGGGTGAGCTGGGCTAAGTCCCCCTTTTTATAACATTTTATATAACGATGCGATGGCCTTTGACCCAGGTCATCGCATCGTTGTGTTTGTTTTTGCTAACCTCCCCGCCCTATGATTGATGTCAGCTGGCTCACCGGCCTGCATATTCCCGCCTGGCTGTTATCCGGCACAACTCTGTGGATTTGCAACATCCTGTTTGCGCTGGTGGTGCTCATCGCCCTGCGCCATGTTATCTGGCGTGAATTTATCGCCAACACACGGCACCAGCATGTGTTCTTCGGCGCCATCGTGCTGTTGTTGCTGATGTGGGGATTCAAGGCCGGCATTACGCCGGGACTGGGGTTTCATCATCTGGGCGCCACCCTGTTCACGTTGATGTTCGGCTGGCCACGCGCCATTACCGGCCTGACAATTGTGCTGCTGGCTTCCTACGGCCTGATTACACCGGACTGGCCAAGCATGGGGGTGAACGGCCTGCTCAGTATTGTTGCGCCGGTGGCGGTGAGTTATGGCATTCTGCGAATGTCATGGCGTTACCTGCCGGATAATTTTTTTATCTATATTTTCATCAATGCGTTTTTTGGCGCAGCGATTGCGGTGGCGGTGAGCCGTTTCAGCGCGACACTGGTGCTGTACTTTGCCGGCGCCTATCCGTTTGAAGTGCTGGTCGAACAATCACTGAGCTACCTGCCCCTGTTCATGTTTCCCGAAGCCTTTGTCACCGGCTTGCTGATTACCATTTTTGTGGTGTATTTGCCCGACTGGGTAAAAACATTTGACGACGAACGATATCTGCGCGGCAAATAAAACACTATGGTTTGTTTGCAGCCAGCTTGCGCTGGTCATAGGCGCGAAACACCATTAACAGCAGAAAGATGGTGAAATAGATTGCCGGCTCGCGTGTATCAGCTTTCACTATCCATAAAAAATGCAGGATACCCAGCGCGGCAATGACATAGACCAGTTTGTGCAGCTGTTTCCATTTTTTGCCCAGGCGCTTCATCATTTTATTGGTGGAAGTGAAAGCAAGTGGCATCAACAGCACAAATGCGGCAAAGCCCACGGTAATAAACGGGCGTTTGACAATGTCCTTGAGTATTTCCGCCCAGTCGAAAAACTGATCCAGCCAGATGTAGGTGGTAAAGTGCAACAAGGCATAGAAGAAGGCGTACAGGCCCAGCATGCGTCGCAGGCGCATCAACCAGCTTTTACCGGTGAGTTTGCGCAGTGGCGTAATCGTTAATGTAACCAGCAGGAAGCGCAACGCCCACTCGCCCGTATCACGCGTCATGGTTTCGACAGGATTGGCGCCAAGCATGTCATTGATTGCGCCATACACCAGCCACGCAAACGGCAGCAGGCAGAGAACAAACACCAGTGGCTTGATCACCAGTCGCAGGGTGCGTGGACGCATGCTTGCTTGCAATGTGTTGTTTGCCGCGAAAACCGTCGCCATCAAAAATATTTTTTTAGATCCATGCCCGCATACAAATGGGCGACATGTTCACCGTAACCGTTGAACATCAGGGTGTCGCGTTTGGGCTTCCAGAATGGCTCGCCGATGCGGCGCTCTTTTTTCTGGCTCCAGCGCGGATGGTCGACATGGGGGTTCACATTGGAATAAAAACCGTACTCATTCGGCGCGGTCTGGTTCCAGGTAGTCACCGGCTGGGTTTCGGTAAAGCGGATTTTGACAATCGACTTGATGCTTTTGAAACCGTATTTCCACGGCACAACCAGACGGATGGGCGCGCCGTTCTGGTTAGGCAGAATCTCGCCGTACAAGCCAACCGCCATGATGGGCAGTGCATTCATCGCCTCGTCAATGCGCAACCCTTCACGATACGGCCAGCGTAATACCCGGCGTTTTTGCCCTGGCATGCGCGAAGGGTCCAGCAAGGTGGTGAACTCGACATATTTGGCGTTGCCGGTCGGCTCGAAACGCTTCAGCATGTCGGCAAGCGAAAACCCCACCCAGGGAACCACCATGGACCAGCCTTCCACGCAGCGCAAGCGGTAAATATATTCCTGTAACTGCGCCGGCTTGATGATGTCGTCGAGGTCAAATGTGCCGGGCTTGTTGCATTCGCCCTCTACCGTTATTGACCACGGACGCGGATTGAAATCTTTCGCCTGCTTGTGCGGATCACGCTTACCGGTGCCGAACTCGTAAAAATTGTTGTAGGTGGTGACATCTTCAAAACTGGTCAGCTTTTCGTCTGTGTTATACGGGCTTGCCGGCAATTTCGGCCAGCGCTTCGCCCAGGCCGGAAACATCGCGTCAGCAGCCAGCAGCGCGCCGGTGAGCAGGCTGTTTTTCATGAACCGGCGCCGATCCATGTAGACAGATTTGGGAGTTATCTCGGAAGGCTGAACATCAGCGGGTTTTTTAATCAGAATCGCCACGGGATATCCTTTGAGGTTTCAGTGAAAGCACTATAACGCAAGCTTAGTGCATGAATATAACAAAGCTATCACAAAAGCGGCCACAAATGCGCCCATACATGCACAGGCCGTCAGCCATATCTTGCCGCCAGACCCGCCAGGCAGACCAGCAGCAGAAACGCGCCGATCACACGTTTGAAAAGCGCATCATTCTGCAACAATGTTTCGTGCGCCTTGAGGCCGGCAACATGACCGATGGCGGCGACCGGCAGCAACAGCAGCGCCGAGCTGATATTGAGCGGCACATCGAGCATGTAAAACGCGCTCATTTTAATGGTGACCAGTGCAAACCAGAGCACAAACAGGGTGTTGCGCAGTTGCTCCTTGCTGACATTGCGCATGAACACCGCCACCATCAGCGGCGCGCCGGTCAATGAGGTGCCGGCAACATAGCCGCCAAAAGTCAGCAGTAATTTGTCAGTCCAGCTTTTGCTGCTTTGCACCTGAATGTTCAGCAGCCACAGCACGGCATAAAACAGGGTGATGCTGTAGATAAAGATCACCAGCCAGTCATTCGGCAAGGTGACCAGCCCCGCCACCCCGGCCAGCGCCGCCGGAATGATGAATTTGTTGGAATGCTTCAGATACGACCAGTCAACATTATTGATGCGCTTGCGCAGCGTGATGCCGGAGAAAAACAGCAAATGCGCGCCGATGATAGGCAACCAGAACAAAGGCTGGTCATTGATAAACAACATCAGCGGCAGGCCCAGCGCCGCGCCGCCAAAACCGAGTCCGCTGCGCACGAAACCCGCCCACATGAACAGCGCGGCTGACAATATCAATTCCAGGGCGTTGAAGTTGAGTAATGCGATGTCATCAAACAGGTTCATCCTGCAATTTTAACAGGCAGCGCGATTGCTGGCTCAGGTGCCGCAGAAGGTTTGCTGCACTATCTCGTGGGGCTGAGGCGGCAGCATATACTGCTCCCTGCCGGGCTGTTCGGTATACGGTTGCTGCAGAACAGCGTGCAAGGCGTGAAACGGCGCAAAGTCATTGTCATCTTCCGCGGCGCGGATGACCGCTTCGATCTGATGATTGCGTGGAATATAGACCGGGTTGACCTGGCGCATGGCGGATTGCCGTTCAGCATCATCGCACTCTTCCTGCTGCAACCGCTGCCGCCATTGTTGTAACCATTGTTCTGTTCTGTCCGGCTGTTTGAACAGCGAAGCAAAAGGCGCATCAGCAACTGAAGACTCGCTGGCAAGTTGTGACAGGTAATAAAGCCCCAGCGTGTAATCCGCCCTGCTTTCATCCATCAGTTTCAACAGGTCATCAATCAGCGCCTTGTCCTGTTGCTGTTGCGTCATAAGCCCCAGTTTGGCGCGCATGCCATTAATCCAGGTTTGCTGGAAGGTCTGCACATAACCGTCAAGCGCCGTTTTGGCAATGCCGACGGCTTCGTCTTCATCGTCAGACAGCAATGGCAACAGCGTTTCGGCAAAGCGCGTCAGGTTCCAGATGCCGATGTTGGGCTGGTTGTTGAATGCATAGCGGCCGTGATGGTCGATTGAGCTGTACACCTGATCGAATGCAAAATAATCCATAAAAGCGCACGGACCGTAGTCAATGGTTTCACCGACAATCGACATGTTGTCGGTATTCATCACACCGTGAATAAAGCCAATTTGCATCCAGTGGGCAATCAGTTTCGCCTGGCGTTCAATCACACTTTGCAAAAGCGCCAGATAAGGTGTTGCAGATTCACTGGCCTGCGGAAAATAAAATTGCAGCATGTAATCCGCCAGTTTGCGAATCGCCTTAAGGTCATCGTGGTATGCAAAATACTGGAAGGTGCCGACGCGCACAAAACTGCGTGATACGCGGGTGATGACGCCACCGGGCGTCAGCCGCTCGCGCGCCACCTGCTCGCCCGTGGTGACCGCCGCCAGCGCCCGCGTTGTCGGTACGCCCAGTTTGTGCATGGCTTCACTGAGCAGATACTCGCGCAGCACCGGCCCTAATGCCGAACGGCCGTCGCCATTGCGAGAAAATTTGGTTTGCCCGGAGCCTTTGAGCTGAATGTCAAACTGCTGGTTGTCATCCGTCATAATCTGCGCCAGCAGAATGGCGCGGCCATCACCCAGCCCCGGATTGAACTGACCAAACTGATGGCCGGCATAGGCCATGGCGATGGAACAGGCGTTATCGGGGATGACATTGCCTGAGAAGATTTGCTCCAGCGGCGCGGTCAGCAGGTTTTGCGGATTCAGCCCGAGTTCATCTGCCAGTGGCTGATTGAAGATGATTAATTGTGGCTGGCTGATAGGCCGGGGAGCGATGTGCTGGCAAAAATGGTCACCGAGCGCTGCATAATTGTGTACAAGAGTAGCCAAGTTGGTGTTCCGCGGTATTGTCTGGATGGTGTTTTGCTGGCGCAATATTACATGATGAGAGTGGAATAATTTCAATACAGAATGTGTGCATGCACAGCTGATCAGGTTGCATGCCGTTTGTCCGTTATCGTCCATAGTGGCTGGCGGCAGCGCTGTTTCATCAGTGTTTTTATCTATAATCAGGAGCATCCACTGACAACAGGAGGTTCTCATGCGATTAACCACTTCCCTGTTATTTAGTCTCACCTTGTGTTCTTCAACTGTATTTTCTGCTGAAACAGAGTCATCGGCTCTGTCACCAGCGGCGTTGAGTGAACGTATCCACTTGCTGAAAAAGGATGTCAACCTGGAATCCATATCGGGCAGCGTCGAAAATGAGCAGCAGAACCGGGATGCCGCCATAGAAGATACTCAAAAAACACCGGCCGGGGTCATCACGCATCGTGTAATCAGGCTTGAAGAGAAACTGAAGGCGATTGATGCGCGGATTAACGCCGACAATGATGGCGACGGCGTCACCATCGCGGATGGCGATTGCGACGATAATGACCCACTTACCTATCCTGGCGCGGTGGAGCTGAATAATGGCGTCGATAATAATTGTGATGGGAAAGTCGATAACACAAATATCACAGGCTCGTAATCTGGTTGAATTGAAATCAATTTTGCAATATGAAAAGCACAACTTATGCGCGATGTAATTGCCCGTGAAATATTCTGGGCGCACGTTTGTTCGACTGGAAGCTGTATTCAGGTATGTCGGCGTTTCATGCGAGCCACTCCTGCATAGGAGGCTACCCTGTCAGGGAGCAGTCACCGGCTTTATCGCGAGGCGGTGGTATAGGATGATCTGACTGCACTGATGCTGACATATAAATGCACGTCATCACTGACGACGGGCAGCAAGGTGTCAATATTAAAATCTGAGCGCTTGATGCTGGCTGTCGCTTTCATGGTCAGCCTGTCCCCCTTGTCACTTATGGTGTTTGCTGCCGTATCGTCCTGCACCAGTTCGACATAAAAAGTCACTTCCCTGGAGACATTTTTAATTGTCATTATGCCTTTCAGTACAGCACAATTCTGATTAATCCATTCGAATGTTGTACCGGAGAATGTCATTGTTGGAAATTTTTCAACATCGAAAAAGCTTTCGCCTTTCAGCATCGCGCCAATAAACCCGCTATGGGTATCAAGACTGTCTGTATTGACATTCATCAATACCGGGGTGTCTTCCTGTTTTGATTGCTGCACTGAAAAACTGCCGGCAAAGTCGTGAAATGTTGCGCTGATCTCGCCTATCGGACTGTCTACACGAAATTCAATCTGCGACATTTGTGGCTGAATACGGTACTGATGATGTGTACGGATCCGTACGCCGGGCTCAAACGGGTGGATGTTTTTCAATAATGACAACATCATTTCGTCCTGAGATGATGTGTTTGCCCCTGCTGCTTGTTCGGCCAGTGCGTGTGCGCTGGAGACAGCGAGTAGTACAGCCAGTACTGCTGATAATAGTTGGAACATAACCGTTGTCCTGAAACTGTTTAAGAATGCTGTTTTTTAATTTGGGTGCAGCAAGAAGCTTCAGAACATTTGGTTGGAGCGATACGGTGCACTGTGCCGCAAGCTCACGAATAAAGAGGCAAATTGAATGCCAGATACAGCACGCTGTGATTTTAACTGACGAACGGTTGTCCACTTTCCTGTTATTGCGCAGCAAAGCCTGCTCTGTTGCGGGTTTTGAGATGTTTACGGGGTTGGCATTAAAACCACCCTGACCAGGTGGATTGTGAGCACGGTACGGCTGAAGCTGACTGTATTGTCAAATCTTCATCAGATTACTGTTGAGTAAATGTCAATTGTCATCGGGCTGACAGCTTGACCCTTGCCGTTGCAGAAGCATTTTTCGCTGCAATAAAACAAGGACGTACTATTTGCAGGCATCATGCTGCGCCACTGTTCATTCATTGACGATTACGCAATAATAGCGCCTTTCAGCATATCGTCAGACCCTGGAATGAACCCCGATCTCAAACAAGTTGTACGTGAACAGCGCCGCGCATTGAAAGTTTCACTGGCGGACAAGCTTGATAATCTGGCGAAGTCGCTTATGCCCCTGATGGACAATCCTGACGCGCTTGAGCAAAAACTGTGTGAAGCGATCGAGCAATTCCGTGACATCAAGTACATGTATGTTCTGGATGCGGATGGCGTCCAGATCACCGCGAATGTTTCTCGCGACGGGCTGGATGAAACACAGCGTGGCCGCGACCGTTCACTGCGGCCCTACATGGCGGGCATGTTTGGCAAAACCGATTTCCGGCTGTCGCAGGCTTATATCAGCCGCAACAAGCGGCGTCCGTCATTGACGGCGATGCAAAAAATTCGCGATGAACAGGGCAAGCGGCTGGGCTTTCTCGGTGTCGACTATGACTTGCGCGAGCTGTCGATGACCCAGGGACTGTATCAAACCCGGCCCCAGTGGCAGCAAATCAAGGGTGACCCGTCGATTCGGGAAAACCTGTTCACCCAGACGCGCGCGCAAAGCGTGATGGATGATCACCTCGACGATGTGTTTGCCCTGATGGAAGAGCTGATGCTGGAGCACGGCGTGTACCACGGCAAACTGCATTTTTCCAGCAACCGCGCCACGGTCTGGCATGTTGACGATCCTTATGTCTACCACCTGCTCAGTATTGAGGAACTGCTGGATCCGGACATCTGCCTGGCTTTCCCGCGCCGTTCCTATTTCGAACGCGCCATCGTGCCAGCGGACAGGATCATGCCGATATTCAAGCAATTCGCGGCGCTGCGGTTTGCTGATGAAACCATTTACCTGCGCGCCGGTTCGCTGAACCTGGTGAATGGCATGGTCAGTCTCAACTTTTCCTGCGATGGCACACATTACCTCCCCTTTGATGAATTCATGAGCAAGGGGCTGGGCTTCTGGTTCGGTCAGAGCGGTGAAAGTTGCAAGTTGCAGACATGATTGGCAAATTTATCATGTAAACAATAAGTTAACATATATTATTAATGATATTTATCATGTAGGCGCCTGCTGTAATTTCCGTGTAATCACCGCCCGCTGCCAATGTGTGACGCCATGTTAAACCTGCCTTTTTTGCTGCAGGTTAACTGAACCGCAATGCCCTGCGCCAGTCATAGCTTGCACACTAATCACGACTCATTCACATGCGACTCACATCATTGACCGGCTGGATCATCAGCCTGCTGCTACTGTTCACGGCGCATTTTGCCTCCGCGCAAACCCGTCCGGACGAACCACGCTTTCAGACTTTATACCAATATGCCCAGCTTGCCGGCGCGGCTTATGCGTCCGAGCAACGCTTGCGTCAGGCGGTCTCCGGCGCCGGTTTTGAACTGACGGCTTTCGACACCCTGCCCGGTTATGGCGTGAGTTATTTTGTGCTCACCAACCCGGAGCTGCGCAAGCACATCATCGTGGTGCGCGGCACCAGCAATATCGAAAACGTGATGGTGGATGCGGCGTTCAAGTTACTTCGGGACAAGCACACTGGCATCAAACTGCACCAGGGCTTTGCCGTGTCGGCGAACTATTTGTATGAACGCATCCAGCCGAAACTGCATCGCGATTACACCATTGACACTACTGGCCACAGCCTCGGCGGCGCAGTCGCGTTGATACTGGCGATGCATCTGGATGCGGACAGGTATGCTGTTGGCAAGGTCATTACCTTTGGCCAGCCCAAGGTCACCACCATCGCCGGCGGCAAACGCTTCGCCCATCTTGATGTCACACGCGTGGTGATGGAAAAAGACCCGGCGCCGCTCACCCCGCCTCTCGACCCGATGGAGCTGATGAATCTGGATATCTACTGGCATCTCGGCAAGGAGATTGTGCTGCTGCCGGGCAATGCCTATGCCGAACTGGAGGGCCTGGACAGCATGATGCGCGCAGTGGATTTTTTCCAAACCCTGCCGGGAGCGGATCATGTGCGCGATCATTATATGGATACCTACCTGGCTGCGCTGAAGGCACACACGAAAGACGCCCGGCAGGTGGAATATAAAAGCAGTTTCAATCCGGCAGACTGGTTGGGTTTTGACAGCAATGTGCGCTGATGTGCAGGGAAAACTCTGTCTGATTCAGCGTCTCTGCTGCGGCTGTGCTTAGCCGAAGTTCACACCAACACGCTTGATATGATCGAGCAAATCGTCGTTGTCAATCATGTGACAGGCGGTAATATCAAACTGATACGGCAAGTCCAGATCGTCCAGTTCCTGTGCAATGCGATTGAGTTCCTGCAGGTTAACCTTATCGCCTTTCAGACAAAGGTCAATGTCCGAGCCTTGTCGAAACGCGCCAAGGGCTCGCGAGCCATAAATGATGGTTTCATCAATATGCGGGTATTGAGCCAGTACGGACAGGATTTTCCGTCTGGTGTTCTCGCTCAGTCCAAAACGCTCACTGCCCATGTTTGAGTGAGTCGAGTTTGTCAGCAAGCGCGGTAAAAAGGTGATGATAGTCGTTGACAATGGCCTCGATGATTGCTTGCATCACATCCTGATTATAGGTATGAGAAGAGCGGTTGCGGTTCTGAATCATTTGCATCCAGCTGTCGCCATTGTCAATCAAGTCCAATTCAAATGCCTTGCGGGTCGCATCACGCGAACCGTACAGGCCGGTTCGCCCCTGATATTCAAGGAAATCTTTCAACGTTTTCCAGGCCAGTTCATGGGTAAATTCAAACGCCTGTATCAAGCCCTGTTTTTCAAGGTCGCTCAATTCACGCTGGCGCGATAATTCGACAGCCGCGGTCAGCTGCGTCAGCGCTTTTTTGTAATTATTCAGACGCTGCTGCCAGCGGATATCCTGTGTCATTAACTCACCCATTTACGTGCGTTGGCAAACAAACGCGACCACGGCGCATTTTCGCCCCAGTCCTGTGGATGCCAGGAATGCTGCACCGTGCGGTAAACCCGCTCCGGATGCGGCATCATGATGGTAACCCTGCCGTCCTGCGTGGTAAAGCCGGTATTGCCCAGCGGCGAACCGTTGGGGTTGGCGGGATAGGTTTCGGCAGGCTGGCCGAAGTTGTCGACATAACGCACGCAGGCGATGGCGTTTTGCTGCTGTGAGGCATCGTGGTATTCCGCCCTGCCTTCGCCGTGCGCCACTGCAATCGGCATGCGCGAACCGGCCATGTCCTGTAGCAGCACAGAGGGTGATTCGGTCACTTCCACCAGACTGAAGCGGGCTTCGAATTGCTCGGAAGTGTTACGCACAAAATGCGGCCAGTGTTCTGCGCCGGGAATCAGCTGTTTCAGATTGGCCATCATCTGGCAACCATTGCACACACCGAGGCTGAAGCTGTCCTCGCGGTGAAAGAACTGCTGGAACACATCACGCGCGCGGGGGTTGAACAGAATGCTCTTGGCCCAGCCCTCACCAGCGCCGAGCACGTCGCCGTAGGAGAAACCGCCGCAGGCGACCAGCCCCTTGAAGTCATCCAGCGTGACGCCGCCTTCGATGATGTCGCTCATGTGCACATCGACGGGTTCGAAACCGGCGCGGTGAAACGCGGCCGCCATTTCAATATGGCCGTTGACGCCCTGCTCGCGCAGAATAGCGATTTGGGGCCGCGCCGTGTTGACATAGGGCGCGCTGACATCCTCGTTGATATCAAAATTCAGCTGCACATTGAGGCCGGGGTCGTCTTCGCGAATGCTGTCGTGCTCCTGCTGCGCGCATTCGGGGTTGTCGCGCAGTGACTGCATGTGGAAAGAGGTTTCCGACCAGGCTTTTTGCAGCTCGTTGACACTGGCGTCAAACACCTGTTCGCCCTTGTGCGTAACGGTGAAACGATATGTTTCCGCAAGTCCGCCAATGTCGTGCAGCATGTGATCGAGCTGCTGTTCAGCAAAGGCCTGTTGCACCGCTTCAACATGCTCGCTGGCGACCTGCATCACGCCGCCGAGTTCTTCGCAGAACAGCGCGGCCACCGCGTCCTCGCCCAGCGCGCTGATGTCGAGCGCCACGCCACAATGCCCGGCAAACGCCATTTCCGCCACGCAGGCGAACAGGCCGCCGTCGGAACGGTCGTGCCAGGCCAGCAGCTTGCCGTCGCGATTGAGCTGCTGGAACACCCCGAAGAACGCCTTGAACGCATCGGTGCTGTCCAGATCCGGCGGCGCATCGCCAATCTGCTTGCGGGTCTGCGCCAGCGCCGAACCGCCGAGGCGGTTCTTGCCTGCGCCGAGGTCAATCAGCAACAGCCGGGTGTCGCCCGCATCGGTTTGCAACTGCGGCGTCAGGGTTTGCCGCACATCGGTGACCGGGCTGAAGGCGGAAATAATCAGCGACAGCGGCGCGGTGACCGACCTGTCTTCGCCATCTTGCCGCCACACGGTTTTCATCGACATCGAATCCTTGCCCACCGGAATAGTCAGGCCCAGTTGCGGGCACACTTCCATGCCCACGGTTTTCACCGTGTCGAACAGACGCGCATCCTCGCCGGGATGACCGGCCGGCGCCATCCAGTTGGCGGACAGCTTGATGTCGGACAGTTTGCCGATGCTGGCCGCCATGATGTTGGTGATGGCCTCGGCAATCGCCATGCGTCCCGAAGCCGGCGCATCCAGCAGCGCCAGCGGCGTGCGCTCGCCCATCGCCATCGCCTCGCCGGCATAGCCCTGCAATGAGGCAGTGGTGACGGCGACATCGGCCACCGGAACCTGCCACGGGCCGACCATCTGGTCGCGCGCGACCATGCCGGTGACGGTGCGGTCGCCAATGGTAATCAGAAACGTCTTGTCCGCCACCGACGGCAGGCGCAGCACATCAAAGGCGGCCTGCTGAATGTCGACAGCAGCGGTGTCGAACGGTTTTTGAGCAATGACGGCATGCGCCACATCGCGAGTCATTTTCGGCGGCTTGCCCAGCAGCACGTCCAGCGGCATGTCAACCGGGTAATTGCCGAAATGGCGGTCGTGCAGTTTCAGGGTTTGCTGTTTGGTGGTCTCCCCCAGCACCGCATAGGGGCAGCGTTCGCGTTCGCACAGGGTCCTGAAATTGTCGAGCCGCGCCGGGTCGATGGCCAGCACATAGCGCTCCTGTGACTCGTTGCACCAGATTTGCATCGGCGTCATGCCGGGCTCGTCAATATGGACTTCACGCAGTTCAAACTCGGCGCCACAGCCGCCGTCGTGCACCAGTTCCGGCAAGGCGTTGGACAGGCCGCCCGCGCCAACATCGTGAATCGACAGAATCGGATTGGCCTCGTTTTGCGACCAGCAGGCGTCGATCACTTCCTGGCAACGGCGCTCCATTTCCGGGTTGCCGCGCTGCACCGAGGCGAAGTCCAGATTTTCCGCGCTGGCGCCGCTATCCATCGATGAGGCTGCGCCGCCGCCGAGGCCGATCAGCATCGCCGGGCCGCCCAGCACCACCACCGGCGTGCCGGGCTGCAGCGGCAGCTTGTCGATGTGCTGCTCCTTGATGTTGCCGTAGCCGCCAGCCAGCATGATGGGCTTGTGATAGCCGCGCACCTCGTCGCCTTCCGCGCCGGGCACGGTTTCCTCAAAGGTGCGGAAATAGCCGGCGATGTTGGGGCGGCCAAATTCGTTGTTGAACGCCGCCGCGCCGATCGGGCCTTCCAGCATGATGTCCAGCGCCGAAACAATACGTTCCGGCTTGCCGTGGTCGGTTTCCCAGGGCTGTTCAAAACCGGGAATACGCAGGTTGGATACCGAAAAACCACACAGCCCAACCTTGGGTTTGGAGCCGCGTCCGGTGGCGCCCTCGTCGCGAATCTCGCCGCCGGAGCCGGTGGCGGCGCCGGGGAACGGTGAAATCGCCGTGGGGTGGTTGTGGGTTTCCACCTTCATCAGCATGGCGATGTGTTCGTTGCTGTATTCGTAGGCGCGACTTGCCGGGTTCACGCTAATGCGCTCGCCGGTGTGCGAGGCAATCACCGAGGAATTGTCGCTGTAGGCGCTGAGCACGCCTTCGCTGTGGCATTCGTAGGTGTGGCGAATCATTTTGAACAGCGACAGATCCTGTTTTTCGCCGTCGATGATCCAGTCGGCATTGAAAATCTTGTGGCGGCAATGCTCGGAGTTGGCCTGCGCGAACATCATCAGCTCGGCGTCGGTCGGATTGCGTTTGATGGCGCCGAAATAGTCCATCAGATAATCAATTTCATCATCCGACAGCGCCAGCCCCAGCTCACTGTTGGCCTCGCGCAAGGCGGCTTTGCCGCCGCCCAGAATATCGACTTCGGCTCCCGGCGAAGGCTCGGTGTGGTGAAACAGCGCCTGCGCTTCGTCGTAGGACGCCATCACGGTTTCAATCATGCGGTCGTGAATACAGCGGTGGATATGCTGCACATCGGCCTCGCTGAGTTCGCCTTCATGCGCAATGTGATAGGCGATGCCGCGCTCGATGCGGTGGATGCTTTGCAGCCCGCAGTTGTGGGCGATATCGGTGGCCTTGGACGACCAGGGCGAAATCGTGCCGGGGCGCGGCGTCACCAGAAACAGGCGGCCATTTGCGTTCTCCTCGCTTCGCGCCGGGCCGTATTGCAACAGGCGCTCCAGCACCGCCCTGTCGTTGTTATCCAGTTCGCCGGCCGTGTCCACGAAGTGGACATAGTGTGAAGAAAGTGATGTAACTGATTGAACCTTATCAGTTATTTCCTTGAGTAACTTGTTGTGACGAAACGCTGAAAGTGCGGGAGAGCCGGGTATGCTCAGCATAGTTAAAAGCCTGTTTGCGGGCATTTCTTGGCGATGCCCTGGTCGGTTGATTGGGAGATCGGATTTTAATGCATTGCCGGCGCAGTGGATAGACGCCATGCGCCGCATCAATGAAATCGTTGAAATAATCTGCGATGTCCATACATTACAGGTATAATGGATGGCGGAGAACTTGACCATTCTCTCACCCGGTGGAACTTGCTTTACCAGCCACACATCCCCAATAAAACCGTTTCGGGGGCGACATGGCTTCGACGTGGGTAGCAAAACCGGAGGTGCATGCCGAGGCGCGATACCCTCGTAAAACCATCGCAAACCTTATAGTTGCCAACGACGACAACTACGCTTTAGCAGCTTAAAAACCTGCGTAAAGCCCTCGGCCTGATGCGCGCCTGTACGCTCAGATAACCGGGGTCGACCATACAGGATCGCGATGAAGCACGTCTGGTGTGGATTCGTTAAAACCTTATCCAGACTCGCTTTGCATTTTCCCTGCCCGTCGGGTAATGCAGAGTTAAACCAATAGACGGTATAAGCATGTAGAGCCAATGGCGGAGTACTCGCGGACGGGGGTTCGATTCCCCCCGCCTCCACCAAATAAAAAAGGGTTGCCGTTTTTCAGGCAGCCCTTTTTTATTTGGCGAGGTTGGGTAAATAATCACATGATGCCCTCAGTTATTGTCGGATTGGGACAAAACTTTTCAAAAACGCGAACCGGATCACGGTATAGATAGGGGTTCCAATAGCAGTTGTCCGCGGCTTCTGATAGGATTGCGCCGCCTCGAAAATTGAACATATCAATAAACAAGACATGGAGGACATCCATAATGAAATATTTGAAATCTACCCTGGCGGCGGCCGCCTTGCTGACTTCCGCCAATGCTTCCGCTGTGGAAGGTCAGTATCTTGGCGCCCAGCTGGGTCTGTCTGATGTAAGCGCTTTCAACACCGGTCTGGCTGTTATCGCCACATACGGCTTGCCGGTTAAGTCACTGTTGCCGGATCTGCAACTGCCTGATAATGTGAAAGACAACCTGAATCTGGAAGCTGAATTTACCACCAACCTTCTGTCACCCGCATCTTCAGGCAGCCTGGAAGCCACCGTACATACTTTTGGCGGTTATGGTGTATTCAACCTTCCTGTATCGCCCGAGCTGAGCATTCGCGCCCGCGCAGGTCTGGTGCTTGCCCTGATTTCTGTTGACTTCAACTTTATTGGCGCCACTGTTTCCTCTTCAGACGCCAATATCAACCTGTCGTTAGGCGGCGGCATCACCTACAAGTTGTCTGACAAGATGAACTTCATCGCCGAGTACACCATACTCGACTCCGATGTCGCCAACCTTTCAGGTGGCGTACAGCTCAGATTCTGAGCAACATCACATGCAACACTAACGGCAATGCCGGGCGGTTAGTGTTTGGGAGACCATAATCCACATCAACATGCATGTTATTGTATAGTAGCGGCGTTTTATCATTATCAGGAGAGAAATAATGTGCCAAGCTGTCATTGCATCCAAAAAACCCGCCTATATGAATCTTGAACCAGGCACATATTACTGGTGCGCATGCGGACGATCCAAAGATCAGCCATTCTGCGACGGTTCTCATCAAGGCTCGGGAATCGAGCCGGTTGAGTTCACTATTGATTCCACACAGCGGGTTTCATTGTGCCAGTGCAAGCAGACCAAAACCCCGCCGTTCTGCGATGGCGCGCACAATTACCTGAAATAAGCCCGCCAGCGCCTTGCCGGTTCTGTATTACATTCACGACCCGATGTGCAGCTGGTGTTATGGTTTTGCCGCCACGCTGACGCAATTGCAACAGGGCTTGCCCGATGGCGTTGTTTTGATGCGATTGCTGGGAGGGCTGGCGCCGGATAGCGATGAGCCGATGAGTATGGCAATGCGGGCGTCAATCCGCCATAACTGGCAGCGCATCGAGCAAACTGTTCCAGGTGTTGAGTTCAATTACGATTTCTGGGAACACTGTACGCCAAGACGCTCGACCTATCCTGCTTGCCGCGCTGTCATCGCTGCGCGCGAACAGGGTGAACAGTTTGATGAAGCGATGACGAAGGCCATTCAGCGGGCCTACTACCGGCAGGCGCGCAACC
This sequence comes from Gammaproteobacteria bacterium, assembly GCA_026995045.1. Lineage (GTDB taxonomy): Bacteria > Pseudomonadota > Gammaproteobacteria > SZUA-229 > SZUA-229 > S139-92. Next base: position 8,005 of record JALWPK010000015.1, on the reverse strand, counting down.
CGTCTGATGATGCAACCTTGACTGAACTGGCTGGTGAGCTGGGGCTGGATACAGCGCAATTTGCGCGCTCACTCAACAGCCCGCAAACCCGGCAGCGCCTGCGGCAGGAAATGATGCAGGCCAGCGACATGGGGGTGGCCAGTTATCCGAGCTTGCGCTTGCAGTGTGGAGAGCGCGACTGTCATGCGGTTGAGGTTGATTACCGGCAAGTGGAGCCCATGCTGGATTCTGTCCGCATTCTCGTTCAGAGGCATTATCCATCGCAGGCTTAAGCCGTTATGCAAAATGGTGCGACGACAGGACGTTTAACGCCGCATTGCGGCGTCTGATACATTGAGCCTGTTAGGCCATTATTGGCAGGCTTGTTATCCTGCAGGTTTTGCTCCTTGCAGCCACTGGAATTCAGAAAAATCATCCCCATACTGGCCGTATCCAGCCGTCTGCCGACGGAAAAACTTGTGGTCACACAGGAGGATACAAAATGCTTACCGAACAAGGCGAAAAACTCAATGCCATTCTTGAAGTGCTGGATCCGGTCGCGCTGCCGCCGGCCGATTACCCGCCTGCCGTGATTGTGCGGGAATCCGACCGTGACGAATTGATGGCGCGCATCGCCGGCAACGCAAAATCGGCGGGAATCGAGCTGACGGATGAGCATTATGAGGTCATCAGTTTTCTGTTTGATTTGTACAGCCATTGCTGCGCCGCGGACGATCCAGGTTTCATCAGTCCGCTGCACTACTGGAAAAAAGTTGACAAAATGCAGCGCAAGGACAATGACAACACCACATCCCATGACAGCACCGATGATTGCAAGTACGGTCAATTGAGCGCCAAAGAGGCGCTTGACGCCTATCGGGTTTATCGTGTGCTGAGCAAGGCGTTCAAGCACAAGGGCGGAAAAAAGCACCTGTACAAGCTGTTCCCGTACGGCCCGATCTTTACCATCCACCTGCTGGCGCAACTGCCGCGCCTGCTGCATGATGTTGACACGCATTACGGCACTGCATTCTAGCGCTGCTGAAAAATCCCGCCCATATAGAAAGAGCCACAAAATGTGGCTCTTTTTGGTGGAGCCCTATTCGGGCTGTTCGATATTGTGAATCTTGAGACTGTCCGCGACGCGCACCGTCGAGGTGGGAAAGGCGATTTCGGCGCCATGCCGGCTGATAATGTCATTGATTTTGAACAGCACGTCCTGTTTCACCTCGTGGAACTTCACCCAGTTGGTGGTTTTGGTGAAGCTGTAGACAAAAAAGTCGAGGGAAGACGGCGCAAAGCTGTTGAAGTTGACCATCAGCGTCTGACGGGTGTCGATTTCCGGATGCGTCTGCAGCATTTCGCGCACATCATGGATGATGGCTTGCAGCTTGTCGGCATCATCATAACGCACGCCGATGGTTTCGTAGATGCGACGGTGCGTCATTCGTGAAGGATTGACCACGGCGATGTTGGCGAAGGTGGAATTGGGCACATAGATCGGGCGCTTGTCAAAACTGCGAATGCGCGTCAGGCGCCAGCCGATGTCTTCCACCGTGCCTTCGATGTCGCGGTCGGGTGATTTAATCCAGTCGCCGACAAAAAACGGCCGGTCGAGATAAATCATCAAGCCGCCAAAGAAGTTGGCCAGCAAGTCCTTGGCGGCGAAACCGACAGCAATGCCGCCAACGCCGCCAAAGGCGAGCACGCCGGAAATACTGAAGCCCAACGATTGCAGAATAACCAGCGCCGCGGTGATGACAATCGACAGGCGCACCAGCTTGCCGATGGCCTCAACCGTGCTGCGGTCATAGTTTTCATCCTGTTGCAGTCCCTGCTCGACCAGGTTTTGCTGAAAATTGCTGATCAGGCGCACCAGAAACCAGGCGATGGCGGAAATCACGCCAACAGTGCGAATCGGCTCAACGATATTGAATACCGTCGCTGCGGTTTCCCTGCCTGCAATGTCAGCCGCCAACGTCAGGCCCAGCACCCATATCAACAGCGTGAAAGGCCGTTGCAGCGCATGCAGCAACGCATCGTCCCAGGGATTGGACGAACGCTGAACCCGATGCGACAGGCGCTTCAGCACCAGACGTTGAATTAAATCCAGCGCCAGCGCCAGCAGCACCACAATGAACACCCGCGCCACCCAGCTATTGGCGCCGGTCCAGGCGGTTATCTGGTTGACCAGATCATTGAAAGATGCATCCAATTCAAACCCCCCCAAACAAAACAGCGGCAAGCATAAGACTGCTTGTCGCCATTGTCCAGATTGCGTCCGAAATGCAAGGTCTAGCTATTGACTTGCACCCAGCGAATGATGTCGGCAGCGCCCATGGCGCCCGGCTGACGAGCGACTTCCTGACCGTTTTTAAACAACGCCAGCGTGGGAATACTGCGAATGCCGAACCGGGCGCCAAGTGTCTGTTCGTTTTCTGTGTTGACCTTGACGAAGCGCACATGTGGCTCCATTTTTGCCGCCGCTTCAGCAAATGCCGGCGCCATCATTTTGCATGGCCCACACCAGGGCGCCCAGAAATCAACCACCACCGGCACATCATTATTGTTAACATGTTTGCTGAAACTGGCTGCTGTCAGCTCAATCGGTTGGCCGGTAAACAGGGGTTTGTGGCATTTCCCGCATTTGGGCGCATCACCCAGTCGCGAAGAGGGAATGCGGTTAGTCGCCTGGCAATGCGGGCATACGATATGCTTTTTATCACTCATGGTTATGGAGCCTGTCTGTGATGAATCTAGTTCGAATAACTGGCTACGGCTCTTATGGGGATTGAAGCCGGGAATTCAACCGCGCCACGCAGGCGTCAACAGTTGCGCCGCGTTCAATGTTCCGCTTGTTCACTAACTGGCAGCCACACAGATAATTGTACTTTCAGGCAGATAGGTTGAGCATTTCTTGCTTATAATGCCTGTTACTTGTTGCCATAAAATAACGCCATGACAGATACGCCAATTACACTCTCAGCCGCTTTTTTGATCGGGTTATTCAGCAGTTTGCACTGCATCGGCATGTGCGGCAGCATTATGGGCGCGCTCAGCCTCAGCTTGCCCGCATCCATTCGAGACAACCGCTTCAGGCGTTTCAGTTTTGTCAGCAGTTATAATCTGGGGCGTATTCTCAGTTACTCGCTTGCCGGTCTGGTAGCCGGCGCAGTCGGCGTTGGCCTGTTTGAGAACACCGGTCTGGCTGCCGGCCATACCATTCTTCGCGTCACCAGCGTGGTGATGATGGTGTTGATTGGTTTGTACCTGGCTGGCTGGTTGCCGCAACTGGCCTACTTTGAACGCGTCGGCGCGCCGGTATGGCGCAAGCTGGAGCCCATCGGCCGCAGGATGATGCCGGTTGACACCATGGCGCGCGCATTTGTCTATGGCATGATCTGGGGCTGGCTGCCCTGTGGTCTGGTCTACACCGTTTTGCTGTGGACGTTGACTGCCGGCAGCGCCGTGGAAGGCGCGCTGACCATGATAGCTTTCGGGACTGGCACCTTGCCGACTTTGGTTATGGCCGGAGTAATGACATCCTGGCTGACGCGTTTTGCGCAATCCGCCAATGCGCGGCGGGTGGTGGGAATTGTCATTATTCTGATGGCTGTTGGCAGTCTGTTCATACCCATCGGCGCCGATCACAGCTCGCATATACATTGACGCCAACGACACGCCGACCATGCTGTTCTCGCGCAACGATCCGTTTCAACCCCTTATCAGTCATTCCCCCGGGCTGGAATCGCTGATTCGCTCCGCCCAGATTGCCGCTGCGGCGGATATCACCATTCTGATTCAGGGTGAAACCGGCGTCGGCAAGGAGTTGTTGGCGCAGTCGATTCATCGCGCCAGCCCGCGCGCCAGCAAGCCCATGATTACGGTGAATTGCGCCGCCCTGAATGACCAGTTGATCGAATCCCAGTTGTTCGGACATGTTAAGGGCGCATTTACCGGCGCCCACACCGACTCTGTCGGCTACATCGAGGCGGCGGACAATGGTTGCCTGTTTCTGGATGAAATCGGCGAACTCTCCGCCAGGGGACAGGCCGCGCTGTTGCGCTTTCTGGAAAGCGGCGAATGCCAGAAGACCGGCAGCAATGAAACGCGCTACATTGATACTCGTGTGATAGCAGCCACCCATCGGGATCTGCAACAGATGGTGAGCCGCGGCGAATTTCGTCAGGATTTGTTTTACCGGTTGAATGTTGTCACCCTGCGTTTGCCAGCCTTGCGTGAACGTCGTCGGGATATTGCCCTGCTGTTTACGCATTTTTGTCAACGCTATGCAGCCAGTCAGAACAAGCAACCGCCACGGGCGGACAAATCCGCGCTCAAACGACTACAACAGCATGACTGGCCAGGTAATGTGCGTGAACTGCGTAATGTCTGCGCGCGTCTGGTCACGCTGCATGATTCCGGCGCCATTATCAGCGGGCAAACGATTAGTCATGAACTGGCGATGCAATCGACCACAATCGATTCCTCATTGTTTGAATTGCCGCCTGAAGGCATCAGGCTGGAGCAACTGGAACAGGATCTGCTGCAACAGGCGCTGAACAGGGCCGATGGCAACAAAAGCCAGGCCGCGAGGCTGCTGGGCATCACGCGCGACGCTTTCCTTTACCGGCTGAAAAAACACAAGCTGTAGCGCCGCACAGCTGACAGGCTTGACAGCCCCACTGCCCCACAGCAGAATCGGTCGGGTAACACACTGCAAATCGAGGGGGAGATGATGGAGCGTATCGAATCGCCGTTATTGCTTTATCTGCACAAACGCATCGACCTGGACAAGGCCTGCCACTCGGTGCACGAATGGGCGTCCACACATCACGATGCTTCGGCCTTGCGCCAGGCTTACCATTATGTGCAAACGCTTTACCAGAAACACAAAATCGACATCAAGGCGCAGCGCAAATTGATGCAGGCCCTGCACCACAACGATCACCCGGATTTGATTTAGCCGTCACTGAACACACAGGGCTGTGTTTGTTTACCGCAAAGGCGCAGAGAAGCACAGGTTTTTCATCCGCGGATGAACACGGATGAACGCAAATTGGTTTGGTGTTGTTTCGACCGCAGGAAAAAATCTCAAAGAGCACGGTTTGTTGCGCGAGATCCCTCGGCTGCGCTCGGGATGACAGAAAAAAGCCGGTAAAACAACAAAACCTCCACAGCCCCCCCAGCAAAATCCATCCATGTTCATCTGCGTTTATCTGCGGAAAATCTAGCGGCCTGGCGCTGGCCTGAAAAACCGAGCTATATAGCGCAGGCCTTCGCGCACATCATGCCCGGCGGCGAGCGCGGCGGGGATGGTAATCAGCGTGACGAAGGTGGCGAATATCAATCCCCACGACAGCGCCAGCGCCATCGGTGACACGAAATGATCCAGCCCGCCCCAGCCGTAGGCCGTTGGCAACAGGCCCACCACGGTGGTGATGGCTGTCAGCAACACCGCGCGGATTCGCCGCCGGCCGGCTTCGATGATGGCTTCAAACAAGGGGACGCCTCGTTGCCGCGCGCGTTGTACAAACACCAGCAGCACCAGCGAGCTGTTCACCACCACGCCGGTCAGCGCCACCATACCCATCATGGCGAAAAATGACAGCGGCATCGGCTTCCAGTAGAGGTCGTGCAGATAAAAGCTGAAAATAATGCCGATTGCGCCGAACGGAATTGCCAGCATCACAATAACCGGATAGCTCAGGTTGTTGAACTGAATGGCGAGAATAAAAAAGATGCCCACCAATGCAAAACCGAACGCCACCAGCAAGCTGCGGAACGACTCCTGGTTTTTTTCTTCTTCGCCGCCGTATTTCACTGTGACCTTGCCGAACACGTCGCCCATCCACTGTTGTTCGTTATCCATCACCAACTGATTGAGCTCGCGGCTGGTGGTGATTTCCGGGTCGACATCGGCCACCACGTTGACGATGCGAATGCCGTCCTTGTGGCGCACGGTGGTAAAGCCGGGATAAGGTTCAAAACGCGCAATCTTGCTCAGGGGAATCAGACCGCCGCGACTGTTCGGTATCAACAGTTGTTGCAGAACGGGCAGTTCATTACGGCTGTTTTCCGGGAAACGGATAGTAACGTCAATTTCTTCGGTTCCACGTCGCAGGTTTGACACCACCAGGCCGCCAACCGCCGCGCGCACATGCGAGGCGGCGGTGGCCAGATCCACGCCGGCATAGGTCGCCAGCTTTCTGTCCAGCACCACATGCAGTTCGTCATCGCCTTTTTTCAGGCCGCTGTCGATGGTGGTGACGCCGTCGACGGTTTTCAGGTAATCCATCAGGCGTCTGGCCGCCAGCTCGCGCGCGGCGTCGTCATAGCTGGAAATTTCCGCTTCCAGCGCGCGGCCGACCGGCGGCCCAGGCTTCAGCGCGGTGACCGCGATTTCCAGCTCGGGGTAATGCGCCGCCAGTTGCCGTTCGATGGCGTACATGTCATCCAGCGCATTGTGTTCCGGCCGTGTCACCGAGGACACGTAGATGACGTTGATCTGGCCGTAACGATCGCCGCGCTGGGTGAGCGGATCGCCCTCGTCCACCGAGACATCGCCGCTTTTGGCGACGGTCATTTCCAGATAATCAGGGTTGACGTAATCGCGGATTTCCCTGTCGAGCTTGCGCAAGGTCTGACGCATAACCGGCAGGCTGGTTCCAGGCGGCGCGGTGACGCGAACAATGTATTCGTCGACGCCGACCGGCGGAAACAATTGGAACGACATCGAGGTTTTGGCCAACACCAGCGCGCCAATCAACACGCCAAACGACAGCAATACCGTCAGCCAGCGAAACCGCACCGCCTGTTTCAACACGGCCGCATAGGCGTTTTCCAGCCACACCAGCCAGGCGCGCTCGGGTGGATGCCGGTTGGGGTTGGTGACATGCGCAACGTGGCTGGGCAGAATAAAAAACGATTCCGCCCACGACAGCAGCAACAGGGTAATCACCACAATCGGAATGGCGATTACAAACTTGCCAATCAGTCCGGTCATGAACATCATCGGCAGAAACGCCGCCACCGTGGTCAGAATCGTGGTGGTCACCGGTCCGATAAGTTCAATCGAGCCTTGTATCGCCGCCTGCACCGGATGCGCGCCCTTTTCCATATGGTGGGTGATGTTCTCGCCGATGATGATGGCGTCGTCAACCAGCATGCCAAGCACCATGATAAAGCCCATCATCGAAATCAGGTTAAGCGTGATGCCGAACATGTGCATCAGCGCAATGCCGGTGAGAAAGATAATCGGCAGTCCCCAGGTGGTGGTCAGCGCCACCGACAGGCGCAGAAACAGCAGCAGGGTGACAAACACCAGCACCACGCCAACCAGACCGTTGTTGGTGAGCACGCCCAGGCGGGTGCGGGCGAAACGGGAAAAATCCTGAAACGGTTTGACTACAATGCCATCGCCATAGCGTCCGGGGATAGTGTTGACATACTCGTACACCGCATCCACCGTTTTGATGATGTCGGCGTCGGTGTTTTTCAGCACCAGCAGGGACAGCGCCTGATTGCCGGCGACATCGTACAGCTTGCGTGGTTCGGCCAGCGATTCGGTTACCTCGGCGACATCGCCCAGCGTGAGCACGTCACCCTGCTCGTTGGCGCGCAGCACCAGGGCGCGGGCGTCGTCGAGGCTGCTGAACTCGCCGACGATGCGCACCGACTTTTGCCCCTCTGGCGTGTTGATGTCGCCGCCGGGCGCATTCAGGTTCCAGTTCTGAATGGCGCGGCTGATTTCACCCACCGAGATGCGGTGCTTTTTCAGTTGCGACGGGATCACTGTGACGCGGTATTCCGCCTTGCGGTCGCCCTGCGCCAGCACCTTGGCGACGCCGGGCAAGGCCAGCAGGTCGTCCTTGATTTTGTCGCCCAGTCGTTTCAGCGCCAGCTCGTCCAGCGGCGCCGCCACCGCCAGATGAATCACCGGGAAGACAGCGCCGTCGACTTCGGTGACAAACGGGTCGTGCGGTAAATCGGAAGGCAGCTCTGCGCGGTCGACCGCGAGTGTGAT
>JALWPK010000014.1 GCA_026995045.1 Gammaproteobacteria bacterium | reverse complement strand
TTTCCGGCAACCTGGTGTGCTCGCGCAGGGGGTAGGCCACATTTTCAAACACGTTGAGGTCGGTCAGCAGCGCGCCGCTTTGAAACAGCATGCCCATGCGTTTGCGCAAGGCGTACAGCTCGCCCGTACGCAGTTTGTGCACATGCTGACCGTCGACGTGCACACTACCCTTCGAGGGCTGCAACTGGCCGCCAATCAGTTTCAGCAAGGTGGTTTTGCCGGTGCCGCTGGGGCCCATGATGGCGGTGACGCCGCGGCGCGCAATCTGCATGTTCACGCCGGAAAAAATCGCGCGCTCGCCGCGCTCAAAATGCAGGTTGTCGATTGTAATCAGGGGCTGGGACAAAGCGCTGCCTTGGTTATTGTTGTTATCGAATCCGCAACGCCCTGACGGGCGGCTGTGGCTGCGGGCTATTGTATGGGACTTGATGATGCCGCGCCAGTTTCATATTTTTCAACATCCACGCCTGGCGGAGCCTTTCGCCTTGCTGCAATCGAGGCGCAGGCGTTAACATGCGCCCACTTTATTATTGTGTAACGCTTCAAGTGAGATTCTGATGGCAAAATTTGATGTATACGGCATGGGCAATGCGCTGGTGGATATGGAATTCGAGGTGGAGGACGGTTTTCTCGACTTTATGAAAATCGACAAGGGCGTGATGACGCTGGTAGACGAGGAAGAACAGCACCGTCTGCTAACCCATCTCGATGCCTTCGAGGGCAACAAGGCCAGCGGCGGCTCGGCGGCCAATACCCTGATTGCGCTCAGCGCGCTGGGCGGCTCGGCCTATTATTCCTGCAAGGTGGCCGACGACGACCTGGGCGACTTTTACCTCAACGACCTCAAGGCCGCCGGCGTCAAGAGCAACATGAACGGCAAGCACCCGCACGGCGTTACCGGCAAATGCCTGGTCATGGTCACCCCCGACGCCGAGCGCACCATGCAGACCTTTCTCGGTATTTCATCCGAACTGTCGGTGGCCGAACTGAATCACGACGCCATCGCCAATGCCGAATACTGCTACATGGAAGGCTATCTGGTGACTTCCCCCTGCGCAAAGGAAGCCAACATCGAAGCCGGCAGAATCGCACGCCAGCATGGCGTGAAAACCTCACTCACCTTTTCCGACCCGGCCATTGTCGAATTTTTCGGCGACGCGCTCACCGAAACCATCGGCGACGGCATCGACATGCTGTTCTGCAACGAACACGAAGCCATGGCCTACACCGGCAAGGACAACATCGACGCTGCGATTGAAACCGTGAAAACCTTCAGCAAGGAATTCGCCATCACCCTGGGCGCCAAAGGCGCGCTGGTTTACGATGGCGCCACCCTGTACGAAATCGCGCCCACCCCCACCACCCCGGTCGACACCAACGGCGCCGGCGACAACTTCGCCGGGGCGTTTCTCTACGGCGTCACCCACGGCATGAGCCACCAGCAGGCCGGCGAACTCGCCAGCCGGGTGTCCGCCAAAGTGGTCAGCCAGTTCGGGCCGAGACTGAAGGTGGAGGAATACCAGGCGCTGCGCAATTAAGCCAAATGCGTCGGACGCCCTTACACAATTAAAACATTAGCATGTAATAACATTTGTCAACATTTTGTTATTTCATGAAATTTTGAGGATGGCGCAAATCTTGCTTAGTGTCTAATTCCACGAAAAAATCACGGACGGGCCAAATGTTGCCAAATTTCTCTCGCAAACTTCTCAACGTTGCGCTGCTCGGCGGCGCGGTCTTTATCAGCGGCTGCGGTGGCGGCCAGAATGCGCCCGGCGCAGGAAACGGCGGCAATAACGGCTCCTCCGGCTCGACGACAAGCGGCACACTGGCGCGCCCGTTTACTCCCGCGGCGCCACCCACATTCACCACATTTGAAAGCGGTCAGGTGCGGCCGCTGGCGCAATCCCCTGATGGTCGACACCTGTTTGCGGTCAACACACCCGATAACAGTCTGGAAATTTACACCATTGGCGTGACCGGTGACCTGAGCCACGAGTTCACCGTGCCGGTGGGCCTGGAGCCGGTCGCGGTCGCCACCAATGGCAACAATGAAGTCTGGGTGGTTAACCACCTGTCGGATTCGGTCAGTATTGTTGACCTTGGCTCCACCCCGCCACGCGTCAGACAAACCCTGCTGGTCGGCGACGAGCCGCGCGATATTGTATTTGCCGGCAACACCAAAACCCGCGCGTTTATCACCACCGCGCACCGTGGCCAGAACAGCCCCTACAGTCCCGACCTGATGCCCGGCAACCCCGGCGAAAGCACCACGCCGGGCATTGGCCGCGCCGATGTCTGGGTGTTTGACGCCAACAATACCGCCGCCGGCTCGCTGGGCGGCGCGCCGGAAACCATTCTCACGCATTTCACCGACACCCCGCGCGCGCTGGCGGTTTCGCCTGATGGCGCAACGGTTTACGCCGCCGGTTTCATGACCGGCAACCAGACCGCGGTGATCAACGAGGGCGCGGTCTGTAACCAGGGCCAGCCCAATGGCTGTAACCCGGGCGGCGGCGCATCGGCGCCGGGCGCATTGCCGCCACCCAATTCGGCCGATGGCGCAACTGCGCCTGAAGTTGGTCTGATCGTCAAGTTCAACCCGGCGACCCGCAATTGGGAGGATGAACTGGGTCGCGACTGGAGCAACCAGGTGCGTTTCAATCTGCCCGACAAGGATGTGTTCGCCATCGACGCCAACGCCAACCCGCCGGTGGAAACCGCTTCATTCAGCGGTGTCGGCACAGTCATTTTCAACATGGTCACGAACCCGCGAACCGGCAAGTTGTATGTATCGAATACCGAGGCGAGGAACGAAGTGCGCTTTGAAGGCACGCGGCTGAGCACCAGTTTCACCACGGTCAACGGCCATTTGCATGAAGCGCGCATCACTGTGATTGACGGCGCAACGGTGACACCTCGCCACCTCAACAAACATATTGATTACAGTCAGATTCCCGCTCCCGCGGGCGTCAAGCAAAACAGTCTGGCCATCCCCATGCAAATGCAGGTCAGCAGCGATGGCAGAACCCTGTATCTGGCCGCGTTTGGCTCATCCAAAATCGGCGTGTTCGACACCGTAGCGCTGGAAGACGACAGTTTTACGCCCGACGCCACCAACCACATCACCGTCTCAGGCGGCGGCCCCAGCGGCGTGTTGCTCGATGAAAGCCGCAACCGTCTGTATGTGCTCACCCGTTTTGACAATGGCATTTCCGTCATCGACCCGACCAGCAAGACCGAACTGTCGCATATCACCATGCTGAATCCGGAGCCGGCCGAGGTGGTGGCGGGCCGGCCTTTCCTGTATGACGCCAACCTGACCTCCAGCAACGGCGAGGCCGCCTGCGCCTCCTGTCATCTGTTCGGCGACTTCGACAGCCTGGCCTGGGATCTGGGCGATCCGGAAGGCGTGGTTTTGCCCAACAACAATCCCGGCGGTCCCCTCCCTGGCGCGCAGCCATTCCACCCTCTGAAAGGGCCGATGACCACCCAGTCATTGCGCGGCATGGCCAACCACGGCCCAATGCACTGGCGCGGCGACCGCACCGCCGAACATTCCGGCGGCGACCCACTGGATGAGGCAGGCGCGTTCAAGGAGTTCAACGTGGCATTCCCCGGTCTGCTGGGCAGAGACAGTCAACTAACCCCTGCGCAAATGGACGCCTTCACCAACTTCATTCTGCAGGTGAATTACCCACCCAACCCCAACCGGCCGCTGGATAACAGCCTGACGCCGATGCAACAGGCCGGCAGTGATTTCTTCTTCACGCGCCCCACCACCGCCGGCTTTCTCACCTGTAACGCCTGCCATGTGGTCGATCCGGCCAACGGCTTTTTCGGCAGCAGCGGCCTGATGAGCGTGGAAGGCGAAACCCAGAATTTCAAAATCCCGCATCTGCGCAACCTATACCAGAAAGTCGGCATGTTTGGTATGCCAATGAGTGATGCGCCTTTCATTATCCCCGGCGATGGCGTATTCATGGGCGATCAGATTCGCGGCTTTGGCTTCCTCCATGATGGCGGCACGGACACCCTGCGACGGTTCCACGCGGCGCCGCTGTTCAACACCACACCGGCCGATCAGCAAAACCTGGAGCAATTCATGCTGGCCATGGACAGCAACCAGAAGCCCATCATCGGTCAGCAGGTCACCCTCTCCGCCAGCAATGCTGCGGTCTCCGCTAAGCGCGCGCAACTGCTGTTTGATCGCATGGATGCCGGCGACAACGAAGTGGTCGTCAAAATGAATATTGCAGGCAAACAGTTCGGCGCGATGCGCAATGCCGACGGCACGTTCCAGACTGACGATATCGACACCGTGATAACACAGACGCAACTGCTGCAACTGGCGCAAACCAGCGGACAGGAGCTGACCTTCACCGCCGTGCCCATTGGCTCTGGCGTGCGCATCGGCATCGACCGGGACGGTGACCTGTTCCTCAACGCCAACGATAACTGCCCGGATGTCAGCAACCCGGATCAGGCTGACAGCGACGGTGACGGTATCGGCGACGCCTGCGAGCCGCCCGCGCCCGCCTGCTTCGCCGACTTCGACAGTGACGGCGATGTCGACGGAGTCGACGCCTCAACCTTCAGCACCGAGTTTGGCCGCACCGACTGTTCCGCAACCAACCCGTGCGTTGCTGATTTCGACCTGGACAATGATGTTGACGGCATTGACGCCGCGACCTTCTCCAGCGAATTCGGCCGCACTGACTGCCCAATATAAATTAAATGACTTCAAACAGGGGATAAGCCCATGCAACCACAATCATTCGCCGCCTTGTTCGCCAGCCTGCTGTTCGCACCAATGCTGTCCGCCGCGCCCGTCACTTTTTTTGATTTCGACAATGATGCGGTGGCGGACGCAACCTGGACAGTCACCGCAGGCGACACCTTCACCGTTGATGTGTATGTCAGCAATGTGGACAACGCTCACAGTGGCCTGTTGAGCTGGGGCGTGGAGCTGGATTTCAGCCAGAGCCTGCTGACTGGCAACAGTTACAGCATAGCCCCCGCCTGGCCATTCGCAGGCGTCAACAACCAGATAGACAATGCCGGCGGCAAGGCCGAATTGCTGGCTTCCGCGCTGACCGGGACAACCGGCACAATGGCGCTGTTCAGCATTGAATTCACCGCCAGCAATACAGGCGTCGCCACTCTCTCGCTGCAAGAACTGTATCCGACCAACACTAGTTTCACCGGCTTTGCCGGCGCAGACGGTTATGACTATGACGCCGAAGTGGTGTTTGACAGCGTGAATGTCACTATCAATCCGGTGCCGCTGCCAGCGAGCCTCTGGTTGTTTGCTTCCGGTCTGGCTGGCCTGTTTGTTCGCGCCAGACGCAAGCGTAACGCTTAAAAGGCTGTTGTCACTGCTTCAATAACAAATCAAACCGCAAACGCTGGCGCTTGTCGAACATGCGCAACGCAATCAGATGCAACACGGTGATTACGCCAAAGCCGGTGCCGGCGGTGATTAAAAACATAATCAATATCTGGTATTTCACCGCTTCCACCGGCGCGCTACCGGCCAGGATCTGACCGGTCATCATCCCCGGCAGACTGACAATACCGGCAGCGGCCATGGCGTTGATGATGGGAATCATACCGGCGCGCATGCTGTCGCGGCGAATGTCGCGTATGGCTTCAGTGGCGGTTTGCCCCAGCATCAAACGCTGCTCGATTACCGCTCGCTGCTGCCAGGCGGTTTGCACCAGCCGGTCCATGCCCAGCGCGATGCCGTTCATGGTGTTGCCCAGCAACATGCCCAGCAGGGGAATCAGGTATTGCGGCTGATACCACGGCTGCGGCTGGATGATGGCGTGCAGCGCCAGCAGGGTAATCAGAAACGAGGACACAAACATGGCGAAGGCGCCAACAGCAAAGCCCCACCAGCCCTTCAACTTGCGTTGCTGACGCGACAGCACTTCCCATGCCGCCACGGTGAGCATCACCAGCATAATTAACGCAATCCAGGGCAAGGCGGCGGTTTCGAACACCCATTTCAGTATCAGCCCCACCAGCATCAATTGCGCGGTGGTGCGCGCGCCGGCGACCAGCAGTTGGGTGGTGACGCCCAGTTGCATGCGCGCCGCCAGCGCGGCCAGCGCCAGCACCAGCAGCGCCGCCAGAGACAGGTCAACTGCCGACAGCCTGATCAGTTCACTCATCGGCCACCTCGCGAATCGCGCCGCCGGTACATTCCAGCTGACGGCGGGCGACGCGTTGCAGTTGCAGGCGGTTGTGACTCACCCACAGGCAGGCGGCGCCGTTGGCGGCGATGTAATCCTGTATCAGGTTTTCCACCCGCAGGGTGTTGTCCGGGTCGAGGTTGGCAGTGGGCTCGTCAAGCAGTAACACGCGTGGCTGATTGGCCAGCAGGCGCAGTATCGCGAGGCGCTGTTTTTCGCCACTGGAGCAGCGGCTGACCTGCCAGCTCAAGGCGGCTTCGCTGAAACCCATCGTTTCCAGCGCAGGTGTTATCGCCTGCCTGTCGGTGAAATGCTCGCCCACGGTGTCATGCCACCACTGGCTTTCCGCCGGCAGCAACGCCACCTGCCTGCGCCACTGGTTGGCGGGCATGGCATTGGCGTCGACGCCATCCAGCGCCGCGCTGCCGGCATGCTCATCCATATCCGCCAGTGCGCGCAGCAGGCGGGTTTTGCCACAACCGGAGTCGCCACGCAGACCCACGCATTCACCGGCGGCAATCTGCATCGACAGGGGCGCAATATCACCAAAAGCAATTTCATCCATTACAAACATGCGCGCTATTGTATCAGGCGGGTGCTGCAACCGTGGTTTGCTATACTGCATGCATGAGAATCGTTGCCGCCGTTTTGATGTGTTGTTTGCTGTCAGCCAGCGTGCTGGCCGAGTCAAAACGCATCGAAGTGTATCCGTTGTCGCAGCAGTACCACGACACGCGCGAGGGCGAAACCCTGGGCGAAATCGCCGCCAGCCTGTTGCCCAATAATCCCGGCATGCAACAACGGTTAATGCAGGATATTGTGCGGCTCAACCCGCAGGCGTTCATGGACAATAATCCGAACCGGATGCTGGCGGGCAAACGGCTGTGGCTACCCAGCGGGTTGCACCAGCCTGACAGCAAGGCCGACCCGCGCCACTACACCGTGGAAAGCTTCAGCTGGGGCAATGTGAAACGGCCAAAATAACGCAGCGCAGTTACAGCAAACCGCGTTCTGCGAACGACACCACCTCATCACCCACTACCATGTGATCCAGCACGCGCACGTCAATCAACGCCAGCGCGTCCTTTAACCGTTGCGTAATCTGCTCGTCGGCGCGACTGGGTTCGGCCACGCCGGAAGGATGGTTGTGCGCGAAAATCACGGCGGCGGCATTGTGCTTGATCGCCATGCGCACCACTTCACGCGGATACACGCTGGCGCCGTCAATGGTGCCGTAAAACATTTTTTCAAACCGGATGACACGGTTGCGGTTGTCCAGAAACAGCACCGCAAACACTTCGTGCGGATAGCCCTGCAACTGCGCCTGCAAATAACGCCGGGTTGCCTGCGGTGAGCACAGCGCGTCGCCGTGTTGCAGGCTTTCGAACAAATGCCGACGCGCCATTTCCAGCACCGCCTGCAACTGCGCGTACTTGGCCTGACCCAGCCCTCGGCTCTGGCAAAACTCGGCCTGCGAAGCGTTGAGCAAGGGTTTCAGCCCGCCGAATTCGTCCAGCAGCTTGCGCGCCAGCTCCACCGCTGACACGCCCTGCACCCCGGTGCGCAGAAAAATCGCCAGCAGTTCGGCATCGGACAGCGCTTCAGCGCCTTTTTCAATCAGTTTTTCGCGCGGACGTTCGGCGGCGGGCCAGTCGATAATGGACATGATTCATCCCTGAACAGTTATCTGAAGCCGAAATAATAGGTTGGCCATCGCTCACTGGCAAGACAGTTCGTCGACCAATTTGTCACGTGGCGACTCTGGTAGAATGACTGCATGACAGCAGCGCCACTCGACAACCTGTTCGGCAAACAAATCCTGCTCGGCATCACCGGCGGCATCGCCGCCTACAAAAGCGCCGAGCTGACCCGCCGCCTGCGCGACGCCGGCGCCGAGGTGCGGGTGGTGATGACCCGCGCCGCCACCGAATTTGTCACCCCGCTGACCTTTCAGGCGCTGTCCGGCAACCCGGTACACACCGAATTGCTGGATGAGCAGGCCGAGGCTGGCATGGGGCATATCGAGCTGGCGCGCTGGGCCGACGCCATCCTGATTGCCCCGGCCAGCGCCAACACCCTGGCCAAACTGGCGCAGGGCCGCGGCGACGACCTGCTCACCACCGTGTGTCTGGCCAGTGAAGCGCCGCTGGCGTTCGCGCCGTCGATGAACCGCGCCATGTGGAGCGACGCTGCAACCCAGCAAAACTGCGCCAGCCTGCGCGAACGCGGTTATCACCAGTTCGGCCCGGCGCACGGTGAGCAGGCCTGCGGCGAAGTCGGCGAGGGCCGCATGCTGGAAGTGGAACAACTGGTGGCCGCCACCGCCGCGCTGTTTCATTCCGGCGTCTTGCAGGCGGTGAAACTGATGATCACCGCCGGGCCGACTTACGAGGCCATCGACCCAGTGCGTTTCATCGGCAACCGCAGCTCCGGCAAAATGGGATTCGAGCTGGCGCGCGCGGCGCAGGAAGCCGGCGCCGATGTCACCCTGATTGCCGGCCCGGTGCATCTCGACACCCCGCCGGGCGTCAGCCGCATCGATGTGGAATCGGCCAATGACATGCATCAGGCGGTGATGCAGCATCTGCCGGGGCAGCAGATTTTTATCGGCGCGGCGGCGGTGTCGGACTACCGCCCGGCTTCGCCGCGCCAGCAAAAAATCAAAAAGGACGCCGATACGCTGGAGCTGGAGCTGATTCGCAACCCGGATATTCTGTCGGAAGTGGCCGCCAGTTTTCCGCGCCCGTTCGTGGTCGGCTTTGCCGCCGAAACCGACCAGCTGGAACACTACGCGCGCCACAAGTTGCAGCACAAAAACCTGGACATGATCGCCGCCAACCGGGTCGCCACCACCGAGCACGGTTTGAGCGTGGGCTTTAACAGTGAATACAATGCGCTGCATGTTTTCTGGCGACAGGGTGAGCAAGCCGGCGAGCAGCTCATCCCGGTAGCGCGCAAACGCAGTGTAGCGCGCCAGCTGGTGCAACTCATCGCCAGTCAGTATCGCCAACAGCGCGATGCGCAGGACACTGCCTGACAGACACGGCCGCTTGGCCTGTTTTTCTGCCGGCGCGCCACCAAATCATCAACCAGCAGCTACACTTGCACTTACAAACCAAGCCAAACAAGAACCAGAAAAACTAATGAGTATTTCAGAAGACATTTTTCGCGCCTACGATATACGCGGCGTGGTCGAAAACGCGTTAACCCCTGACGCCGTTGAACAGGTGGGTCAGGCATTCGCTTCCGCCGCGCTGGCGCAAAACTGCAACACCGTCGTGATTGGCCGTGATGGCCGCCTGTCCAGCCCGGAACTGTCACAACGCCTCGCCAAAGGCCTGCAGAAAGGCGGCTGTGATGTGATTGACATTGGCATGGCGCCCACCCCGGTGCTGTATTACGCCACCCACAAACTTGAAACCGGCACCGGCATCATGGTCACCGGCAGCCATAACCCGCCGCAGTACAACGGGCTGAAAATGCTGATCAATGGCAACACCCTGTACGGTGACACCATCAAGGCGCTGTATCAGCGCATCGTCAACAATGAGCTGTCAACAGGCGCTGGCAGCTACCGCGAACAAAACATCAATGATGAATACATCGACACTATCGTCAGTGACATCAAGCTGGCGCGGCCGCTGAAAATCGCCATCGACTGCGGCAACGGGGTTGGCGGCGTGGTTGCGCCACAACTGTTCAAACGCCTCGGCTGTGACACCGTGGAGCTGTTCTGCGAGGTCGATGGCAACTTTCCGAATCACCATCCCGATCCGGCGAAAATGGAAAACCTGGCTGATGTGCAAAACACTATCGCCGAACATCAACTCGACCTCGGTCTGGCGTTTGACGGCGATGCTGACCGTGTCGGCATCATCGATGACAAACAGCACGTCATCTGGCCCGACCGCCAGATGATGTTGTACGCCGCCGATGTGTTGTCACGCAAACCCGGCGCGCAGATTATTTTCGACATCAAATCCAGCACCCGGCTGGCAAAAGAAATCGAGAAACTGGGCGGCGAACCATTGATGTGGAAAACCGGCCACTCTTTCATCAAGGCCAAGATGAAAGAAACCGGCGCCGAGCTTGCCGGTGAAATGTCCGGCCATATTTTCTTCAAGGAACGCTGGTTCGGTTTCGACGATGGCCTGTACAGCGCCTGCCGCATGCTGGAAATCCTCAGCAAACAGGACAAACCGGCCAGTGACATTTTTGCCGCCCTGCCCGACAGCTGCAACACCCCGGAACTGCAGATTCAGTTCGACCAGGAAGGCGCGCACTACGCTTTCATGGAGAAATTCAAACAGCAGGCCGACTTCAACGGCGCGGAGATTTACACCATCGACGGCATGCGCGTGAACTACGACTTCGGCTGGGGCCTGATACGCCCGTCCAACACCACACCCTCACTGGTGCTGCGCTTTGAAGCCGATGATGAAGCCGGACTCGAAAAAATCCAGAGCCTGTTCAAGCAGCAGTTGCAGAAGGTGGACGCCTCGCTGGCCTTGCCGTTTTGATGATTGTTTTGCCACAGAGGGCGCAGAGCACATGGAGGGTTGTTAAAGCCAACGCAAAGACGCTAAGATGCAAAGGACGCGGAGGTGTTTTTTTGGGTTATGGCGTCATTTCGACCGCAGGGAGAAATCTACACTGTAGGAGTGGCTTCAGCCACGAAACCACGGTTTCAGCAAGCTCTGTGCCCGTGGACAGCCTGTTCGCGACTAAAGTCGCTCCTACAATTCAATTCTCTGCGGCCTCTGCGCCTCTGTGGCAAAAAATTATCTGCGTTCATCCGCGTTTATCTGCGAATAAATTACCTTTGCGTTCTTTGCGCCTCTGCGTTGGATTTTCAAATCACCTCCGTGGGCTCTGTGAGCTCTGTGGCAATAAACCCACAATGTGACCCGCGCCGGCAACTCCGGTAATATAGGCGCTTTGCAACCCTCATCGGAATTCTTGTGGACAAACAGGCCGCCAACAATATCGCCAGTGTTTTATCCGAAGCGCTGCCCTACCTGCAACGTCTGAACAACAAAACCGTTGTCATCAAATACGGCGGCAACGCGATGACCGATGAAAAACTGAAAAACAGTTTTGCGCGCGATATCGTGTTGCTGAAACAGGTGGGCGTCAACCCGGTGGTGGTGCACGGCGGCGGCCCGCAGATTGGCGAGCTGCTGAAAAAAATCGGCAAGCAGTCGGAGTTTATTCAGGGCATGCGCGTCACCGACCAGGAAACCATGGATGTAGTGGAAATGGTGCTGGGCGGGCTGGTCAACAAAAGCATCGTCAACCTGATCAATCACAATGGCGGCAAGGCGGTGGGGCTGACCGGCAAGGACGGCGGCCTGATTCGCGCGCGCAAGATGCAGCTGGCATCTGATTCACCCGAAAACACTTCTGAAATCATTGACCTCGGCCATGTTGGCGAAGTCACTTCCATCGACCCGTCGGTGGTGCACATGCTGGACAACGGCAATTTCATCCCGGTGGTGGCGCCGATTGGCGTCGGCGAGGATTCGATGTCGTACAACATCAACGCCGACCTGGTGGCGGGCAAGCTGGCCACCGTGCTGGGCGCGGAAAAGCTGTTGCTGCTGACCAACACAGCGGGTGTGATGGACAAAAACAATCAGATTCTTACCGGCCTGAAAGCCGCCGATGTGGATGCGCTGATTGCCGATGGCACCATCGCCGGCGGCATGCTGCCAAAAGTGAACTGTGCGCTGGATGCGGTGAAGTCAGGGGTGAAAACCGCGCAGATTATCGATGGCCGGGTTGAACACGCGGTGTTGCTGGAACTGCTGACCGATGAAGGTGTGGGCACGCTGATAAAAAGCTGAAGCGTTATTCCACGCCGCCGCTTTTTATCAACGCTTCACGGCGTTTGGCTTCCAGTTCTTCACGCTGGCGCTTCTGCTCGGCCTTGAGTTCGCGGAAACGCTTGATATAGCCGTCAAACTGCTCCGCGACTTCAACGCGTTTTTTCATGTGACCTTCGGCTACACGCTGGTGAATTTCCAGTGATTTTTTCTCACGCTCGATTTTCTGGTACAGGGTGTCCGGAACCGGCTTGCCCTGCGCCTTTAACGATGCCGCCAGCCGCTCGGAGTTTTTCAGTTTTTCGCGTGCTTCTTCAATGATGGAGCGCGACAGGTTGATTTGCGAATCAACCGCCTCAATGCGCGCGTCACGCGCTGCAATCAAATCGCGCTCGGTGGTATAGGTATCGAGCAGCACCCGGTCACGCTGGCGCTGCTGCTTGAGTTTGCGCTCTTTTTCTTTTTCCGCCAGACGCTGCTGGTAGCGCCGGATCAGCTCTTCTTCGGTGGGCATGGCGGGTTGCTCTTTCACCACCAACCCGCTTTCATTGAGTTCCTTATGCGCCTGCTTCTGGTATTTCAACGGGATGCTGTCGCCGTATTGCACGCGGCCGTTCTCATCCACCCATTTGTACACGCGCGCGTGCGCGTTCGACATCGTCAGAATGACGCCGATAACGCCAGCCAGCACAGCTGAGGAACGCGGTTTGTTCATATTTGAATCCCTGATACTTCAGACACTATGGCAGAATGCCCCAATATTCTGTGACTGATTCTTTAATGTTAGAGCAAGCTGTCATTTTTGCCATATCACTGGCGGCAAATATTTTCTCGGCGCTGTCCGGCGGCGGCGCGGGGTTGATTCAACTGCCGGTGCTGATTTTTCTGGGCCTCGGTTTCAGCGTGGCGCTGGCCACCCACAAGGTCGCCACAGTTGCGCTGGGCATCGGCGCCACCCTGCGGCATTTGCGAGAAAGCCATCTTGAACGCCGCTTCGCCCTGTACATGATTGCCACCGGCGTACCCGGCGTCATCATCGGCGCCAGTTTTATTTTGCAAACGCCTGACAGAATCGCCGAAATATCGCTGGGCGTGTTGACATTGGGGCTGGGCGTTTATTCATTTTTATCCCCGCAACTGGGTCAATCTTACCAACCGAAACATCGCAGCGGCGGCGCCTACCTGCTGGGTGGGTTGGCGCTGTTCACCATCGGCGTACTCAATGGCTCGCTGACTTCCGGCACCGGCCTGTTTGTCACCTTGTGGCTGGTGCGCTGGTTCGGGCTGGATTACAAACGCGCGGTGGCCTACACGCTGGTGCTGGTGGGCCTGTTCTGGAATGGCGCGGGCGCGCTGACGCTGGGGATGCTGAGCGAGATTTACTGGCTGTGGATACCGGCGCTGTTGCTGGGCTCGCTGCTGGGCGGCTATATCGGCGCGCACCTGGCCATCGTCAAGGGCAACCGCGTGATCAAGCGCATGTTTGAGCTGGTCACCCTGCTGATCGGCCTCAAGCTGATACTGGGTTAGTCCTGAATCCCGTATCGCTCACGATAAGCCTGCATACTGGCCAGATACCGCGCGTTAGCGCTGTCCTGTTGCAGATAATCGATCAAATCCTGCAGGGTAATGATGCTGTACACATCAATGCCATAGTCCTGCCGCACTTCCTGAATCGCCGACAACTCGCCCTTGCCCTTTTCCTGCCGGTCGAGCGCAATCAGCACGGCTTTTGTGCTGGCGCCTTCTGCATCAATAATATCGACTGCTTCGCGGATGGCGGTGCCGGCGGTAATTACATCGTCCACAATCAGCACATCGCCCTTCAGTGGCGCGCCGACGATGTTGCCGCCCTCGCCATGATCCTTGGCTTCCTTGCGGTTGAATGCATAGGGCTTGTCCTGGCCGTATTCGGCCGCTAGCACCACGGCGATGCTAGCCGCCAGCGGAATGCCTTTGTAGGCAGGGCCGAAAATCACATCGTAGTCGACCGCATTGTCCTGTAATGCAGCGGCATAGCTGTCGGCCACCAGCGCCATCGCCGCGCCGGTATTGAACAGGCCCGCATTGAAAAAATACGGGCTGACGCGGCCGGACTTGAGGGTGAACTCGCCAAAGCGCAATGCCTGATGGCGGATGGCCAGCTCGATAAACTGTTTCTTGTATTCCTGCATTGTCATTCTTCTGTTTGTTTGACGGCATTATACCGGTTTTTGTCCGCAAGCCCTCCCCGCCACTCGAACCTGGCCACCTGAACCTGTTAACATGCGCCGCTATGAAAGTTATCAGCATCAATACCAACGGCATTCGCGCCGCACGCAAAAAAGGCTTTTTTGACTGGCTGCAAAAAGAAGACGCCGATGTGGTCTGCATTCAGGAAACCAAGGCGCAGGAACACCAGCTCGACGATGAGGTCTTCTGCCCACAGGGGTATTTCTGCCAGTACCATGACGCACAGAAAAAAGGCTACAGCGGTGTCGCCATTTACAGCAAGGTGCAACCGAAAAAGGTGATCAAGGGACTGGGCTGGCGCGACATTGATATCGAAGGCCGCTACATCGAGTTCCAGTATCAGAAACTCAGCGTGATTTCACTGTACATGCACTCCGGCTCCTCCAGCGAAGAGCGGCAGGCGATCAAGTTCGATTTTATGGAGCGCTTCATGCCTTACCTGCAAAGCCTGCGCCGCAAACGCCGTGAATTCATCATTTGCGGCGACTGGAATATCGCGCACAAAAAAATCGACATCAAAAACTGGCGCAGCAACCAGAAAAATTCCGGCTTTCTGCCTGAAGAACGCGCCTGGATGGACAAGCTGTTTGGCGAAGCCGGTTTTGTCGACGCCTTTCGCGTGGTCAATCAGGAAGCCGATCAGTACACCTGGTGGTCGAACCGTGGCCAGGCCTGGGCAAACAACACCGGTTGGCGCATCGACTACCAGGTGATTACGCCCAAATTGAAAGACAGGGTGAAGTCGGCGCGTATTTATAAAGACGAGCGCTTTTCCGACCATGCGCCGCTGATTATCGAATACGATTTCGAGCTCGAATAGGCGCTCCCCCGGTGGCCCTTAACAACGCCTTCGACAAGCACAAGCAATCCTGGACGCAGGTGGCGCAGGCGCTGTTCAGCGTGCGCATGCTGGTGGCGTTTATCATGGGTTTCGCCGGCGGCCTTCCGCTGCTGCTCACCGGCTCCTTGCTGCAGGCGTGGATGGTGCAGGAACAGGTCAGCCTGGGCGCCATCGGCCTGTTCGCACTGGTGGGGCTGCCCTATACGCTGAAATTTGTGTGGGCGCCCTTGATGGACCGCTACACCCCAAGCGCGCTGGGTCGCCGCCGCAGCTGGCTCATCATCTGGCAAATCGCGCTCACCGCCTCGATTGCGCTGCTGGCGTTTTCCAGCCCCAAGGACATGTTGTGGATGACCGCCGTGGCCGCGCTGCTGCTGAGTTTTTTTTCCGCCAGCCAGGATATTGTGATTGACGCCTACCGGCGCGAATCTCTCGCTGACGACGAACAGGGTATGGGCGCGGCATTGTACGTTGGCGGCTACCGCGTCGGCATGTTGCTGGCCTCCGGCGGCGGGCTGATCATGGCGGACTTCATGCCGTTTCAGTATGTGTACCTGTTCATGGCGCTGGTGATGGGCAGCGCCATCATCGCCACGGTGCTGGCGCGCGAACCGGATGTGCACAGCCAGCCGACCAGCATCCGCGCCGCTGTCATCGAACCCTTCATTGAATATTTCAACCGCCGCCATTCGATTGCGATTTTGCTGTTCATCATCCTGTACAAAATCGGTGACACCATGGCCAGTCAGATGACCACGCCGTTTTATCTGGGGCTGGGTTTTTCCACCAGCGAGATCGGCGCCATCGTCAAACTGTTCGGCTTCTGGGCCACCATTGGCGGCACCATGCTCGGCGGCGTGCTGGTGATGCGCATCGGGCTGTACAACGGCCTGCTCTGGTTCGGCTTTTTGCAGGCGATTTCCACCGCCGGGTTTGCCGTGCTGGCCTATATCGGCCACTCCCCGCCGGGGCTGACGGCGGTGATCATTTTCGAGAACCTCAGCGGCGGGCTCGGCACCGCGGCTTTCATCGGCTACATGGCCAGCCTCACCAACAAAAAATTCACCGCCACCCAGTATGCGCTGCTGACCAGTTTCATGGGCATGCCGCGGGTGTTCGCCGCTGCGCCCACCGGTTATATGGCCGAGGCGATGGGCTGGCCGGGCTTTTTCATTTTTTGCTCGCTAGTTGCAATTCCAGGAATATTATTGCTGATCTGGCTGAACAAAAGGCTACATTCTGACACTTAACTTATTGATTTTTATGGTGCAACACTTTTTAACCTTTTGTCAGCTCGAAACCCTGAAACTTTAGTATATTATTATTCTCTAATGTTTTACCTATCATAGTCGGAGAATAATTATGATTATCGATGCACTCACAATCGCCGGCACCGTTGTTGCAGCCCTGATGGCGGCTCTGGTGGTTCAAATGTTCAAATCGCGCAGAATTCGCGCCAAATGCAGCGACAGCAACAAGGCCTGACTGCTTTCTGAATCCTGTCCCTGTCATGACGCCAGCCTGCGACTGTTGACACCCTCGTTAGACAAGGGAAACACTGCTCGTTTCCCGCCACATCCGCTAGCAGCCTCATGACATTCGATGGGCGCAGGGCATGGCCTCTGGTCATGCCCTGTTTTTTTGCCCGCAGTAGTCAGACCACAGTCAGACTGATAAGGTCGCGCTGCCTTTTTTGTTTTACTTGAGAGCCGTGACCAGCCTGCCACCATTGAGTCTGTATATTCACCTGCCCTGGTGCGTACGCAAATGCCCGTACTGCGATTTCAATTCTCATCAGGCGGGCGACAGTATTGACGAGGCGGCTTATATCGAGGCGTTGCAACGCGACCTGGAAACCGAATTGCCTTTCGTTGCCGGACGAAGCTTGCAATCCATTTTTATCGGCGGCGGCACCCCCAGCCTGTTCTCCGCCGCAGGCATCGCCGGCATTCTCGACGCCTGCCGGCAACACATCGCTTTTGATGACGCAATCGAAATCACCATGGAAGCCAACCCCGGTACATTCGAGCAGCAAAAATTTGATGGCTTCCGCCAGGCTGGCGTCAACCGTCTGTCCATCGGCATCCAGAGTTTTCACGCCGATCATTTGCGCAGCCTGGGCAGAATTCATGACGACCGGGAAGCCCACCGCGCGGTCGAGATTGCGCGGCAGGCCGGTTTTGACAATATCAACCTCGACCTGATGTTCGCCCTGCCCGCGCAAACCACCGGGCAGGCCTTTAAAGATGTGCAAACCGCCTGCGCCAAGCAGCCGCAGCATATCTCGCACTATCAGCTCACCATCGAGCCCAATACCTATTTCCACAAACACCCGCCTGCCCGGCCAGATGACGACGCCATGTGGGAAATGCAGCAAGCCTGCCAGGCTGTGCTGACGCAACACGGTTACCGCCAATACGAAGTGTCCGCCTGGGCGCAACCGGGAAAACGCAGCCGCCACAATCTCAACTACTGGCAATTCGGCGATTACATCGGCATCGGCGCCGGCGCGCACGGCAAGCTGACACAGGAACAGGGCATTACCCGCCGCTGGAAAAAACGCCAGCCGGCTGATTACATCAAAAGCGCAGCGCAGGGCGACGCGCTGTCCGGCAGCAAGCGCATTATGGAGGATGAACTCGTTTTCGAATTCATACTCAACGCGTTGCGCCTGCGCGAAGGCGTACCAGCAAACCTGTTCAGTGAACGCACCGGACTCAGCCTGACGCAACTGCGTGAGCGTTGCCGCGAGATTGACCCGGCCTTGTTGCTAATCGATGACCAGGCGGTGCGCGCAACCGACCTCGGTTACCGTTATATTGACGAGATATTGCAGAAGTTGTTGTGAGTACAGAATTTAAAAGCCGACGCAAAGACGCTGAGTCGCAAAGGACGCAAAGATTTTTATCCACAGATAAACGCAGATGGACGCCGATGCTTTTTTCGGGCACAGGGGACGTGGAGCATGCAGTCCAGGTCAAACCTACTTCTGCTTGCCCATTATCTGCTCCAGCAGGGCGTTCTGCTCCTGCTGGCGCTGGTTCATCTGTTCCGTGACCCTGGCGGTCTCGTTCAGCATGTCCTTCATGCCGCCAGGGGTATAGGGGTTGGTCTTGAAAATTCTGGGGCCGCTGGCCTGCTTCGGCTCCCGCTTCGGCGCCTTGTAGGCCTGCATGATATTGGTGTTGGGCTTCAGGGTGAGGCTTTCCGCCTCGCCTCCCAGTCGCGGCGGGGTCTGGCTGAACTGGGTGACGCCGTTTTCATCCACCCATTTGTAGACTTTTACCTGTTTGTCGGTGGTGACATTGGTCAGGTTTTTCGGCGCTTTCGCCTTGAGGCTGGCGATGCTTTCCTTGCCGTCACCCAGGCCCTCAAACCCGAGTTTTTGCAAAAAATCGTTGTCGCCGAAAAACAGCATCGGGAGAACGGTGAGAATAATCAGCACAATCAGCATTGAAATAATGGTGGATTTCATGAAATCAGTCCCTGTGACGGTGAAAATCGGCGTCTTGCATGAAATGTAGCAGAAAATCGCCGCCCGCACCGAATGGGTTGCCACCAGATTGCGCCCTTGCCTGCGGCGCTGCGGTCGGGTAGAATTTCCGCCCTTGTTTACAGACTACAGATGACTGCCCGTCCTGGCGGCGAGCGCTCCAAGAGGAAAAGCCCATGAAACCGGACATCCACCCGGCATACCACGAAGTGAAAGTGACCTGCAGCTGCGGCAACAGCTTTGCAACCCGTTCTACCTATGGCAAGGACGATCTGCACATCGAGGTATGCTCACAATGCCATCCTTTCTACACCGGCAAGCAGAAAATCCTGGATTCCGCTGGTCAGGTGGAAAAATTCCGCAAACGTTTTGGTGGCGGCAAGGGCTGATAAGGCCTGCCATCAGGATACGGGGCGAGCATGCACCCGCATTCCGGCAAAAAAGGCGCTGAAAAGCGCCTTTTTTATTGGCTGACGACCAGCCTGCTGCTCGCGCCCATCGCCAGCAACGCTGCCGCCGCTACGGCTTGCCAGGCGCAGCAGATTGACGAACAGGCTGAGGTGCGCAACATTGTCGACGGCGACACCCTGGCGCTACGCGATGGCCGTAAGCTGCGCCTGATTGGTATTGATACGCCAGAGCGGGCGCGCAACGGGCAACCGGCGCAACCGTTTGCGAAACAAGCCACCCGCGCGCTGAAAGCCTTGATTGCCGCCAGTGACTACCGGATTGCATTGCAAACCGGCGTTGAGCCTCGCGACCGCTATCACCGCCTGCTGGCGCATGTGTTTGACAAAAACGGGCAAAACATCAACGCCGCCCTGATTCGACAGGGGCTGGCGGTAGCCTACACCACCCCCCCCAACGACCGGTTCAGTGACTGTTATCACCGCATCGACCGGTTGGCGGCCAAAAAAGGAAAAGGTTTCTGGACGCACCCCAAATACACCCCTGTCGACAGCGACGACATACTCAACGCCAGCGCCGGCTTTCATCGCATCCGCGCCCATATCCGCAAAGTGGCCTTCAACGCCAACGGCGCATGGTTGTACGCCGGCGCGCTGGGCATTCATATTCAACCGCCCGATCTGGACGAATTCGATTTAGGCTGGCTCACCACTTACGAGGGCAAGGCC
The DNA here is from genome assembly GCA_026995045.1 of Gammaproteobacteria bacterium. Lineage (GTDB taxonomy): Bacteria > Pseudomonadota > Gammaproteobacteria > SZUA-229 > SZUA-229 > S139-92. Next base: position 11,258 of record JALWPK010000014.1, on the reverse strand, counting down.
ATCATCGTGCGCGGCTGGCTGCGCAAGGATAAATACAAACCGTCCAACAAACGCTATCTGCGCTTGCGACATCCCTCATCCATCGAAACCCAGGATGCGCCACCCGCAGCGAATTAAGGCTGGCTATTTCATGTTTAATCGGTGAAACTTTCGCGCTACACTGCCCCCTAAAACAAGAACGAAAAGGAACGGGTCTTCATGAAAAAAATCTCCATCATTGGCGCTGGCCGCGTGGGTGAAACCACTGCCCTGTATCTCGCTTCCAAAAACATTCTGGACGAAATCGCGCTGCTGGACATTCGCGATGGCGCCGCAAAAGGCGCCGCGCTGGATATCGCAGAATGCGCGCCATTGATGCAGTTTGACACCCGTATCGTTGGCGGCAGCGATCACGCCTTGCTGCAGGGTTCCGACCTGATTGTGATTACCGCCGGCCTGCCGCGCAAACCGGGCATGTCGCGTTCCGACCTGCTGGCCAGCAATATCGCCGTGGTCGATTCCATTCTGCAAGGCGTCACACAACATGCGCCCGACGCCATCTTGCTGTTTGTCACCAACCCGGTAGACGTGGTGACCTATCACGCCATCGCCAGCACCGGCTGGCCGCGCAGTCGTATTTTTGGTCAGGCGGGCGTGCTCGATTCCAGCCGCATGGCGGCCTTTATCAAAATGGAAACCGGCAAACCGATTGCCGACATCAAAACACTGGTGATGGGCGGACACGGTGACACCATGGCGCCGATGCTGCGTTATTCCAGCATTGGCGGCAAACCGCTGACTGATTTTTTAAGCGAGGACAAACTGGCCGAAATTGTCGAGCGTACCCGCAATGGCGGCGCTGAAGTGCTGGGCCTGCGCGAGAACAGCAGCGCCTATGACGCGCCTGGCGCCGCTGTCACCGAAATGGTGCTGGCCGTGCTCAATGACAGCAAGGTGGTGCTGCCGACGGTTTGCCTGTTGCAGGGCGAATACGGACACTCAGACCTCGCCATTGGCGTACCGGCCAGACTCGGCAAAAACGGCATGGAAGAAATTGTTCAGCTGGATATGAATGATGAAGAACAGGCCATGTTTGATCAATCCGCCGCGCTGGTGAAAAAAGACCTCGCCATGCGTGAAGAGCTGTTGTCCGCCACCAGCTAACAGGCTGTTTGAAAAACCTGACAGGTCATGAAACCCGTAAAATCCGGCGTGGCGCTGCTGTTACTGTGTACGCTGCTGCTGATCGCCACGTATCTGGCCAACCGCCATCGGCATACCACACCAACAACAGTCACCCCGCCCGCCTCCCCGGTTGCGACTGAACCAACCGTCGCCAAACAGCCGCCGGCGCGGCAAACTGCGCCCCTGCAATTATCCATCGACCAGCAACTGGAGTTTGCGCCGCCGCCCGACTTGTTCAGTCACGAGAACCTGGCGATGCCGGACAATGAACACAGCGAGCTGTTCGACACACTGGCAAAACCACACAGGGAGGAAGACGCCTATTCCCTCAGCGGCAAGGTGATGCTGGAGGAGGAACCGGATTACACACTGAAATCCATTGAAGGTCTGCAACTGGAAGTCAGAATCAAAACCGACTGAGCGCCACCCTGCTCGTTTCACATAAAAAAGCCCCGCAGCACTTTCATGCTGCGGGGCTTTTTGAATGCGTGGTATTACTGTATTAAACAGGTACTACGTTTTCTGCTTGTGGGCCTTTCTGTCCCTGAGTGACGCTGAATTCAACCTTCTGACCTTCCGCGAGGGATTTGAAACCGTCAGACTGAATGGCGCTGAAATGAACAAATACGTCAGGACCGTTTTCCTGCTGTATGAATCCAAAACCTTTGGTGTCGTTAAAAAACTTAACCGTTCCTGTGATAGTAGACATTATGTATTACCTGTATTGATTTATTACGTGTGCTTCGCCACATAAGTGTATTGAAGCGGTCTTGCTGAATTGCTGTGCACTTGCCCTGCAGGTAACACAACCGGAATGGAAGGTTAGAAACAAAGAAAAGCCAGATATTTCAACTTACTCGTTGATTATACAGGCACAACCATCAGGGTCAAAGGATATTTCGAAATTAATTATGCCTCCGTGTAAAAACAGTTTTACACAAAACCAGTTTCATGCACAAAAGCAACACTGCATTGCTGGTAAAAATAGCTGTGTTATCAACGGATTGCATTCGTGTTGACATCCTCAGCTGTATTCTTATTCTTGCTCACTGCCCCTGATACGATTGATTGAATATCGCTCACATCATTGAGCTATATCAAATCTGGAGGATGATCATGGCCATCGCAATGAAACTCAAAGACTACCTTGAACACGAACACATTCCTTACAGCGTCGTTACGCATCCATATTCCGCCACCAGTATGCAGGCGGCCGAGGAAGCGCATATACCGGGTGACAAACTGGCCAAGGCGGTACTGCTGCATGACAACGGCGGCTATGTGGTTGCTGTTGTGCCCGCCACCCATAAAGTAAAACTTGGCAAACTGCGCAATTTGTACGGACGCTATTTTGCACTCGCCAGTGAAGATGAAATTCATCAGGTGTTTGACGATTGCAGCATTGGCGCGCTGCCGCCTGTGGGCAAGGCTTATGCGGCAGAAGTCATCGTTGACGACGCGCTGGACAGGAATGAAGATATTTATTTTGAAGCGGGCGATCACACCAGTCTGGTTCACGTCAGCCGTGACGACTTTCATGCGCTAATGCGAGGCGCGCCGCACGACAGCATCAGCCGACATATTTGATTTGCATTTTCACCACAAAGGCGCAAAGGCTTGTCATTGTGACGAATAACATCACTGCCAGCTTTGATATTACCACAGAGGCGCAGAGCACACTGAGGGACGGCGGTTATTGATATTGATTCCTTTGCGTTCTTTGCGCCCTGCGGTGAGTTTATATTTAACCCGCTTCTCGCGATGCCTTTTTGCGTTCGTGCTCTTTTAGCAGTTTTTTGCGAATGCGAATGGACGATGGCGTCACTTCCACCAGTTCATCATCGTCGATAAACTCCAGCGCCTGTTCCAGGGTGAAATTAATCGGTTTGGTCAGCACCAGGTTTTCGTCAGTGCCGGCGGCGCGGATGTTGGTGAGCTGTTTGGCTTTCAGCGGGTTCACCACCAAGTCGTTGCTGCGCTGGTGAATGCCGACAATCATGCCTTCATACACTTCCACGCCGTGACCGATAAGCAGCTTGCCGCGTTCCTGCAAATTGAACAACGCATAACCCAGCGCCTTGCCCTGGCCGTTTGAAATCATCACGCCGTTGATGCGCTGACCGATGCGCACATTGAGATAGGGGCCGTAATGATCGAACACGCTGTATAACAGGCCGGTGCCGGAAGTCAGGGTTAAAAACTCGGTGCGAAAACCGATCAGGCCGCGCGCCGGGATGATGTAATCGAGGCGCACGCGGCCCTTACCATCTGGAACCATGTCTTTGAGTTCGGCCTTGCGCTCGCCCAGCGCCTCCATCACCGCGCCCTGGTGGTCGGCTTCGATGTCCACGGTCATTTGCTCGTAGGGCTCCAGCTTTTCGCCGTTTTCTTCCTTGATGATGACTTCCGGGCGGCCAACCGACAGTTCAAAGCCTTCGCGGCGCATGTTTTCAATCAGCACGGAAAGATGCAGCTCGCCACGGCCGGAAACACGATAACGCTCGCCTTCGAGTTGCTCGACGCGCAGCGCAACATTGTGTTTCAGCTCCTGCTGCAAGCGGTCCCAGATGTTGCGGCTGGTGACAAACTTGCCTTCCTTGCCGGCAAACGGCGAGGAGTTGGGCTGGAAGGTCATGCTGATGGTGGGCTCGTCCACGGTCAGCGGCGGCAGCGCCTCGACCTCGTTGGGGTCGCACAGGGTGTCGGAAATATCCAGCGGGTCGATGCCGGTGATGGCGACGATATCACCGGCGTTAGCCTGTTCGACTTCGACGCGCTCCAGTCCGATGAAACCCATCACCTGCAAAATACGGCCGCCGCGCACCTCGCCTTTGGTGTCAATAATTTTCACCGCCATGCCCGGTTTGACCGAACCGCGCTTGATGCGCCCCACGCCAATCACGCCGACATAGCTGTTGTAGTCGAGGGTGGAAATCTGCATCTGGAATGCGCCTTCAGCCTCCGCCGGTGGCGGCGGCGCCTGGCTGACAATGGTTTCGAACAACGGCGTCATGTCGCCTTCGCGCACATCGGAATCCAGCGAGGCGTAACCGGACAGCGCCGAGGCGTACACCACCGGAAAGTCGAGTTGCTCGTCGGTGGCGCCGAGATTGTCGAACAGGTCGAAGGTCTGATCCAGCACCCAGTCGGGACGCGCGCCTTCACGGTCAATTTTGTTAATCACCACAATCGGCTTGAAGCCCATGGCGAAGGCTTTCTGGGTGACAAAACGGGTTTGCGGCATGGGACCATCGACCGCGTCGACCAGCAGCAGCACGGAATCGACCATCGACAGCACGCGCTCGACCTCGCCGCCGAAATCAGCGTGTCCCGGGGTGTCGACAATGTTGATGTGGTAATCGCCCCAGTTAATCGCGGTGTTTTTCGACAAAATGGTAATGCCGCGCTCTTTTTCCAGGTCGTTGGAATCCATCACCCGCTCGGTGGGCGCCTTGCGCGCATCCAGGGTGCCGGATTGCTGCAATAACTGATCGACAAGGGTGGTTTTGCCATGATCGACGTGCGCGATAATGGCGATATTTCTGAGTTGGGTAGTCACTAAATTCTCTGAGCGGGGCTCGGTTCGGGGCAAAGCCGGGCATTATAGCATTTGTAGTTGACGCGCGCTGTTCCCGATCAGCGCTTGCGCGCACAGTCAGCCTGTCAGTCACCGCAAAGACAAAACGTTTCCTGCGGTCAGTTTGAAGGAGGAATTCAGCCTGCCAGCAACCTGGGTTCATCCGTGTTCATCTGTGGAAACACCCTCAGCGCCTATCAACCATCAACCTGTCCAGCATGGCTTTTACTTCTCCGACTTCAATCAGCTCCATTACCCCCGGCTGTTCGATTTTTGCGCCCCAGCGAAGCGCCTCGGCAGGTTTTCCAACAAAGTGTTGCGCCGCCTCATCAAACTTGTTGATGCAATACTCCAGCGAATGATACGGCCCGCTGCGCCGCGGGTTGGTGCAGGCATAGAGGCCAATCACTTTCGCGCCGACGGCGTTGGCCATGTGCGCCGGGCCGGTATCCGGAGCCAGCACCACATCCGCCTGTTGCAGCATGGCCATCGACTGCGCCAGCGTATCGCGGCCAATCAGGTTGAGCGGCGCATGCTGCATGGCGTTTTCTATCTGTGCGCCCATTTGCCGCTCCAGCGCGCTCGGGCCTCCACTCAGAATGACCTGCATGCCGTGGGTTTCAATCGCGTAATCGGCCACCGCTGCATAACGCTCAGGCAGCCAGTTGCGCAAACGGTGGCTGGAGCAGGGGGATATCAGCAGGGTTTTGCGCGCATCATCAATATGCTGGCGGGCAAACTGTTTCGCCTCATCCGGAATCGGGTAGTCCCACACCGGCTCGCCGGTTTTCAGGCCCAGCGCCTCGGCAAAGGCGAGAAAGCTTTTCACCTGATGACGCCCTTGGCTGTCGGTTATCGAACGATCAATAAACCACTGGTGCAAATCGCGTGAAGCGGTTTTATCCCAACCAATGCGTTCATCCGCCCTGATGAACAGACTGAGCAGATTCGCCCGCGCCGCCACCTGCATGTGCAGCAGCACATCAAACCGCTGGCCGGCAAGCTCGCGCCTGATTTTTCGGTACGCCTTCCAGCCATCCGCCTTGTTGAACACGATGAAACGCACCCCCGGCACGCAGGCCAGCAGCTTGTGTTCCAGCGCGCCACAAACCCAGGTGATTTCCACCTCGGGCCACTGTGCGCGAATGGCATGCAAAACAGGCAGAACATGCGTCACATCGCCGATGGCTGACAAGCGCAGGATACACAGGGAACGGAGAGCATGGGTGGACATGTCCGGCCATTATAGTCAATGCGCGTTTCGGTGAACACAGTTATACTGCGCGGCGACTCACATACGATGACTTCCCCCCTTACCAGGTCGCCCCGCACAATAGCAACTCTGGCAAATAACGTCTGCATTCAGATATTCACCACCCATAGCCAGGCGAAAATCTGGTATCCTTACGCGTGAAAAAACGGGCGCCGATCCGGTTTTCAACACCAGCCCCCTGCACCTTCGGGCGACACAATTTCAACAGGTTAAACAGGACAAGCGAGGCATCCCCCGGCGTGTTCAACAACAAAGTCATCCTCATTACCGGCGGCACCGGCTCCTTTGGCAAACAGTACATTCGCACCCTGCTGGCAAATTACCAGCCGAAAAAGCTCATCGTGCTGTCACGCGACGAGCTTAAACAGTTCGAGATGCAGCAGGAATTCAATGCCCCCTGCATGCGTTATTTTCTGGGCGATGTGCGAGACCGTGAGCGCTTGATGCAGGCATTCAATGGTGTGGATTATGTCATTCACGCCGCTGCGCTGAAACAGGTGCCCGCGGCGGAATACAACCCGACCGAATGCATCAAGACCAATATCCACGGCGCGGAAAATGTTATTTTCGCCGCTATCGAAAACAGGGTTAAAAAGGTTATTGCGCTTTCCACCGACAAGGCGGCCAACCCCATCAACCTGTATGGCGCCACCAAGCTGGCGTCTGACAAGCTGTTTGTCGCCGCCAACAACATTTCCGGCTCAACTGACATCGCTTTCTCGGTGGTGCGCTATGGCAATGTGGTCGGCTCACGCGGTTCGGTTGTGCCTTTTTTCAAGAAGCTGATTGATGAGGGCGCCAGCAGCCTGCCGATAACCGATGAACGCATGACGCGTTTCTGGATTACCCTGCAGCAGGGCGTCGACTTTGTACTGAAAAATTTTGAGCGCATGCAGGGTGGGGAAATCTTTGTACCCAAGATTCCATCCGCCAACATCATGGATCTGGCCAAAGCCATGGCGCCGAATCTGCCTACCGAAATCATCGGCATCCGCCCTGGAGAAAAACTGCATGAAATCATGTGCCCGGCGGACGACTCACACCTTACGCTGGAGTTTGAAGACCATTACGTCATCAAGCCTTCCATTCATTTTCACCATATCGACAATGATTACACTATCAACCGACTGGGTGAAACAGGCAAGCCGGTCGAACAGGGCTTTGCCTATGACTCCGGCACCAACGAGCATTTTTTAACGGTGGAAGAACTGGTCGAGTTTAACCGACTCTCCGGAATATGATTCCTTACGGAAAACAAAACATCACCCAGGCGGATATTGACGCCGTTGTCGACACGCTCACCTCTGACTGGCTGACACAAGGCCCGAAAGTCGAACAGTTTGAACAAGCCCTGTGCGCCTTTACAGGCAGCCGCCATGCTGTTGCGGTCAACAGCGCCACCTCCGCCCTGCATATCGCCTGTCTGGCGCTGGGACTGGGCGAAGGCGATAGTTTGTGGACCAGCCCCAACACCTTTGTCGCTTCCGCCAACTGCGCCCTGTATTGCGGAGCCGAGGTCGATTTCGTTGATATTGACCCGGCCACCTACAACATGAGCACAAGCGCGCTGCAACAGAAACTTGAGAGTGCAGACAAACTCGGCAAGCTGCCCAAAATTGTCGCGCCGGTGCATTTTGCCGGACAAAGCTGTGACATGCAGGTGATACACGAGCTGTCACAACAATACGGTTTTCATATTATCGAAGACGCATCCCACGCTATCGGGGCGAAGTACCAGAACCATCCTGTAGGCGACTGCCGTTACTGCGACATTACGATTTTCAGCTTTCACCCGGTCAAAATCATTACCACCGGCGAAGGCGGCGCGGCCACCACCAATCAGCCCGAGCTGGCGGAAAAGATGCGACGACTGCGCTCTCATGGCGTCACACGTGATCAGGCGCTGTTCACACAACCGGCAGATGGCGCTTGGAGCTATCAGCAAATCGAACTGGGCTTCAATTACCGGATAACAGATATACAATGCGCGCTCGGCCTCAGTCAGATGCGCCGGCTGGATCAATTCATCCAGCAACGCAAACGGCGCGCAGCACGTTATGACACGCTGCTTAAGGACGTTGCTGTCACCCTGCCAGCTCGCAGCGACTTTGCGGAATCTTCATGGCATCTTTATGTTGTCAAACTGACGCAATGCGATGCCAAGGCGCGTCGCAGCGTATTTGACCGGATGCGGGACGCCGGTATTGGCGTAAACATACATTACATTCCCGTGCATACCCAGCCCTGGTACAAGGCAATGGGCTTCCGGGATAAGGACTTCCCTGAAGCAATCAATTATTACCAGTGCTGTTTGTCATTGCCCATGTTTCCGGATCTAGATGATGACCAGCAGCAATATATTGCAGACAGCCTGCGATCTGCATTGCAATCAATATAATCGCTGGCTTGGCCAGACAAGACAATCGAGAGGCAACCATGTCATATAAAACCGAACAGGAAGCATTCTGGGCCGGCGAATTCGGCAGCGACTACTGCAAACGCAACGCCGGTGAGCAATGGGTCGCAAACAACACTGCTTTTTTTGCCAAAATACTGGCGCGCACACAAAATATGTCATCCGTTATCGAATTTGGCTCCAACACCGGACTCAACCTGAAAGCGCTCGCCAACTTGCTGCCGGACGCCGAGCTGTCCGCCATTGAAATCAATGCCGAAGCTGTCACCGAACTTGAGCAATGGGGCGGCGCCGAGCAGGTATTTCACCAGTCCATCCTCGACTTTGATGCAGGTGACGCCAGATGGGACATGACTTTCATCAAGGGCGTGCTGATTCATATCAACCCTGACGCGCTAGATGCCGTGTACCAGCGCTTGTATGAATACAGTTCACGTTATATTGTTATCGCCGAATATTACAACCCGACCCCGGTCACCATCGAATACCGCGGCCACAGCGGTAAACTGTTCAAGCGCGATTTTGCCGGCGAGATGATGGACAAATATCCTGACCTGCAATTACTCGACTACGGTTTTTGCTGGCATCGCGATCCGGTTTTCCCGCAAGGTGATATCACTTGGTTCCTGTTCGAGAAAAAGTAACAGACAAGCCTTCAACGGATGAAAACCTTTGTGTTTTCCGGGTTGACGCCTCCCTTAAAATTGGCACCGGCCATGTCATGCGATGTCTCACCCTTGCACACGTGTTGCAACAAACCGGTTGCCGCTGTGTTTTCGTATGTCGCAACCTGCCGGGAAACATGATTTCCGGCATCGAACAGCAGGGTTTTCAGGTGCTGCCTCTGCAAACCTGTGAACCCGCCCACTCCCAGTATGCAAACAGCGCACATACCGGCTGGCTTGAATGCGATCCGGCGCTCGATGCAGAGATGACTGCCTCAGTGATGTCCACATTACCCAAACCCGACTGGCTGGTTGTGGATCACTATGCGCTGGATCATACCTGGGAAACCCGGCTGCGCCCACACTGCAACAAGCTGCTGGTGATTGACGACCTGGCCGACCGCAGACACAATGCCGACATATTGCTGGATCAAAATTACTATAACAACATGGACAAACGCTACGATGGACTTATGCCAGACACCTGCACATTACTGCTGGGCCCGAGGTATGCATTACTGCGAGATGAATTTTTGCAGCAAGCGTCAAACATCAGAACACGCAGACACATCAGAACTATTCTGGTATTTTTTGGCGGCGTCGACGCCACTGATGAAACCAGCAAGGCAATTCGGGCCATCAACAGCCTGCAACATACCCTGACAACGCACGTCATCATTGGCGCCAGTAATCCACACCGACCACACATTGAGCAGCGCTGCCAGACCCGCCCCAACATATACTGCCACTATCATGTCAGCAATATCGCCGACTATATGGTGGAAGCGGATATTGCCATTGGCGGCGGCGGCACAACCACATGGGAGCGATGCTTCCTGGGCCTGCCGGCAATCACCATCACACTTGCGCAAAACCAGCTGGCGGTAAACCAGGCCGTTTCACAGCAGGGCGCCAGTGTGCTTGTCGGCGACACATCTGCCACTGAAATGGCCATTGCACAGCAACTCGATTACCTGATCCGCCATCCTGACGCTGTTGAATGCATGTCCCTTGCCGCTCGCAGCATCATGCACCCACACACCGGTGCAGCCGGTATTGCCAGCCTGATGAACCCGCGCCATGCCTAGCCTTGCTGATTACCGGCTGCGGCCGATGCAACAGTCTGACCAGGATCCCGTGCTGGCCTGGCGAAACCAGACGCACATTCGCGCCGTAATGTTTACCGATGACATCATTACTCCGCAGCAACATGCTGAGTGGTTTGCTCGCACGCTAAGGCGCGCCGACGTGGATTACCGTATCCTGCTGTACCGGGATAAACCAGCCGGCCTGGCCAACGCAACCAACTTTAACCCGAAACAAAAATCATGCTATTGGGGCTTCTATCTGGGCGAACCCGATCTCCCCAAAGGCAGCGGCATGATCATGGGCATTCTCATGCTCAAACATATTTTTAAAAGCCACGACATCGATACGGTTTACAGTGAAGTGTTTGATTTCAATACCGCTTCCCTTAAACTGCACGACAAGCTCGGCTTTGTCACCCTTGCCGACAAAACACGAAACATGCTTAAAAACAACAACGAACACGCGGTGCTCACACTGACGCTTGATCGAAAAACATGGCTGCGCAATCAAGACCAGCTCATCGAGACGATAAGCTGACGGATACCACACCATGAGAAAAACACAATTTTTTCATAAACCCACCGAAACACTATCAGTAGCGGGTTGGAGCTAATGCCATGTTTCGAGCTGCGCTGATCGGTCTGGGAAAAATTGCGTGGGGCCTGGGGCATGACGGTAAAACCGGCGCCAGCCTCAGCCACAAAAGCGCAATCGACAAACATCCACAAACCCGGCTGGTCTGCGCCTGTTCTCCCGATGCGGAGGAACGCGAACGTTTCAGCCACGAAACCGGCATACCAGCTTGCGACGATCTGGAGGCCATGCTGGAGCAATACCAGCCAGATCTGGTGTCAATTTGCTCACCAACCGCATATCACGCCGAACATCTTCGCTGCTGCCTGCAGCACAACGTACCGATGATTTGGCTGGAAAAACCGGCCGCCTCCAGTCTGGATGAGCTGCAGGCATTACTGCAATTGCAACAAAACAGCACCGTGCTGGTCAATTATCAACGCCGTTACACAGGCAGTTATCAGCAATTAAAAAAGCTTGTCACCGACAACCGATATGGCA
>JALWPK010000013.1 GCA_026995045.1 Gammaproteobacteria bacterium | reverse complement strand
GGAGAATTTACAATTCCTGATGGTAGGGCTGGCGGTGGAGCCGGTTCCATTGGCGTAGTTGTACATGTCATAGCTGTAAGCATCGGAGACGGTAAAGCCGTCGAGCACGGCGGTGGCGTCAATGTCGCCGGAGTTGTTGTAGATGACCTGGTAGGTGTTGTCGGTTACAGAGTTGACATTGTTGATGTTACCGGAGAGGATGGTTGGATTGGCGACCCAGTCCCTTTGGGAGAGGGCGGATTCTGTGCCGGCAAAGCCCCCGTAGATGGCTACGCCCTTGACCATTTGGAAAGAGATGTTGCGGTTTGAAGTGTTGGTGGGTTTGTAGGTGCCTTCTGCCACCCAGATTTGGGTGACGTTGCTGCAGTAACGAGCTTGCAGGAGTGCATCCTGGAGGTCGTTGTAAGCGTCGGTCCATGAGGAGCCGTCGTCGTTTCCGGTGGCGTCAATGTCCACATAGAGTACATTGTTGGAGGGGCAGGGGTATTCGAGTTCGTCAAAGCCCATGTCCACGCCGGGGCCGTAGGGCCGGGTGTCGCCGTCGTAGTCGGTGGCGGGGGCACCGGAGGAGGTGCCAACATTCAGTGCCGGAGAGGGGAACTGGATGTGGAAGTCACCGGCGGTGGTGGGAGCTGAGGAATAGGAAGGCAGGTTCACAAAGAGGGGATTGGTGTTGAGGTTGCCGGTGCCGGAGTAGCCCCCCTGGACGATGGAGTAGGTGATGGTCAGGGTGCCGGAAGACCTGTATGCCTGGGCGTAGTTTGGGTAGTTTCCCCAGAAGATAGAGTTGTTAATGGTAGTGGTGCCGCCACTGTGAAAGAGGGCGGTACCAAGATTGGTGCTATAGTTAGCTGCGAAGGTACAGTTTGTAAAAGTTGGAGAGCCGGAGAGTACATAAATAGCACCGCCATAATAGCTATTGGCCTTGTTGCCCGAGAAGAGGGAGTTGGTAATGGCAGGCGAGCTGTTGTTGCCATTGTTGTAGAGTGCACCACCGTAGGTAGTTGCCAGGTTGCCTTTGAAAGCACAAGCGTTGATGGCCGGGCTGGCTGCGTTACCGCCGGAGCCTTCGTTCCACATAGCACCTCCGTATTGTGAAGTGTTGGATAGGAAAGAACAATCGGTGAAAGCCGGGCTGGCATTGCCGCCACTGTAGCCGTAGTTGTACACAGCCCCTCCTTTTGAGGATGCAAAGTTATTCGTGAACTTGCAGTTTTTGATGGTGGGCGAAGCCTTGTCGTTGAACATGCCTCCTCCGTAATAATGCGGGTTGGAGCCATTGGCATAGCCATCGGAGATGGTGAATCCGTCGAGTACAGCAGTGGCGTCGTTTCCGGTATTGTAGAAAACATGGTAGGAGTTGTCAGTAGCTGATGAGCTGCTACCAATGTTACCGGAGAGGATGGTCGAATTGGTCTCCCAGTCCCTTTGGGAGAGCATGGTTTCGGTACCTGTGAATCCACCGTACACAGCCACCCCGTTGACGAGTTCAAAAGCGGCGTAACGATTGGTCCCGGAAGTTGGCTTGTAGGTACCTTCCGCCACCCAGACCTGGGTGACTCCGGAGCAGACACTGGCCAGGTCGATGGCGGTCTGGAGGCCGGTGTAGGCATCGGTCCATGAGGAGCCGTTGTTGGCACCGGTGGCGTCAATGTCCACATAGAGTACATTGTTGGAGGGGCAGGTAAATTCTGCTTCGTCAAAACCCATGTCGAAGCCGGAATTGAAAGGCCGGGCATCGCCGTCGTAGTCGGTGGTGGGTGCACCGGTGGCTGTACCGGCGTTGATGGCCGGTGAGAGCAGTCGCAGGTGGTAGTCACCGCCGTTGTTAGGGGCGGAGGAGTACAATGGCAGGTCCACGAATTTGGGGTCTGCGTTGAGGTTGCCGGTACCGGAGTAGCCGCCCTGAACGATGGAGTAGGTGACGGTGGGGCTGGCGTAATAATTAGCTATTCCGTTAGTGTTCCCCCAGATGATGCAATTGGTGAAGGTAGGCTGGCAGGTGCCCCCGGAGACGTAGTTGTAAATGCCGTAATTGGAATTAGCGGCAATGGTAGCGTTAAAAATGACAGGTTTGCAAGTGCCGCTGCTTTGGGCCCTGTTGTAAATGCCATAATACCGATTCCCAGTGAAGGCGCAATTGGTGATGGCAGGGCTTGCCACGGCAGAAGAACCGGAGGCGAAGTTGTATATGCCAATTTGGTAAGACCCGGAGAATTTACAATTCCTGATGGTAGGGCTGGCGGTGGAGCCGGTTCCATTGGCGTAGTTGTACATGTCATAGCTGTAAGCATCG
>JALWPK010000012.1 GCA_026995045.1 Gammaproteobacteria bacterium | reverse complement strand
GTGAGCAAGCGCACTTTGACCCGCTCCGAGCTTAAATCACCAATGGCCGAGCCTTGAACGGTGCAGCCCTCGATATTGATTTGCGCACCATGCCCTCTCCCCCGACCAGCGGTCACGGCGGGGCCTGTAACGCGGAACAGAACCGGCACAGGGCTTTCACGATCCGCCACATTGGTTGCCGCGTCCGCGCCCGAAAGCACCACGGCAGAGGCGTAAGAGCCCGCAGGAATGTAATTGTGCAAGGTGTTGCGGGGTTCAGCAGGCGTTGTGTCTATCGTCGATAACGTGAAAGTCTGGCCAAAATCCGGCGTGACCGGATTGCCGTTTTCGTCAACGATGTTTTGCGCGGCCCCTTGGCGTCGGTTCGGATTGGACGGGGCTTGACCTTCCGGCGTATACCCCGTCCTCTGCTCGATAAATTCACTGCCGGTTGCTGAATAATCCGGTGTAAAAGCGCCATTCCCGTTCGGGATTGGCCCTGGATTGCGCGTCCCAAGCGCCGCCGGAGTGCCTGTTGCTGCATCCGCCCTTGCCTGAAGCTCTTCGAGCTTGGTGGCTTGTTGCAAAAGCACGGCGTCATAATCGTCCTCGAGCTGCGCAATGGTTTGGGCTTGTTGGGTGCGCTCGGCTTCAATGTCTTGTGTGAGGCTTTCAACCGTCTGGCGAAGACGCTCGATCTCACCACGGCTTTGAGTAATCCAGGACATCTCCGGCGCGGCGGCGGAGGTTCTGTCCTGAACGATGGTCAAATCAACACCTTGTTGGTCAGCCGTGAAAGGGGTTGCGGTCGGGTTTTTCGGGCCCAAAACGCCAAAAATCAGAAAGCCAAGGCCCACGATCGCCACAACTCCGATACCAAGTGCGATATATTGCTGTTTTTGTCGGTTGATATTGGCCATTATTCAGCCCCCATAGAGGTGTCTGAGGTTATTTCTGGTATTGCCGACAGATTATTTTCTGGGATATTGAAGGCCGCATGGAACAGAAACAGACCCATGATTATTGAGACAATCCAGATCATAATCGTCATCCATTTTTCGGGGTTCTTTAGGGTGGGGTTTTTGCGCATGGCTTAATTCCCCCGCACGACAATGAACCACGTGCGCTCATTGGGGCCGAGCTGGCTCTGGGCAATCCAAATGGCCAAAACGCCGGGTTTATAATAGTCTTGCTCGCGCACGAGGCGGCCATCTTCACCCGCCACCGCAATACGCACATCAGCGATCCAGCCATCACCCTTTTTGCTCTTGATCCGGCGACCATCCCGCCCGCTTGGCACCTCTCGGCCCAGAACGTATTCAGCCGCTACCGAGCGCACAATGTCAGCCATTGCGGTCGCGACGCTATCGCTAAAGCCAACGCTCGCTCCGAAATCGCCACCATTGTTTTGTGGCACGGTTTGGTCTTCCAATCCGTTGATTGTGATCAGAATGGGCGGGACAGCCTCTTCTTTTGGCAGGAGCGTATAGCCAATGGTGATACCGCGCTCAGTGACAAAATATCCGGTCTCGTTGTGCGGGTCGATGCCGACAAAGCGCAAAAACACATCACCCGTGGCTTCGTCATTGGTCATTTCGAAATCGGTTTCGCCATGCACAACACGGCGGATGCGATCATTGGTAAAGCTCACGCGGGTTATGCCGGTCGTGGACACATCAAAGGTGATTTCCCCATCAGGCATAACGGCATAGGTTTGCGCGGCATTGGCCAGCGTGGCGGAAAGAATTGCGACTATCGCTATCAGGGCTTTCACAGGTTTAAGTATCTTCATGGATTTACCTCCAAACGGCTAATGCGCGAAAGGCGCACCGATCCCGCTTCCGTTACAAAATTCAAAAGAATGCGGCGTGGCTCTTCGCTAATCAAAACCGTGTTCAGATAAGTTTGCAGATTTCCCGCAACCACGACCGTTTTGGCATCCAGATTGTGTTCAATCTCTTTGGGGAAAAACACTGTGGAAATATCGCGTTCCTGAATGTCGGTCGCCACTTCGTCATAAAGCCGAAGCAGCTCGTTCCGGTTTGCAACGGCTGCCAGACGCTCGATCACCGTGCGCCCATAGCGCAGGTTTGAGGGCGATGCATTGTAGAGGCCATAAACCGCATCCAGAGCAAGCGCTTCCACGTAGCGCTTATCAACAGCGCCGCGCGCAACCATGCCATCACTGACACTTGTCGGAATGAGGATCACCTGGTTGCTTTGCGAATAAACCTTGTAAACCAGCGCTACATTGAGAAACCCCAATAATACGACAAGGCCAAATCCGAGATTGCGCGCCGCGCGCGCGTGTCGAAGTTGTTTCTGAA
>JALWPK010000011.1 GCA_026995045.1 Gammaproteobacteria bacterium | reverse complement strand
CAAGGTAGCAACCGATGCGCGCGGCGGTGCGGACAGACGGTTGCCTGTGCAGTCTACGGGCGATGGCGCGGGCGTGCTGCTGCTGGACGCGGGCGGGCAGTTGGCGGCGTTGCTGGCGTTTTTGCTGCCGCAGGCTTTGGTTGGATGTGGCCATGCGCCGCATTATACCTGTGCGGGAGAGTGAAAAAGATGCCTCCAGGCGTGCCGTTGCCAGGACTGCTGACCTTGAACCGGAGGTTCAGGTGGGAACAGCGTAAACACGTCAGGCTTCCCGTAACTGCGGCGCAGTGCGGTAATGCACACGGTGCAAACAGCGGCGTTCCCGGGGTCAGTATTTAAGGCTCAAGGGATAATACAGATGGCTGACGAACACCCCAGAGACATCCCGTACCTCTTATTCTAGAACAATTTAATCTGTCTTATCGAACTTTCGATGCGTTCCGATAACTTGCTGATTCTGGCGTCCAGTTCGGCGTACTCCTTGCGGATTTGCTCACTGTTGACCACTTCGTGGCTGAGATTGAGCGCGGCCATCACGGCGATGCGTTCGGTTCCCAGCACCGAGCCGGTTTTCTTGATTTTGTCCAGGCGTTTGTTGAGCAGGTCAGCGGAGGCTTTGAGATCGTCTTTTTCGTGAGTGGGGCAGGCGACCCGGTATTCTTTTTCGAGGATGTTTACGGTAAGAGAATCTTGTGGCTTCATTTAACGTATCCCGTCTGTGGCAGCACGAAACCGTTAAAGTGGATGGGGGTTTAGTGCTGTATGGCTATGCGGTTTCCATCGAACGCAGACGTGTAATCATGGCTTCAACATGACTGCGCGCCTGTTCCTTTTGTTCGAGCAGTTTAGCACGCTCGCCATTGAGGTGTTGCAACTGATTTCTCAGATCACTGTTTTCATCACCCAGCTTCTGGCAAAGCTCCAGCAACTCCTCAACCTGTGATTCGAGACGGTTTATTTTTGTTGTGATATCGCTCATACGCTAATAGTAGGATGAGAATGCCTGCCGGTCAAATTAACCGGCGCTAATATTACATTGAATGACAAGGTGGCAATAGCGATAATAGCCGTCAACGCAGCCATCAAACACACAGCGGCTGCATGATAGAATCGGTTTTATGACAACACTCCCCCTGATTTCCGATGTTGAAACCGCGCTCTACAAGGTCGACGCCATGATGGGCGCGGCCGAGGCGCACGGTGCGCTGTGCGGCATGCTGTGCGCGCGCGGCAGCACCGAGCTGTCCGAGTGGTCAAGTCATGTACTGGGCGAGCTGGAAGCCGGCAATGTGCTACTGCGCGATGTGGTCAATGTGTTGTCGGCGCTGCACCAGAATACGCTGGAACAGCTCAACCACGCACTGGCAGATTTTCACCTGCTGCTGCCGGACGATGACGATGAGCTCACATTGCGCGTCGAGGCGCTGGCCAACTGGTGTCAGGGTTTCGTGTACGGTCTGGCTGCCGGCGGCCTTAAAGAGGACAGCGACATTCCTGATGACAGCCAGGAAATCATCCGCGACATGATTGAAATTTCCCGCGCCGGACTGGAGCAGCTGGAAGACGAGGAGGAAGATGACGACGGGGAGGACGCCGTTGACAGCGACGAGGAAAACGAAAGAGCCTATATGGAAATCATGGAATACGTGCGCACCGGCATCCTGCTGATTCACGAAGAAATGCAGCCCTTGCAGGCCGCCAACACCACCATCCAGTAAGCGGGAGTTGTTTTGCTGAACCTGAAAATATACGCCCAGCGCCGCCGGCAGTTGATGCGCATGATGGGCGAGGACGCCATCGCCATCCTGCCCGCCGCGCCGCTGCAAATCCGCAACCGCGATGTCGAGCAGCCGTTCCGCCAGGACAGCGATTTTTATTACCTGTCAGGCTTCCCCGAGCCGGAGGCGGTGATTGTGCTGGCGCCCGGCAGACGCCAGGGTAAATTCATCCTGTTCTGCCGCGATCGCGACCCCAAAATGGAAACCTGGCACGGTCGCCGTTATGGCCCGGAAGGCGCCATTGAACTGTTTGGCGCCGACGAAGCGCACGCCATCGACAAACTCGACGACGTGCTGCCCGGCCTGATGGGGCAGTGCGAAAGCGTGTATTACACCATCGGCCTCAATCCTGAATTCGACAAGCATGTGATGAGCTGCGTCAACGACCTGCGCCGCCAGTCGCGCGGCGGCAAGCACGCGCCTTACGAGTTTGTGTCGCTGGACTATCTGCTGCACGACATGCGCCTGTTCAAAAGCCGCGACGAACTGCGGCTGATGCGAAAGGCGGCGAAAATATCCGTGCAGGCGCACATTCGCGCCATGCAGCACTGCCAGCCGGGGCAAGTTGAATACGAACTGGAAGCCGAAATCCTGCACGAGTTTCACCGCAATGGCGCCGGTTGGGCCTACCCGTCCATCGTCGGCAGCGGCGCCAACAGCTGTATTTTGCACTACACCGAAAACAACCAGCCGATGCAGGACGGCGACCTGGTGCTGATCGACGCTGGCGCCGAATACGACGGTTACGCCGCCGACATCACCCGTACCTTTCCGGTCAACGGCGAATACAGCGAAGCGCAGAAAGAAATCTACGAACTGGTGCTGGCGGCGCAGGAGGCGGCCATCGCCAAGGCGGTTCCGGGCAACCACTGGAACGACCCGCACAACGCTGCTGTGCGCGTGCTCACCAAAGGCATGGTCGAGCTGGGGCTGCTGAAAGGCCATACCAGCAAGCTGATAAAAGAGCAGGCCTACGCCAAATACTACATGCACCGCACCGGCCACTGGCTGGGCATGGACGTGCACGACGTTGGCGACTACAAGGTGGACGACAACTGGCGCCTGCTGGAAAAAGGCATGACCATGACAGTGGAGCCGGGCCTGTACATCCCACATGGCAGCCGCGGCGCAAAACGCTGGTGGGACATCGGCGTGCGCATCGAGGACGATATTGTGATTACCAAAGATGGCAACGAACTGCTGACCAAAGGATTGCCACGCACCACGGCGGAAGTCGAAGCGGTGATGGCGGGGTGATGACAGTTTTGCCACAGAGCGCACAGAGTACACAGAGTTGGACAAAGACGGTATGAAAATAACGCGAATATTGATTTTGCCCTTGTGTTCTTTTGTGAACTGCAGCCAGCCTCAGTGCTCTCTGTGAGCTCTGTGGCAAAAAATACTGGCATGACAACAGCACACAAACGCTTCGACATCATCATCATCGGCGGCGGCCTGGTCGGCGCCTCGCTGGCGATTTTGTTGCGCGACAGTGATTATCGCATCGTGGTGGTCGAGGCATTCGAGCATGACTCGGCGGCGCAGCCTTCCTACGATGACCGCACGGTGGCGTTGTCCTACGGCAGTCGCCTGATTCTGGACAGCATGGGCGTGTGGCTACAGCTCGACGGGCGAGTTGAGCCCATCCTCAGCATTCATATTTCCGACCGGGGCCATCTGGGCGTCACCCGCCTGCGCCACACCGAGGAGCGGGTCGAGGCGCTGGGCTATGTGGCTGAAAACCGGGTGCTGGGCGAGGCCCTGTACGCGCAGTTGCAGCAGCAGGCGAATGTGACGCTGCTGTGCCCGGCGCGGCTGCAATCGGTGACAAACCGGGAGGATGATGTTGAGGCGGTCATCGAACTGGATGGCGCAAGCCAAACCCTGCATGGCAAATGCCTGGTGGCCGCCGATGGCATTACTTCAAAAGTGCGTGAATGCCTTTGCATTGGCAGCAGCCGACAGGATTATGAGCAGGTCGCGGTGATTACCAATGTCACCCCCGGCCAGCCGCACAACAATGTCGCCTACGAACGATTCACCGACGAAGGACCGATTGCGTTTTTGCCGCTGACGAACAATCGCTGCTCGGTGGTGTGGACGTTGCCGACCGGCAAGGCCGAATCCATCATGCAACTGGACGATGCCGCATTCTTGCAGCAACTGCAACAACGCTTCGGTTACCGCCTGGGCAGACTGCAAAAAACCGGCGTGCGCCAGCAGTACCCGCTGGCGCTGGTGGAGTCCACCCAACTGGCGCAGGGCCGCACCGTGGTGGTGGGCAACGCCGCCCACGCCCTGCACCCGGTGGCCGGGCAGGGCTTCAACCTGGCGCTGCGCGACATCGCCACGCTGGTGGATTGTTTTCAACTGGCGGACGACCCTGGCAAGGCCAGCGTGTTGCAGGCCTATCAGCAACAGCGCGAGCACGACACCCAGCGGGTGTACCGTTTCACCGACACCCTGGTGAAAGTGTTCAGCAACCGCTTTGCGCCGCTGGCGCACGCCCGCGCCTGTGGCCTGATGGCGGTGGATTTGCTGCCTTTTGTCAAACATCAGCTGGCGCGGCAAAGCATGGGGCTGGCCGGGCGGCAGTCGACGGCGGGCAGGCGTTGATGACAGCCGCAGCGGTAAAATCCTTCGATATCATCATCAACGGCGGCGGCATCGCCGGCCTGACGCTGGCCGGTTTGCTGCGCGACAGCGGCTTGCAGGTCGCGGTGATTGAGCGCCAGCCACTGCCGCCCCTGTCGGATGAACCGGAGCTGCGCGTCTCCGCCATCGGCCGCGCCTCACTGGCTGTGTTCGAACGCTGCGGCGCGCTGCGCGCCATGCTCGATGCGCACGCCACGCCGTTTCGCGAAATGCATGTCTGGGACAGCGCCGGTGCGGGTGAGATTCATTTTGACAGCGCCGAAGCCGGGCTCGACACGCTGGGCTATATCATCGAAAACAACCGCATCCAGCACGCCCTGCTGCAAAGCGCGAAAGCGGCGGACAATGTCACGCTGCTGTGCCCGGCCGTGTTGGGAGGCATCCAGCGCGAGCAGGACGCTGTGCTGGTCACGCTGGAGAGCGGCGAGCGTTTGCGGGCCAGGCTGATTGTCGGCGCGGACGGTTTCAACTCACCTGTGCGCCGCTTCGCCGCGATTGACTATCCGCTTCGCAGCTACAAACAAAAGGCTCTGGTGTGTACGGTGTCCACCGAACTGCCTCACCAGCACACCGCCTGGCAGATTTTCCTGCCCGGCGGGCCGCTGGCCTTTTTGCCGCTGTTCGCCAGCGACGGACGGGATCAGTGCTCGATAGTCTGGTCGTTGCCGGAGAGCGAAGCGGATTGCCTGCTGGCGTTGGAAGATGACGATTTTGAGCAGCGCCTGCAGCAGGCTTTTGAATATCGCCTGGGCGATGTGCGGCTCACCAGCCCGCGCGCGGCTTTTCCGCTGCGTCATGGCCATGCCGCGCAAACCGCGCAGGCGAATCTGGCGCTGATCGGCGACGCCGCGCATATCATTCACCCGCTGGCCGGGCAGGGCGCGAATCTGGGCATTCTCGACGCCGCTGAGCTCGCCGATGTCATTACCAGCGCACACGGCAAGGGGCGCCAGTGGTGGGCGCATCACACGCTGCGCCGCTACGAGCGCGCGCGCAAGGGCGAGACCCTGATGATGGAAACCGCGATGAGCGGCTTCAATCTGCTGTTCAGCAATGACAACACCTGGCTGGCCATGCTGCGCAACGCTGGGCTCAACCTGGTTGACCACGCGCCTGCGCTCAAGCAACAGTTCATGCGCGTCACTGGGGCAAGCTGATAATCTTAATCTTGAACGCAGCATATAGCAGGGTATGATGTGGATTATAGCGCGCTATTTCGTTTCCTAACTGTAAATGGTGAATTAGCAAGCTATTCTGGAGGCAGGAATGGACAAAATAGAATCTATCTATAAAACATCATTGCTTCTAGTTGAGCATTTTTCATATTGTGCACAACGTGGCGGGAAAGGGATACATTCAAGAATCTTTTCACATATCCTTCACCCTGAGGAAGAATTTGTGGCCATGGGTCAGTCGGAAGAAGTAATGAATGGCGCAAGCCCTTATCCAGAGCATGTTGTGCCATGTGTGACACTTATTGAAGAATCGCTTAGGCTGCTTGATCAAGGTATGCCGAAGACGGAAATTGCCGAGTTATTGGCAAAACACTGGAAGATCGTTTTTATATCAAAACAACAGGCAAACTATCTTGACGCGAAAGACGGGCTAAATTTGAAAAGTAAAATGCCTGAAGGCTGGAAGTTTGAGTCAGGGGATACGTTGGCAAGATTGAACCAGGCAGGTATTCAAGTGCTGCCTCTAAAGCAATAAACTCAAAACAATTTTGTCTAGGTGATGCAGAAATGTGCGCGCCTGATGTCAGACACTACTATTATGAAAGTTTGTCGCATGATTGATACTTATGATGAGTATTTGGAGCTTCTTCGTGATTTTGAGTCGCATCCCGTAACATTAAAAAGTGAAAGCATATTTGATGTGGCTGGCTATCCTCATTACGAAAATGTGAGTAGCAATATATTAGCGTTTTATCTGAATCCGAATAACGAACATGGTCTTGGTGATCTGTTCTTGTCTTCTCTCATGAATCTTGCTGGTGGAAACGAATATCATCATGAAAACATCCAGGTTCATCGAGAGGTTTCAACAAATAAAGGGGGAAGGCTTGATATTGTTATTGAAACAGATAATCAAATAGTTGGTGTTGAGAATAAAATATTTCATCATCTTGACAATGATCTTGCTGATTATAGCGATACCCTATATGAATGGGCAAAACCAAACCAGTTAGATGTGCTGAAAATAATTCTCAGTATACGAAAAGAACAAAAAAGTTCTGGTTTTATTTGTATTACTTATGAAGAGCTTTGGTCGGAATTAAGAGGGCGTCTAGGCGTATATGTTTCAACATCGTCTCAGAAATGGCTGTTGTATCTTGTGGATTTCATGGGTGCTATTGAAAAATTAGAAGGTAAAAATATGGTGTTAGACAAGATCGACCAATTTTTCATAGAAAATGAAAACAGAGTAAATGAGCTGTTAATCGCCAGAAACAAATTCCTTTCCAAGCTTAATGCAAAAGTTAGGGAGTTAAAGGAAAAAATAGAAAAACCCAGTGAGTGCACGAAACAATGGATATACGCAAAAAATTGTCTGGTACATGACTTTAATTTATCAGGTCATTTAATCGCGTTTGATTTATGCATTTCTCCAAAAGGTTGGGAGCTGCAATTATTTGGCCGTAATAATAAATCTAAATTGTACTTATCTGAGCTTTTTTCTATTTCTCCGTTGAGTGAGCAACAGGCGAATCTGAAATATTCTCGCTATATTCTGCAGCAGTTTGATTTACAAGCCGACCTTGATGAAATAAAGAAGCACCTACTTGGATGGGTTAATTTGTTAATTCAGTCAGAAAGTAAAAAAACAAATCGACACGAGGGGGTCTTAAACAGAGGAGGTGGCTAGGATCTGATTAATGTGAAATTGTTGCTATTGCCAGCGTGACAGTCTTGTGTGACGAGATCAATCCAATCTATTTAGAGATCGCCTCGCCACACATCGCGATGACCAATAAATCAGGATTTCTTTAGATGTTTTCAGAAAAACGGAGTCGCTCTCCATATTGGCCGTCATATTTCTCTCCAGATATTTCGCCCAGATCAACCAATCGAAATGGTAGCCACGCAAAAAATGCGCGTTTTCAATAATTTGCCAACGAACTGAAGAAACAAGTAATGCGCCAGTTGGATCAGCCCTAAAATTTCGTGAAACCGCCGGAGGTGATGATAACTTTATGTTTTTTAATATGTTAGTCGTAAGTTGTCGTGTGTTGCTTTGCTGCCAGCCAGCTCGGTCAGTGTTTACGAGGCTGGAGGATTCATGCAATATCCGGGCTTGGGCTAGAACCTTGCCCCGCTGTCAGTTAGGATTGCGCCTCTGAATTTTCACGGCCGCTATGGGCGGCCTCACTGGTGCATTTATGGCTAACAAAACAGTTCTGTTCGACAAACACGTTGAATACGGCGGCAAAATTGTCGATTTCGCTGGCTGGGAAATGCCGGTCAATTACGGCTCGCAAATGGATGAGCACCATCAGGTGCGAAAAGACGCCGGCATGTTCGACGTTTCCCATATGGTGGTGGTTGACCTCAAGGGCGAGCGCGTGCGCGAGTTTCTCAAGTATCTTCTGGCGAACAATGTTGACAAGTTGCAGGACAGCGGCAAGGCGCTGTACAGCTGCATGCTGCGCGAAGACGGTGGCGTCATCGACGACCTGATTGTGTACTTCATGGACGAGAGCTGGTTCCGCATGGTGGTCAACGCCGCCACCCGCGACAAGGATCTGGCCTGGTTGCAGCAGCACGCCGCCGACTTCGGTGTGGAAGTCATCGAACGCCCGGAACTGGCGATGATTGCGGTGCAGGGCCCGAATGCGCGCGAAAAAGCCATGCAGGCGCTGCCGGTGGACGTGGTGGAAGCCGCCGGTGAACTCAATCGTTTTTATGGCTGCGCCTGCGGCGAATGGTTTGTCGGCCGCACCGGCTACACCGGCGAGGACGGCTTTGAAATCATGCTGCCGGAAACCGAAGCCGCCGCCTTCTGGGACAAGCTCGCCGCCGCCGGCGTCAAACCCGCCGGACTGGGCGCGCGCGACACCCTGCGTCTGGAAGCCGGCATGAATTTATATGGCACGGACATGACCGAAGACACCTCGCCGCTGATTTCCGGCCTCGGCTGGACCATCGCCTGGGAGCCGGAAGACAGAAACTTCATTGGCCGTGAAGCACTGGAAAAAGAAAAAGCGGAAGGCGTAAAATTCAGGCTCGCCGGGCTGGTGCTGGAAGGGCGCGGCGTGTTGCGCGGCCACCAGAAAGTGATGACCGATGCCGGCGAAGGTGAAATCACCAGCGGTACATTTTCACCCTCACTGGGCAAGTCGATTGCGCTGGCGCGCATTCCCAAAGAGGCAAGCGGCAAATGCCAGGTGGAGATTCGCGGCAAGCTGGTTGACGCGCAAATCGTCAAACCGGTATTTGTGCGCGACGGCCAGCCCGTGTAGGCTTGCCATCAGAATTTATTCAACATTGAGACAGCAAAGGTTACTACCATGAGCGAAATTCCTGCTGAACTGAAATACACCGATTCCCACGAGTGGATTCGTGAAGACGAAGGCGGCATCGCCACCATCGGCATCACCGACCACGCACAGGAGCAACTGGGCGATCTGGTTTTCATCGAATTGCCGGAAGTCGGCAGTACGCTTTCAGCAGGCGACGCCTGCTGCGTGGTGGAGTCGGTGAAAGCCGCATCCGATGTTTACAGCCCGCTTTCCGGTGAAGTGGTCGAAGTCAACGAACTGCTCAACGACGCGCCGGAAACCATCAACGACTCGCCCTATGACGATGGCTGGCTGTTCAAAATCAAAATGGCGGCTGAAACCGAGCTGGATGACCTGCTTGACGCCGAAGCCTACGAGGCGGAAGCCGACGACTGAGTTTCGTGTCAAAACGGCTGTTTGCCACAGAGCTCACAGAGCGCTCAGAGGGAATTCTCCGTGGACTCTGTGAGCTCTGTGGCTAATACAAGGCGGCAAAGACACC
>JALWPK010000010.1 GCA_026995045.1 Gammaproteobacteria bacterium | reverse complement strand
GAGGCGGAAGCCGACGACTGAGTTTCGTGTCAAAACGGCTGTTTGCCACAGAGCTCACAGAGCGCTCAGAGGGAATTCTCCGTGGACTCTGTGAGCTCTGTGGCTAATACAAGGCGGCAAAGACACCCTGGAATACCCCTTTTCCCCTGCTCTGTGACCATGTAATCCCGCCGGTTTTTCTGTAGAATTGCCGGCTCGAAAAATTACCCTGAAACGACTGCAATGCCCTTCATTCCCCACACCGGGCAGGATGTGAAAGCGATGCTTGACGCGATTGGCGTCGGCAGCATCGAAGACCTGTTCGAAGAAATCCCCGAGAACCTGCGCGCCGAGGGCCTGCAGGGCGTTCCCGAAGGCCTCACCGAGATGGAAATCTCGCGCCTGATGCACCAGCGTGCGCGGCAGGATGGCAATGCCGTGTGTTTTCTCGGCGCCGGCGCCTACGAGCACCACATCCCGGCGGCAGTGTGGGAAATCACCACCCGCGGCGAGTACTACAGCGCCTACACCCCGTATCAGGCGGAAGCCTCGCAGGGCACGCTGCAGCTGACCTACGAATTCCAGAGCAACATGACCGCGCTGACCGCGATGGACGTCTCCAACGCCTCACTCTACGATGGTGCATCGGCGCTGGCCGAGGCGGTGCTGATGGCGGTGCGCGGCAACCGCAAGTCAAAATCGCGCACCATCCTGCTGCCGCGCACGGTGCACCCGCTGTACGCCAAAACCGCGCACACCATCGTCAAGCACCAGAATATCGAGCTGGTCGAGGTGGATTACGATCCCGCCACCGGCGTCACGCCGCTGGACAATTACAAAAACAAGGCCGAGGGTGACATCACTGCCGTGGTGATTCAGCAGCCCAACTTTTTCGGCGGACTGGAAGATGTGGATGCGATTACCGACTGGGCGCACGACAACAACATCATGGTGATTGCGGTGGCCAATCCGCTGACCCTGGCGGTGCTGAAACCGCCCGGCCAGTGGGGTGAAAAGGGCGCCGATATCGCCTGTGGCGACGGCCAGCCGCTGGGCGCGCCGATGTCTTCCGGCGGGCCGTACTATGGCTATCTGTGCTGCACCCAGGCGCTGGTGCGGCAGATGCCGGGCCGCATTGTTGGCCGCACGGTGGATATGGAAGGCCGCGATGGCTACGTGCTCACCCTGCAGGCGCGCGAGCAGCATATCCGCCGCTCCAAGGCGACTTCCAACATCTGCACCAACCAGGGACTGGTGGTCACCGCCTCGACCATTTACATGGCGATTCAGGGGCCGAAAGGGCTGGAAAACACCGCCGCCGCCTGCCACGCCAACACCGGCAAGCTGGTGGCGCGGCTGACCGAAATCAACGGCGTCAGCCCGTGTTTTGAACAGCCGTTCTTCCACGAAGCGGCGCTGAAGCTGGCGCGTCCGGCGGATGAAGTGCTGGACGCGCTGGCCGACGCCGGCATCATCGGCGGCTTCAACCTGTCGCAATACTATCCGGAGCTGGGCGAAGCGATTCTGGTGTGCGCCACCGAAATGCGCACCGATGAAGAAATCGAGGCCTATGGCAAGGCGCTGGAAAAAATCATGGCGCTGCAACTGGAGGAGGCTTCCTGATGCTGATATTCGAACATTCCCGTCCCGGCCGCGATGGCGCGCCGCAGCACCCGGTGGAAAAAGCCGCGCTCAACATTCCGTCGCAGTTTTTGCGCGAGCAGAGCGCGCCGTTGCCGGAAGTGTCTGAAATGGAAGCGGTGCGGCATTACACCCGGCTGTCGCAGAAAAACTTTTCCATCGACACCCAGTTCTACCCGCTGGGCTCCTGCACCATGAAATACAACCCGCGCGCCTGCAACACGCTGGCGATGCTGCCGGGCTTTCTGTCGCGCCATCCGCTGTCACCGGAGCGTTTCAGCCAGGGTTATCTGGCCTGCATGTACGAGTTGCAGGAAATGCTGTGCGAAGTCACCGGCATGGCGGCTTCCTCGCTGACGCCGATGGCGGGCGCGCAGGGTGAATTTGCCGGCATCGCCATGATTCGCGCCTATCACGACGCCAATGGCGACAGCGAGCGCAGGGAAATTCTGGTGCCCAATGCGGCGCACGGCACCAATCCGGCAACCGCTGTGATGTGTGGCTACACGGTGAAGGAAATTCCGACGCTGGACAATGGCGATGTCGATGTCGAGGCGCTGAAGCAGGCGGTCGGCTCGCAAACCGCCGGGCTGATGCTGACCAACCCGTCCACCCTGGGCGTGTTCGAGCGCCAGATCGAAACCATCGCCAGAATCATCCACGAAGCAGGCGGCCTGCTGTATTACGATGGCGCCAACCTGAACGCGATTCTGGGCAAGATTCGCCCGGGTGACATGGGCTTTGATGTGATTCACTCCAACCTGCACAAAACTTTCTCCACACCGCATGGCGCCGGTGGGCCGGGCTCCGGCGCAATCGGCGTGTCGGAACGGCTGAAAAAATTCATGCCGCTGCCGGTGGTCGCCAAAGACGGCGACCGTTACCGCTGGGTCACCGAAGACGAGTGTCCGCAAAGCATCGGCCGCCTGTCGGCCTTCATGGGCAACGCCGGCGTATTGCTGCGCGCCTATGTCTACATGCGCATGCTGGGCCGCGAAGGCATGCACCGCGTCGCCGAGTTCGCCACGCTGAACGCCAATTACATGATGGCCGAGGCGAAAAAACGCGGCTTTGCACTGGCGATTCCGGATCGGCGCGCCAGCCACGAGTTCATCATTACGCTGAAAACCGAAGCCAAAGAACTGCACGTCAGCGCGATGGATTTCGCCAAGCGCTTGCTGGATCTCGGCTACCACGCGCCGACCACCTACTTCCCGCTGCTGGTGCCGGAATGCTTGCTGATTGAGCCAACCGAGACCGAAGCGCGCGAAGTGCTGGATGGTTTCATGGACGCGCTGGAGCAGATTCGCAACGAAGCCAAAGAGGACGCCGAATTCGTTAAGGGCGCGCCCTACACCCTGCCGGTCAGACGGCTGGACGATGTGCGCGCCGCGCGCCAGCTGGATCTGAGCTGGCATCATCGCCCGCAGGAAAAATAGCGCAGTTCTGACAATAACAGCGGCTTGACAGCCTGTTAAACCGCCACCACCCTGTTGCGGCCAGCATGCTTGGCTGCATACATGGCGGAATCGGCGCGGTTGATCAGGCTCGTTGCAGTATCGTTTTCCGGGTCGAACCCGGTAACGCCGAAACTGCAAGTGACGTGCACATTGCTGCTGAAAACCGATTCACTGATTTCCGAGCGCAGTCTTTCTGCATGCAGTTTGGCGCCATGCAAATCGGTAGCGGTTGCCAGAATAATAAATTCCTCGCCGCCGTAACGCGCAAAAATGTCACTGCTGCGGTTGACCTGATGAACGCGCTCAGTCAGTTCACGCAATATTCTGTCACCCGTCAGATGACCGTATTCATCATTGATGGCCTTGAAGTGGTCAATATCAAAAAAAATGATTGAAAACACGCCGCCATAACGCTGCGTCTTTTCCATTTCAGTTTCCAGAAACCGGTTGAACTGTATGCGGTTGGTGATGCCGGTGAGGGGGTCGGTGTAGGCCATTTCCCCCAGCTTGCGCCGCAGCAAGTTGATTTGCGCAAGCATCATGCCGAACACTGTGCCGGCAAATACAGGGATGATGAAAGATTCGGGCGTCAGCGGAATGCGCAAGATGAAGGTGCTGTGTAAAACATTCAAACCAGCGGTCAGCGCGCAGGACACCAGGATAATCAGCAGATAGAATAAAGTATTCTTCATTGCCACGCCTGACCAGTAGTGATACCTTAGTATATGACGCTTTGGTCGGGTTGAGTACTCTGCATCCAGTAATAATTGACGGGAGAAAGCAAATGTTTAAAAAGCTGCGGTACGCGGGTTTGGCGATGGTGATAATGTTGGCGACGACAGCAAGGGCCGTCGAGTTTGGTGGTGTGCAGTTTGCGGACAAGCTCAAGCTGGAAGGCAGCCCGGTGGAGATACAGTTGAATGGCGTTGGTTATCGCACCAAATTCTTTTTCAAAATCTATATCGGCGCGCTTTATCTGCCGGAAAAATCATCCAGCCCGGAAGTGATTCTGGAGCAGCCGGGCCCCAAGCGCATTCACATGCATTTTCTTTATGAAGAAGTCGAACGCGAGAAACTGGTCAATGGCTGGAATGAAGGTTTTGAAAACAACAATGACGAAGCCACGCTGGCCAAACTGAAAGACCGCATCGAGCAGTTTAATAATGTTTTCCCCACATTGCGCGAAGGTGATGAAGTGTTGCTGGACTATATTCCACACAAGGGCACGCGCGTGACCATCAAGGGCAACGAAGTCGCCTTGATTAAAGGCAAGGATTTTTATCAGGCCTTGCTCAAAATCTGGCTGGGCGACGAGCCGGCGGATGAGGATCTGAAAGAAGCGATGCTGGGTATTGAGTAACAGCCCTTCGGCGTTATTGTTTCAGGCGATAACCCGTTTTGAACATCCACCAAACGATGGCTAGGCACAGGCTCAGGAACAGCAATATCATCAGCAGGCTGAGTTCGACGCTGACATCGGACACCTCAAAAAAACTCCAGCGAAAACCGCTGATCAGGTAGACCACCGGGTTGAACAGGCTGACGGTTTGCCAGGCCGGCGGCAGCATGTCGATGGTGTAAAAACTGCCGCCGAGAAACACCAGCGGGGTGATCACCAGCATGGGTATCAACTGCAACTTTTCGAAATTGTCCGCCCACAGACCGATAATAAAACCCAGCAGGCTGAACGAGATACAGGTGAGCAATAAAAACATCAGCATCCATAGTGGGTGGGCGATGTGAATATCCACAAAAAAGTTTGCGGTAAACAGAATGATGACGCCGATGATCAGCGACTTGCTGGCGGCCGCGCCCACATAACCCAGCAGGATTTCGATAAACGAGATTGGCGCCGACAGCACTTCATAGATAGTGCCGGTAAAGCGTGGAAAATAAATACCGAAAGAGGCATTGGCCACGCTCTGGGTCAGCAACGCCAGCATCATCAGGCCAGGCACGATAAAGGCGCCGTAAGACACGCTTTCCACGGTTTCGATGCGCGCGCCAATGGCGGAGCCGAACACCACAAAATACAGCACCGTGGTAATCACCGGCGAGGCGAAGCTTTGCAGGATGGTGTCCCACGCGCGCAGCATTTCGTATTTGTAGATGACGCGAATGGCGTGAGTATTCATGGCTTTTTCACCAGCTGGATAAAAATATCTTCCAGTGAACTTTGCGAGGTGTTGATGTCTTTCAGCGACAGGCCGCATTGATCGAGAGTATGCAGCAGTTCCGCCACCCCGTTTTTTCGCACGTGCGGGTCGTAGGTGTAGGTGAGCTGTTTGCCGTCTTCGGAAAGTTGCAGCGTCCACGCAGCGAGCGCGTCGGGAATGCTCTCGATGGCCTGTTCCAGTTCGATGGCGAGTTGACGTTTGCCGAGTTTGTGCATCAACGCCTGCTTGTCATCGACAACCAGCAGCTCGCCGTGGTTGATGACGCCAACCCGGTCGGCAATACTTTCGGCTTCTTCAATATAATGCGTGGTCAGAATAATCGTGACCCCGGATTGCCGCAGGCGCTCCACCAGGTTCCACATGTCCTTGCGCAGTTCGACATCGACGCCGGCGGTGGGTTCGTCGAGAAACAGAATCGACGGTTCATGCGACAGCGCCTTGGCGATCAGCACGCGGCGTTTCATGCCGCCGGACAGGGCCATGATTTCGGTATCGCGCTTGTCCCACAAGGATAAATCCCTGAGTAACTGCTCCAGATAGGCGGGGTCGGGTTTTTTGCCAAACAGGCCGCGACTGAAGCTGACGGTATTCCACACCGATTCGAATGCGCCCAGCGTCAGCTCCTGTGGCACCAGGCCGATCATGCTGCGGGTAATGCGGTAGTCGCGAATAATATCGTGACCGTCAACGGTTACCGCGCCTGTGCTCGGGTTGACGATGCCGCAAATTATGGAAATCAGCGTGGTTTTGCCAGCGCCGTTGGGGCCGAGCAAGGCGAGGATTTCACCGCGCTGAATATCAAGATTGATATGCTTGAGCGCCTGAAACCCGCCGCGATAGGTTTTGCTCAAATCTGAAATGGAAACAACTGCCGGCATCGTTGCACGTTAACATAGTTTGCAGGTTGAACCTGTCAGTCGTTATTTACGCTTGGGCAAATAAATATCAGTGCAGGTTCCCTCGGCCACTTCGGCGGCGAAGTTGAAGGTTTCCGACAGCGTGGGGTGCGGGTGCACGGTGAGGGCGATGTCTTCCACGTCCGCGCCCATTTCCAATGCGAGCACCGCTTCGGCGATGAGTTCGCCGGCATTGGGGCCGGTCATGCCGGCGCCGATGAGGCGGTGATCCTTGTCGAACAGCACCTTGGTGACGCCGTCATTGCGCCCGATGCTGAGTGACCGGCCGCTGGCGGCCCACGGGAAAGCGCCCTTGGTGTATTCGATGCCTTCGGCCTTGCACTGTTCTTCGGTTTTACCCATCCAGGCGATTTCCGGATCGGTGTAGGCGACCGAGGGAATGGTTCTGGCGTCGAAGTAGGATTTCATGCCGCTGATAACTTCGGCCGCGACCTTGCCTTCGTGCGTGGCCTTGTGCGCCAGCATAGGTTGGCCAACGATGTCGCCGATGGCGTAGATGTGGTCAACATTGGTTTTCTGTTGTTTGTCGACCGCAATGAAACCGCGCTCATCAACCTGCACACCGGCGGCTTCGGCGTTAATCAGTTTGCCATTGGGGCTGCGGCCAACGGCGAGCAGCACGCGGTCGAAGGTATCGTGCGGCGGAACCTTCTTGCCCTCGAACGAAACCTTGAGTCCTTTTTTCAGCGCTTCGATGCTGGTGACTTTTGATTCCAGCCAGATGTTTTCGTAACGTTTTTTCACGCGTTTTTCCAGTGGCCGCACCAGATCCTTGTCGCAGCCCGGTATCAGGCTGGGCGACAGCTCCACGATGGAAACCTTTGAGCCCAGCGCGTCATACACTGTCGCCATTTCCAGTCCGATGATGCCGCCGCCGATCACCAGCAGGCGTTTGGGCACATCGCGCAGCTCCAGCGCGCCGGTGGAATCCATCAGGCGCTCATCGTCGTAGGGCAGGCCGGGGATTTTTGTCACCGAAGAGCCGGCTGCGATAATACAGTCATCAAAGGTGATGCTCTGCGTGCCATCCTTGCCTTCCACTTCAATTGCACTGGCGGAAACAAAGCGGCCGTAGCCGTGCACGATTTCCACCTTGCGTTTTTTCGCCAGTTGCGCGAGGCCGCCGGTGAGCTGGCCGATGACCTTGTTCTTGAATGCGGCCAGTTTGTCCAGCTCGATTTTCGGCTTGCCGAAAGTGACACCGTGTGCGGCCATCTCGGCGGCTTCGGTAATTATCTGCGCGGTGTGCAGCAGGGCTTTAGATGGAATGCAGCCGACATTGAGGCAGACGCCGCCGATGTTGTCGTAGCGTTCAATCAGTATTACCTGCTTGCCGAGGTCGGCGGCTCGGAAAGCTGCGGTGTAACCGCCGGGGCCGGAGCCGAGCACCACCACTTCGGCGTGTTTGTCGCCTTTGCCGGTGTTGGCGCCGGTGGCTGTTTGCGTTTGTTCTTTGACGGGCTTGTCTTCAGCTGGTTTATCCGCAGCCGAATCCGCCGCTGGTGTTGAGGCGGTTTCACCACTGAGTTGCATGGTGACGATAACATCGCCCTGCGAGACCTTGTCGTTAACCTTGACCAGCACGTCTTTCACCACGCCGGCTTCAGGCGAGGGGATTTCAATTGTGGCCTTGTCGGATTCCAGCGTGATTAACGGGTCTTCCTTGTTGATCGCATCGCCTGGCTTGACCAGTACTTCGATGATGTCCACGTCCTTGAAATCGCCGATATCGGGCACTTCAACTTTAACGGTTTTGCTCATGTGAAATCAGTCCGCAAATGAACGCGAATTAACGCGAATACTGTTTTATGTAAGGAGTGGCGCCATCTGTGCGCAGTGCGCTAATTGGCAGATGCCGCTCCTGTGTGTTTTTCTACAGCAGTAACCTGCGCGTATCCGACAGCACCTTGCTGAGGAAGGTGGTAAAGCGCGCGCCGTCCGCGCCGTCGATGACGCGGTGGTCGTATGACAGTGACAGCGGCAGTATCAGGCGCGGTACAAACTCGCCTTCGCCCTTGTCGTTTTGTTGGTACACCGGTTTCATCTGCGCGCGTGATACGCCCAGAATGGCGACTTCGGGTGAATTGACAATCGGGGTAAACGCCGTGCCGCCAATGCCGCCGAGGCTGGAGATGCTGATGCTGCCGCCCTGCATGTCGGCGGGAGAGAGCTTTTTCTCGCGTGCGCGTACGCTGGTGGCGACCACTTCCTCGGCCAGCTCGGTGAGTGATTTGCGGTCGCAGTCGCGTATCACCGGCACCACCAGCCCGGCGGGCGTGTCCATCGCCACGCCGATGTGAATGTATTTTTTCAGAATCAGGTTTTCGCCGCTGTTGTCGAGCGAGGAATTAAAGCGCGGAAATTCTTTCAGCGCCGACACCAGCGCCTTCATCAAAAACGCCAGCATGGTGACCTTGACGCCGCTGTCCTTGTTTTCGGCATTGAGCTGCTTGCGAAACGCTTCCAGTTCGGTGACGTCAGCTTCATCAAACTGGGTGACATGCGGCGCCGTCACCCAGTTGCGGTGCAGGAACTGGCCGGTGAGTTTGTTGATTTTGGTCAGCGGTTGGGTTTCGATTTCACCGAACTGGCTGAAGTCGATTTCCGGCATTGGCGCCACACCGAGTCCGGCGCCGGTGTTGCCGGATGTCATCGCTTTTTTGACAAAGGCCTTGACGTCTTCCTTGAGGATGCGGCCCTTTCTGCCGCTGCCCTGGATTTGTGACAGATCCGCGCCCAGCTCGCGCGCAAACTTGCGCACCGACGGGCTGGCGTGCGCCTTGCTGAACGCCATGTTGTCGATGGTTTCGGCGGGCAGTGGCGGCGTGCGTGGCGCTGCGGGCGCCGATGTTGGCGCGGTTTCGGCTTCGGCGGCAGGCGCTTCCGGAGTTTCCGCAGGTGGTTCGGTTTGCGCCGTATCGGCGGCAGGCGTGTCGTCCGCTTCGCTGGCGTCAGCAGCGGCGGCGGAGACTTCCATGCTGATCAGCACATCGCCCTGCGACACCTTGTCGCCTATGTTGACTTTTACTTCTTTCACCACACCAGCTTCGGGCGAGGGAATTTCCATCGCCGCCTTGTCGGATTCCAGCGACACAATCGGGTCTTCCACCGCCAGCGCATCGCCCTGCGACACCATGATTTCGATTACTTCGACGCCTTCGAAGTCGCCGATGTCGGGAACAAGAATGTCTTTGATTTCAGCCATTGTCCTGCCCCTTATGCGTACAGCGGGTTGGGTTTGCTGGTGTCGATGTCATATTT
>JALWPK010000009.1 GCA_026995045.1 Gammaproteobacteria bacterium | reverse complement strand
ACACGGTATTATGATGACTCAAGGCCTGCACTCCTTCTTGTTTTTCAATGATTTGTCGCGATTTCATTGTATCAAAACAAGCGGGTTTTCAGGCCTTTTTTGTAGGTTCTTAATGGGACACTAGTGAACTAGTATATATTTCGCGTAACAAAAACAATTACAACAAATGAGATAAAACGGAATTGTCACAGTTACATGACAGGGCATGCAAGGCTACTTGTTACGTCACTTCCCTGGTCACACCGGCTGCATTTAATCACCCACTCTTCAATGTGAATCGAACACATGCACGCTCCCGTGCGCATGTCATATTCACACGCGTATAACATCGAGGTAACAATGGATCTCAAGCAACGGATCGCATTAAAACGCCAGCAGGCGGAACAACCATCACAACCAGACAAGCTGCAAGTGATACAAACTGATGTCACGGACGCCGTTGCTGACCAGCACGCGCTTGTGCTGTCCATTGACAGCATTGAAGTCAAGCAACAGGGCAGGCGCAGCTTTGACAACCTCGATGCGCTTGCCGATGACATACGCAAAAATGGTCAGTTGCAACCGGTGATTGTCAAAACACTGGGCGCAAACCGTTATCAGCTGATCGCCGGCGAACGGCGTTTTCGCGCTATCCGCGATATTCTGCAACAACCCAGCATACTCGCCCGTGTGCGTGACACGGAAGAAAGCGAACACGATCTGCGTTTTGTCCAGATCGCAGAAAATGCGCAACGTGAAGACTACCTGCCATTGGAGCTGGCCAGTGAGCTGGCTGACCTTAAAGCACAAACCGGCATGACCACTGAGCAAATGGCGAAACGTATCGGCAAGTCGAAAGGCTTTGTCTCCAAGTTTATTGGCCTGGTCACCGCGCCGGAACCGGTGCGGCAGGCCATAGCTGAAGGTCAGTTGACCGCCACCGCCTGGTTCAATAACAAGTCGCTGGTTAGCGAGCAACTGGCAGACAATGCTGATAGCAGTGAGAAGGCTGCGCCGCCCCGTTCCAAGGTGCGCACCGCAAATTTGTCAATTACACTGGATGCCGCCAGAGACCTGGCGCGCATACTGCAGAAACTGGCAGCCGACAACGGACTGGCCGAAATTGATGTCGCGCTGAACCGGAAAACCACAAAAAAACAATTGCAGGCGATCCTGGTGACGCGCGCCAGGGAGATAGCAGACGCGCTATGACAACTGGCAAGACCAATACACTGGTCAATATCGGCGTGACCTTGAAAGCCCAGCTTGAAATCCATGCCGAACATCACGGCATGAAATACCGCGAATACCTGGCCTATCTTGCTGATACGGCGGTGGCGCAGCCTCAACAGCAAGCGCTGCATGAACCAACCCGGCAAACACGCATCACACTGAGCGAAGATACCAAGCAGCGCGTCAAGCAGCTCTCGCGACAGGCCAGCTGCAGTCAGGAGCAGTGGTTGCTGCAAGTGTTTCAGACGGCGGTGCAGGGAGACTGAGTTGGCGACACGCGACAGCATTATGCAAGTGCTGACACAAAATGACTTTGCCACTCCTGCGCAACTGGCGCAGATGTGCGGAGTGCAACTACCCGCTGTGTGCAAGGCAATGAAGCAACTGACAGACAAAAGCCTGATTGTGGTCGAGTCCGGATTTCGGCCTGCAATTTTAAGGTTGAGTTGCACCGGCGCCAGAGTCATGGACACGACACTGACGTCGGGCAAGCGTGCGCCCAGCGCCACCGTGCAGCAACATGCCTGCCACCGGAATGAGGCCGGTATGAAGCTGGCGCAAATCTATCCGGGTTTTCAGTGGACGCCAAAAAGGCAGTTACTCAAACACGGTTTACGCCCGGCGATTGGCGAGCATGGCGCGACCGACGCTAACGGACGCGCGTATCTGGTGCTGCTGGATGATTATATGATGGCGCCCAATCGCATATTGCGCACCTGGTTCAGACGGCATACGCCGGATACACAACATTATCAAGACAGCACCGGACGGCGCTGGTGCGAACTAGCCAATCATTTCATCGTCGCCACCACATCACCACAACAGGTAGAGCGCCACCAACGCTGGCTTGATCGTTATCAGCGTGAATGCCGTGATCCGGATGCAATGTTGCCAGACATCGAAGTGGTTTATGTAGAGCCACTGTGGAGCCTGTTTTGAAAACAGTGGCACTGCTGATGCTGGGTGTTGTGCTGATTGATTTGCTGGTGCTGAGTGTTGTCTGGTCGTTGTGGTTTCTGGCGATGGCATCGCTGGTTGCCGCTTTCATGATTCTATTGTTGCGGCGCCAGTCACACAACCAGGCCGAAACACTGGCCTCTGACTGGCAACTGGGTGAAGCGCTGGAAATCACCAATCCCGACCGTCCGCAGCGCGAACCGTGCAGCCTGCCGGTCAAAACCCTGATGCAGGGCGTGTTGTGCTTTGGCCAGCCGGGGGCGGGCAAAAGCGAGTCCTTCAGTCTGGGCTATGTCAACTATGTCAGAAACACGCTGGGCAAGGGCATGGCGTTTTTTGATGGCAAGGGCGACCTCGATATCATCCGCAAGTATATCGCCTGTGTGGGTGAGCCGGATTATCTGTTCTCGACTGAACTGCCGGATTCGGCCAGCATCAATCTGATGTCCGGTGATGCGGCTTCCGTAGTGGATCGCTTGAGCGCGGTCTTGATCGGCGAGTCCACCTCAACCAGCTACTATGCCGATGAACAGTACACCGCGCTCAACCGTGTGGTGCCGATACTGCTGACGCTGGATCAACCCGCCAACCTGCGCGATCTGTATGTGGTGTTGACGGTTGAAGACGCCGGCTATGAACTGATTCGCCGCGCCCGGCAACTGGATACGGTGCATGCCGAACAACTGTCGCTGGCCAAAGCCTGGTTTGATATCCCGCAGCAAGACCGGATTCGTAATGTCGCCGGCTTGCTTAACCGGCTGTTTGTGTATGTGTCTGGCGAGCACACGGATCGACTCAATGCTTATCAACCGGATATTGATATTGCCCGGCTGATTGCGCGCGGGCAGTGCGCTTATTTTCATATGCCGTACACCAAGTACTCGGCAGCCGTTGCGATTGCGCTGATTGAAATGTTTGCGGTGGAAGCGCGCCAGCGGCAACTCGGTGGCGGCAGTGATGCCGATTACTATCCACTGCTGTTCGATGACTGGGGCAAGTTCGTGCATGACGGCTTTTCGCCTTTCATGGCAAGAGCGCGCAGCGCCGCCATGCCGGCGGCATTCAGTTTCCAGTCTGTGGCCCAGATCAAGGAAGTCTCGCCAACCTTTCTGGAGCAGCTTGATGACCTGGCGGCGACCAAAATCTTTCTGCGCATTCAGGGCGAATCGACTATCGATTATGCCAGACGCATGCTGGATCGTTATGAAGTGGCGGATGTGTCGGTCTCGCGTGATCGTCATCGCAGCAGCAACAGTATGAGTATGCGTGAAAACGCGCGCGTCAGTGCGCGCGAGCTCAAACAGCTGGCGACCGGCAGCGCCTACCTGTCAACCCAGATCACGCAACAGGGGCAGGCGCGCAATCCGTTGTGGAAAATGCAGTTCCCGCTACCCGCATTTCCGGACTGGCAAAGCCAAAGCTTGCCGCAGTATACGCACCAGGATGATTTACAGATTGGCCTGCGATTCTGGGAGCGGTATCTCAACCCGTACAAACTGGATGCCATCCGCAAGCTCACTCAACAAGACAACGAAACAGAAGCTTCGCAGCTTACGCCGGCAACGCTGGCCAGCAATCCTGGCTGGAGCGAAGCGGCATGTTGACCTGGTTCAGGCTGTGGCCATTGTTGCTATTACCCACCGTGTTGCTGATGCTGGGTTGCAGCATGCCGTGGCTGGAACTGCGCGGACATATTGTCGCCGGCGCATTACTGCGCCAGGGATTGCTGAATCATATCGTGTTGCCACTAACGCCGGCAGAGCAGGGCGCCCAGCTGGTGAACTGGTTTACAGCCGCGACGCCGTTGCAGGAATGGCTGCTGGCGCTGCTGATCAGCCTCAATCTCAATGCATTGCTGTTGCCATTGTTATACGCGCTGGGCCATGCGCTGATTATCGTGTCCGGCTGGTACGTGCGCACCGAGCTGGAACACAAACGCAAAGCTGTTCGATAACCATCACATTCCATACAGGGGGAAACACATGAAAACCATCATCACATCATTACTCACGGCTATGGCCATGCTGGCCAACCGGGCAGTGTTTGCCGCCTTGCCATCCTATGCGCAAAGCGGTGATGTCAGCAGCCAGCTGGAAGAAAAAGGACTGCTCATTACTGACACCGTGACCTTGCTGGTCGGTATTGTCGGCGTCGTTGCCATCGCAGTTTCCGGCCTGTATTTCAGCAGCGGCAACTCGGAGAAAGGCAAACATTTTATGGTGGGCGGCCTCACCGGTATTTTTATCGCCGGTGCGGTATATGGCATTGCCGGACTGGTTGGCTGATGAGCGCATTCAACCGGCGTTTTGATATCAAGCGTGTCGCCGGGCTGCAATTGCCGATGGCGGCCGGTTTGATTGGCATGCTTGTCAGCGCCGTATTTGTGCTGATGCTGCCGTGGCCATTGAAAGCGCTGGTGCTTTGCCTGTTTGGTTTTTCACTGGGCACAGTGGTGTATGTCGCCTATTACGGTAATGACATTGCGTTTGCGCGTGTGATTGTGCAAAGCCGTCAGCAACAACGGCTGACCACCAGCGAGCATCTCGACAAACTATGATCCCGCTGGCGCAAAAACACTATGCCGATTATTACACCTGGTCCCATGAGCTGGGTGAATACTGTATAGCGCACAATGACGGTGCGGTGTCCTGCCTGATTGAATGGGACGGGCTGGATACGGAAATGATGACCGCAGAGGAAAAACAGATTGCCTACGAAGCCGTCATCAGTTTTTATGAACAGCTTGATACCGGCTTTGTGTATGAGCAACACCTGTGGCGGGAATGGGACGACTCGGTTGCACAACGCTACCTGCAACTGAACGATGTACTGACACGCAGCGCGCCGTTCATTCGTTATCTGCGAGAACAACAGGCGCAGCATCTGTCACTGTATGGTATGAGCAACGCCACCGGCCTGGTGATTACCGCCTTGCCGGATAAAACCGTTTTGCCTGCGCTGCGTCTGAAAACCACGCTGGCGCGTCAGGGCCAGCTGGCGGAAAGCTTGCTGGATCATGCCCGGCAGTTACTGCCGCATTTACCGGGCGCACGTCTGATGCCGTTCGCGCATTACCGGCAGCGCATTGTACAAAGCTATGACCGCGACAGCCATGCGCAAGACAACCAGCACATCGAAGGCAATCCGCAGATCCCACTGGCCGAACAGATAGTGCGTTTCACGCCGCAACGCAATGGTGAGTTGCTGCATCACGGTGAGCATTGCAGCAAGGTGTTGTTCCTGTATCTGTACCCGGATGCCTACGCTGGCTGGATCGAACAACTGGCGCGGGTCAATGTAGCGATGCATATCGTACAGATACTGCGGCCGGTCGATACCCTCAAGGCGATGACTGACAACGAGCGCAGCAGCCAGCTCGCGCAGGGCGCCAGTAGTCGCAAGGGCGCAGAAATGCAGCACCGGCAGCTGCGCGACATGAATGATTTTCGCGCCTATGTGGCCAACAACAATCTGCGCATTATCAAGAACGCCTATATCATCCACCTGCACGGTAATGAAGAAGACGTTAACGCCATCAGCCGCAGTCTCGAAACCCTGCTCAACAAGGACGGGCAGGCGCGCGCGCATGACTATATCCAGTTGCCGTATTTTCGGGTGGCGCAACCGGGGCAGGGGTATTTGTCACCGATGTTGCGCCCGGATCATCATTTGCAATGCGCCTATATGGCCCCGGTGCAAATCTATCGCAAGGGCGAGATTGAAAAGCCTGAATCGTTGCGGCTGGCTGACAACGGCCAGCTGATCGGTTTCAACTACAGCCAGCAGTCACTGTTGCACAGCCTGACGACCGCCAAAACCGGCTCCGGCAAGGATGTGGAAAAAATCCTCACCGTTGCCGAAACCTACGGCTTTGGTATCGACTGGTACATGGCGGAGATCGGTGGCAGTTACCAGTGGCTGGTCGAAGCGTTGGGCGGAACCTACACCTGCATTGACCCGCGTGAAACCGTGATCAATCCGCTACCGGCCTACGCGCTGGCGGACGAGCAGGCCGACTTTCCGCTGGATGCAGTGCTGGTCGGCCAGACAGTGCAGTCGCTGGCGTTTTTGTTAACCGATGGCGAGGTCAAGCTCAGCGCGCACCAGCGTAACGCGGCGCAAAGCGCGATGCAATTACTGTATGCGATTCCCAAACAGGGCGAGAGCGCGCCCAACCTGGCGGATTACCTTGTCTCGCTGGAAGAGCTGGACTTCGAGCAGGCTGAAGTCAATCAGGCGGCGCAGCAAATGGCCGCCAACCTGCACAGCTTTCTGGATACCTCGGAAGGGCGCATATTCACCCGACCGGACAACCTGCATT
Organism: Gammaproteobacteria bacterium; assembly: GCA_026995045.1. Taxonomy (GTDB): domain Bacteria; phylum Pseudomonadota; class Gammaproteobacteria; order SZUA-229; family SZUA-229; genus S139-92. The sequence continues at coordinate 25,356 of JALWPK010000009.1, read as the reverse complement.
TATCAGAAGGCATCGCCGGGGTCGATCTCAAACTGGTCGACAAGGCGTCGCCCGAACTGCTCAAGTTTTATCTGGTGTTCATCACCCTGCGGTTTAATAACCTGGCGTTCTCGCAACATCGCACCACCGGCATCCTGCTCAATGAAATGCACAAACTGGTGGCGGCCTATCCCGATGTCATCGGCACACTGATCTCGGAACTGGCGCGCATGGGCCGCAAGGACGCTGCCTTTGTCGACATTGTGACCCAAGGCATCAGTGAGCTGGATACGATTGAAAAAGAGGTTCTCAATTCCATGCAGTTCAAATCCCTTCTGTACCGTCCTGACGAACACCAGGCCATTGCAGAACGTATTTCACTTGGCGATGCTGCATTGCAACGCTGGCGCAGTTACCCCAATCCGATGGGCAAAGCGTATCGCCCCGGCCTGCGGCTGGTGGGCGATGAATGCTATGACCTGTTTTTAACCTTCCCGCAGGCCTTGCTCGACCTGGCGGCGAGCGACACCCGTAATAAACCAACCGATCTGGCAATCAAGGCGGAAGTGGCGGCGCTGACCCGTGACCCGTTTGAGCGTCTGCAACTGTTCAGGGAGCGGCGTCATGCTAATTAGAGGGTTGTTGTTATTCTGCTTGCTGGTCAGCAGCCGCGCGCAGGCCATTGGCGGCATCAGTGATGTGGTGTGGGATCCGAAACTGGAAGCGCAGGTGATCGCAGTGTACGACCAGACAGTCGCCCTGTACAAAACCGCAAAACAACAACTGCAGACCGCAGCAGAAATCAATCGCACCCTGTATGACGCGGAACAGGCATACGACGCCATCGTCAATCACGATCTGCGCGCCACCGCAGAAAGAATGTTCGGCTTTCAATCTGTGGGCGGCGCGGAAGGGCGCTGGAAAATACAGGGGCTGCTCAATGACCTGAACCGGATGGAAGCCACCGGCCGCAGCACTGGTCGCTTCTACGCCTATCAGCGTGGACGGCTTGAAAACATGCAGGCCATGTTTGACTACCAGCAACAGGCCAGTGAGAACATCCGTCAGGCAACCACGGATATTCCTGAACGCCAGAGCGCGCAAATCACGGCGCAGTCTACCGCTTCCACCGCCGCCTTGCTGGCGGCGGAAGACCTGCGCCGGCAGGATGAAGCGGCCCGCCAAGCGCAGGCCGATGAACAGGCGCGCCGAGGGTTTTATGATTCCGGTGCAATTTACCGTGGTCTGTCGACCGCCGGGGAACCGTAAATGGAAGCAGGTGAGCTGATAGTCAGCTGGGTCAACCGGCTGATCGTACCTACCTCAATCTATGACGGTGTGGAAATGATTGCGCGCAATATTTTCACTTATGTTACTCCGGTATTGCTGGTGAACGGCATCGCCACCCGCGCACTCGAAGAACAACTGGACATGACCAACAGCACCGGGCGCTGGGTCAATGCGTTGCGCGATATGGCCATCATAGGGGTGGCCATTACCGCGTATTTCGCCATCGGCAATCTGATCAATGAGTTTTTCAGCGCCATGTACAGTCACTTTGCCCGCATCGGCTCGGTCAGTTCGATCACTGCACAACTGGCCGACACAATTGAAACCCTGGAACAACAACGTGATGATACCGGCATGCTGTCGATGGTGACCGGCGGCGCATGGTACTGGGCCTCCATCATTGTGTACTACCTGTCACTGGTTGCTGTTACCACCATCATCGCATTCCTGCATCTTGCCCAGGCGCTGGGTTACGGCCTGTGTTTTTGCTGGGGACTGATAGCACTGCCAATGTCTGTTACCCGCAATCTCAGTTTGCTCAAGGGCTGGGCCATGTTCAGCGCCTTTATACTGCTATGGCCGGTCATCGAGGCGCTGACCATGGGAATGATGGCGAGCATATTCGCCAATGTATCCGACACCCTGATTAATGTTGCCGGTGGCAATACAGATTATGAACAGGGCGCAATTACCATGGCCTATACCACACTCAATATTATTCTGGTCATCATCGCCATTGTTGCGCCCTTCGTTACCAATGCCCTGATCGCCAATGCGCCCGCCGGCAAGGATTTTGTGGTGCCGTTTATTGCCGGCGCAATGGCCAATGTCGCGGCGATGAACGCGATCAACGCGCGCGCGGCAAAACCGACTGTACAGGTCAGTAAATCTCTGGTGCACAACGCCGGCGCAGGTGTGCGGCAAATCGCCGGGCGCGTGGCCGACTCGTTCCGGCCCGCGCCATCGGCTGCCGCTGCTGCAACGGCAGACGCGTCGCCACAACAGAGCAACGCCGCGACTGAGAGCAAGCCGGATCCGGCTGCCAGACAGGCCCGGCGCGGCGCAATCATCAACCAGAACCGACTCAAGAACGCGGGTGACAAAACCTCATGAGCAAGCAACACCGTAATGATTTGATCATGCAGCATGGCGTGCAGGGCTCGCTGTTGCTGCGCCTGCAACGCTACGCCATGCTGGGCTGGGTGCTGTTCTTTCTGTTATTGCTGGTCAATATCACGCTGGTGGCGCTGGACCGTATTGTCCCGGATCCGGTGATTGCTGTAGATGAATCGGGAAGGGTGTTGGGGACGTTTGAGTTTATGGACGCCTCGCAACGCACACCCGAGGAGATTCTGGCCGGGGCGCGTTACTTCGTGCGCAACTATGTTAACGTCAACAGCGCAACCATATTTGAAGACTATGCCGCGGCGGTCAACATGATGTCACCGCAACTGGCCAAAACAACACTGGCTGAAGTCAGACGCACCGGCTATCTCAGCGCGATTCGTGAAGGCGAAACTGAATCGCGGATCCGTTTTGCGCGCGGCAAGGACGCGCCCGCCATCGTGCGCCGTGAGGGACTGGACGCGACCGTGCACCTGCGTGGCGATATTGTGGTGCGCTATCAGGCCGGCAAGGAAAATGTGACGCCATTTGACCTGACGGTATACATGCAACTGGTGCCGCGCACCACACTGTCCACGCACGGCCTGCAAATCACCGCTATCAAGGAGCAGACGCTGTGACGGCTCGCCTACTGTGGCTTTATGTACTGCTGGCCTGGCTGCTGTCAGGCGCTGCCAGCGCTGCGCCGAAACATATTGATGTGGAACTGAAAGCCCTGACCACTTTGACGCTCAAGTTTTATCCGGGCATGGGCACGCGTTTCACTTTTCCGTTTGTACTCGACAGTGAAGACGATTATGTGCCCTATACGAACGACAACACTAACAGCGCGGTGTTTGTGCCGGTCAAGCGCCAGCAGGGGCGCAACTTTTTTGTGATTACGGTGCCGCCTGATCATGTCAGTCAGCAGCATGATATCGGTAATATGTTTATCACCGTTGCCGGTTACCAGATCAGCGTCGAACTGCACACAACCCCGCACCGTCGCGAGCACGTGGCGGATGTGCGTTTTGTGATGGGAGAAAAAGCGCGTGAAGACCTGATCCAGCACGCCATTGCCCAACGCAGCAAGGCGCTGGAACAGGCTTGGCAGGAAAAATTTGCGCAGCTGGAGCAGCAGACCGATAAAGCTGCGCTGGCCAAGGTTGGCATGCTGGCGCTGTATCAACCGGAACAACGAAACATCAAGGAAGAAAGCGTGTTGTCGCTGAAGAACGGCGATGAAACGGTTTTGTTTGTCGATAATGCGCTGGTGTATCCGCAATACACAATCTACGCATTCTCGATTGAAAACGACAGTGCGATTAACCACGTTGCCGTACGTGACGCCAAACTGTTTGCCATTGATGATAAAAGCGGCCAGAAAATCCCGCTGGACGCCGCCCGCCAGATTCCCAAACGCGTCGAACCGCGCGGTGCAGCGCAGGGCGTCATTGTAGTGGAGAACCGCTCACTGGATCCGGACAAGCGGCTGTCGCTTGAAGTGTTAACAGACGGCGGCAACATCCAGGCGGTGTGGTAGTGCGGTACGGCATCGCATTATTTGTGCTAATGCTGCTTGGCGGCAGCGCTGTGGCAATCACGCCGGAAGAACTGGCGCGCCTGTCGGAGAAGGGTGCAGCAGAAAAACGCATGCTGGACAGCCAACTCAAACTGAAAGACCTGCAATATGATGTCAAGCGTGAACAGGCAGATAAAGCCGCAGCGTCACCGGCTGCAGACAAGCCAGACAAAGGCAACAGAGGCTCCGCCACTGTTAAACAAAAACCGAAGACCGTGAATACACAACATTCACCGTCTTTACCACAAGCGCGCAAGTACACCTCGCGCGCTTCGCTGTCACAATCACAAGCAGCAGACCAGTCCAGTCGGTCAACACATGCATCCATGCCGTCACGCCGTCTGGCCGCCACGCCGACACAAACAATCTACACCGATGCGGTCACACCGGACAACAGCCGTTACTACGGCATCCGCCGTGGCGCGTGGTTACGCGCGGAGCTGCGTCGAAACATTAACAATGCCGAACCGGGTGATGTTGAGTTGTACCTTAGTCAGGATGTGTATGGCAGCAAGAACACACTACCGGCCCAGACCCAGTTGTTTGCCGCCAAAGCGCTGAACAATGCCACACGGCGTCTGGATATGCTGACGACGTATGCGGTGACCCCGTCTGGTCGGGAATTTACACTCAAGGCGCGTATCTACGACAACCTGAAAGTCTCCGGCCTGACCGGCATCATTGACGCCGACACTGACAAAATAGCGCAACGTGGCGCGGCGAAAGGACTGGCCGCACTGGGCAACTCAATCCTGGACGAGGTCGGTAGCCAAAATATCGTGGGACGCGGACTGGCCAGAGGCGGGCAGTCAGTCATCCAGGACAGCCAGCGCGCCGCCGAGATTGACACGCAGCAGCAGATCACCATATTTGTTGCGCCGCAGCCAGTGTTGCTGAGAGTGGAGGAGACGTTTTAGTGACCGTAGAGGTGAGTTTATAACAGCAATTCAAATAGTTACGTTATTGCACTGAAAATGTAGCAAATTTATTAGTTTATCGGCATATATTGACAAATGCCGAGGAAATAATAAAATTGTTTCATGAAAGAGCCATCCAAACGGCAGCGGGTAATTGATCTGGTACGCAGGCAGCCGGTCATCAGACCGAGAGATCTCAAACAACATGGTCTGCCGAAAGATTACCTGTATATATTGGCGCGGGAGGGCGTTATTGAGCGTGTTGGACGTGGGCTTTACCAATGGCCAAATACAGACTTGGGGCGACATCACTCGCTGGTAGAAATATGTAAACAAGTTCCGAATGCTGTGGTCGCACTGCTATCTGCGCTCAATTACCACAACATGACAACGCAAAATCCTCACCAGATCTGGCTTGCCATCAACCGGAAGGCCTGGCGTCCCACCATATCGTACCCACCTGTCAGGTTTGTAACCATGTCTGCCGAGTCACTGAATGCTGGTGTTGAGACACATTTTATTGAGGGCGTGTCGATCAGGGTATTTAATCCGGCTAAAACTGTCGTGGATTGTTTTAAGTACCGGGGAAAAGTTGGCCTGGATGTGGCGCTAGAGGCGCTACGTGAAGGCTGGTCTGCCCGAAAATTTTCCATTGATGAACTGCAGCACTACGCGAAGATCTGTCGTGTGCAAAAGGTGATGCAACCCTATTTGGAGAGCCTTGTGTGATCTGTTTGAAAGTAGCTGGTGTCAGATTCTGATGGCGACAGATAAAGCAGCATCAATCCGTCAAAAATTACGTAATCTTGCCCGCGAATGTGAGCAAGATTTTGATTATGTATTGCGCCAGTATGTTATGCAGCGTTTGTTATATCGGCTCAGCTGTAGCGAATACGCCGATCAGTTTTTACTTAAAGGCGCTTTATTGTTCTGGATCTGGAATGAGGATTTTCATCGGCCTACACGCGATATCGATTTGCTCAGTTTTGGCGACAATGATGTGAAGCATCTTGAGTCTGTTTTTCGGCGGATAGTCAGCCAGGATGAAGACGATGGGCTGATATTTGATATTGATTCTGTATCAGGTATTGAGATTAAAGAAGATGCTGACTACCCAGGTGTGCGGATAACGGGGTTTGCAGATTTGAAGAATGCGCGAATTCCGTTTCAGGCAGACATTGGTTATGGGGATGCGGTGGTGCCTGCTGCAGAAGCAGTGAAACTTCCTGTGTATCTTGATTTGCCTGCGCCACAGTTAAGGGTTTATCCGGTCTATGCAGTAATTGCCGAGAAATTTCAGGCAATGGTGGTATTGGGTATCGCTAACAGTCGTATGAAAGATTTTTACGATATTCATGTGATAGCCCATTCGATGGTATTGGATGGGAATATTCTGACGCAAGCAATAAAAGCCACATTTGAGACAAGAAAAACAGCCATTTCTACCGAGGAGTTAGCTCTTTTCAGTGATACGTTCAAGCAAGATGCGGGCAAAAACGCTCAATGGAACGCCTTTTTAAGCAAGCAGAATATGACGGAAGAAATGGAATTTTCGGATATAGTCACAGAGATTAAACAATTTATTGAACCGGTCTACCGCTCAATACCTGCAGATCAGCCGTTTACTCAACAATGGCGACCGGATGCGTTTTGCTGGAAGGATGAATAACTTATACACCCCATCCATGCCAATAACAGGTGCAATGAGCGATAATTGCTCAAAGTTAAACCACTTATGGCTCCTTCGGGAGCCATTTTTATTTGAGCATTCAGTCTGTTCCTGGTGGATGATGTAGTCTGGTTGGCAGCCAAAGCACCGTCGGGCGTGGCTTGGCCAGCGGAGGCCAGTCGGTCATCAAGGATAGCCAGCGCGCCGCCGAGATTGACACGCAGCAGCAGATCACCATATTTGTTGCGCCGCAACCGGTGCTGCTGCGGGTGGAGGAGAGTTTCTAGCGCACCAACGTAACATATTGTAAATATTATAATTCTATAACTTTTTCAGGTGTAAAGGTCAATAGAAGCGTATACAAACAATTAATAAAAGTAAACATAAACATTTACAATTACAATATTAGTGTTAACATAAGAGTATACATATATTGCTGTCTCTGAGGTTAACATGAGCCTGAAAAATATCGTACTGCTGCAGTACCAGTCGATTCTCGATCGTGCTGCAGAGCAATTGAGAGATGTCAGCATACCGACCGAGGGCTGGTTGCGGACTGCACGCAAGGCATTGAACATGTCGGGTGCACAGCTTGCACGCCGGATGGGGGTGACGCGTGCTTTGGTTTCCAGAACGGAGAAAAATGAATTATCGGGTGGCGTTACACTGAAAACTATGCAGCATATGGCGGAAGCGATGGGTTACAGATTTGTGTACGCCATTGTGCCTGAAACCAGTGTGCATGACATGGTTGCCAAACGCGCCAGAGAGAAAGCTGAGGAAATCGTACATACAACCAGCATGCACATGGCGCTGGAAGCGCAGACACTTAGCGACGAGCAGATCGAATTCGAAATTGAACGTATCCAGCGTCGTATTCTGGATGATATGCCTGCCGATCTGTGGGATGACAAACATGTCGATTGAGTATCCTCCCGGCGCAACGCCACTGACGGTAGAAGAAATGGAGGGCCTGAAATTCAAGCATGTCACAACAAGACAGCAGCTTGATCATCTTGAGCAGGCTAATATCGAATCCGGCCTTTTGTGGCTGTCCAGGTACAAGGGCAACGACATATTAACAGAAGCCTTTGTCAAGGAGAGTCACAGACGCCTGTTTGGCGAAGTCTGGGATTGGGCCGGCAGCTTTCGGCAAACTGAAAAAAACATAGGTGTCGATCCGCTACAAATTGGGGTTCAGCTACGAAATATACTGGACGATGCTCAATACTGGATTGACCACAGTACTTACGAACCGCTGGAGTTGGCGGTTAGATGTCATCACCGACTGGTGTATGTACATTGTTTTGCCAACGGTAATGGTCGGCATGCAAGAATCCTCGCGGATACAATACTGGAGAAGGTTTTGCATGAAAGCCCTGTCAACTGGTCAGGTGGATACAACTTGCAGGAAATGAATCGTCGAAGAACTGAATATATCAAAGCACTGCGTGCAGCTGATGGTGGAGATATACAGCCACTGCTGGCCTTCGTTTCTACGGCTGACGATTAGCGTAGTAGTACAGGTCTCAATTTTTTTCAATCAGAAAGCCGCTGCGTATTGTCCTGCGCATAAAATATGGTAATATTTGCCTATAGTTGAACCACCACATGGAAGCTACATAAATACAAGGAATCCCATTGAAAGGACTCATCGCTGCACTCGTTCTAATCCCTTGTTTGACCATTGCTGACACCTTCGAATACGGCTGGTTGCCTGTCATCGGTGTTTACAGATCAACAGTTGATGTGGATACCGGCACACTTGCTGCAGCAAATGTGCTCAGTGGCTTAGTACTTGTCAATACAGGTCGCAGTAACCGTATCTGGTTACAGGGCCAATATCTTAATCTGGACTTCGATGGTTCGCCCACCCACCTGGGGCAAAGCCTCAGTGGTTTAACGGTCGCTGCACTGTACCAATCGCAATATCGCATCAGTCGTCATTTCAAACCGTGGGTCGGTGCGGGCCTGTCATTCAGCGCAGTCGACTACAGTAACCGGTTCCTGACCGACAGTCAGGGCTTTCTCGCACAGACCATAGCAGACCGCAGCAAAACGGCTCTGGCGGTGGATATCAACTTTAGTGTTTCGACAGACTGGTTCGATGCCGATGACAGCGGACTGGCTGTCAGGCTTTCCTTGCCAACCGGTGAGGGATTGAGCCAGCTCGAAGCAGGCCTCTATATAACATTCTGATAATCGGGAGTACCCAGTGAGCAGTAAAACAGGGATATTAATGTGTCTTGTCATGATAACCAGTATATTGAGCGCATGCGGGGGAGGGGGAGGCCTGCCTCCGGCCGCGCCAAGCTCCAGGCTGGATGGAACCGTCACCGATGCTGTTATCACCAACGGCACATTGCGCGTCTATGCTTTCGATGGGGGTGTGCAGGGTGAACTGCTGGCCGAAACAGTCACTGATGGTCAAGGTGACTTTGTCTTTGAGAACTTCAGTAGCCCTGACCGTCCCATCGTTATCGAAGTGCGCGGTGGGCGCTACACCGAGGAGGCGTCCGGGGTATCCGTCAACCTGCTTGACGGGCAGGCGCTACGCGCCTATCTGTTCTATGAGCAGGGCGCGCCCATCACGGTGCAAATAACACCGCTGACACATCTGGCGTCCTGCCTGGCAGACTACAAAATCAGTAACGGGATAAACGTCAATAACGCCATTACCGAATCGACCAGTGTTTTCTCTGGTATGACCGGGGTGGATATCCTCGGCACCCGGCCATTGGATATAACTGACCCGAAAAATGCCAATTTCGAAGTTACGGACAGCCTGCGTTATGGCACATTGCTGGCGGCAATTTCATCCTACACAGCGGAAGTCTCACAAAGCAATGGCGTGACCCCTCATCGATTCAATCAAAACTCCAGTATCTATGCAACGCAGGTGCTGTGTCAGGATCTTGCTGCCGACGGGATATTCAACGGGCAGGGTTACATTAATAACGGCAACAGCGTAGGCCAGCTTTCGCTGGGATCCGTACCGCTGGACGCAGATACCTTCCGCGCCGATATAGCGCAGCATATCCTCAGCATCATCAGCTCTGACCGCAACAATACCACTCTGGGCGTTGATGATTTCGTGTTGTATGCCAATGAGGTGGCAAGTTCGACTGACGCTGTGTTTGGTGGCATACCGGCAACACCGGTTGACCAGAGCGGACCGGTCAGCACCGCACTGATGCAACCGGACAGCTTCATCAAGGGGCTGGTCGACCTGGAATTTGCGGTCAGCGACCCGATTGGCGTGAAATCCGTACAATTTGAAATCAATGGCCTGCCGCACAGCATTGGCCAGACCAGCAAGCCGGTACTGTCTCTGAATACCACCAACTATACTGACGGGGTGGTAACTATCACAGTCGTGGCCAGGGACGTGCTGAATAATGAAAGTCGGACAGATTTTAGCTATGTCGTCGATAACACCTCGCCAACAGTAGCGATGACATCACCACTGCTTACCAATAACAAATCCTATACTGCGACCGGTACATTCGCGGCACAGGGCGCGCCCATTGCCACAATTACGGTAAACGGTGTTAATGCCTCAATTGATAGCCAGCTTGGCGCGTGGAGTGCTGATATCAGCCTGCTGTCAGGCGATAACACGGTGACTGTGCAGATCACGGATACAGTGGGTAACGCCAACAGTATTGATGTGGCGGTGGGGGTAGATTTGATTAAGCCAATTATCACTCCCTTTGGAACACAAGTTGATTACACAACATATCAGGGACAATTGAATCTTTGCAATACTGGCCAACTAACCCAAATATCAGGCAGGGACAACCCTGTTTGCCTGAGTACTGATAATGTAAGCCTTAATGGTGTGGCATTAGATGGGGCACTTCAAAGTCAGGGCTACGTACTCCTTGCCTTCTCACCGACTGACCCACAGGGGGCGGGCGTCTTCACCGGTCAGGACATGCTGACTGTGGAATATCAGTATGAACTAAATGGTGTGGAGCAAATCGGCTGGACGCCTGCGCCAAAAACAGTCGGTGGATCCAATCTGTATTACTACTTCCCAATGGTAACAGAATATCTTGGCAGTACCTGGTATCAAACAACGACAACAGACATTCATAAAATCACATTCCGGGCAACAGACGAGGCGGGCAACAGCAGTCAGCTATCGTATGAAATCAGCTTTGATGTACTGGTGCCAGAAATTATCGCCACCAGCCAGATGAGTAACAAAGGATTATTCAACACCCCCTTCGCGGCGCGCTCATCCATTGATGGACAACTGGTGAGAGTGGAGTATGCTATCAGTAACCCCTCCACAACGGCATACTATATCCGATTAACGGATAACCAGGCGCATGGGGTTTCACATACATATGAAACAGGTATACGGGAGAATATTGCAAGAGTACGGGTTTCAGAGCAGTGGTGGGCAAGAAACTGTGGCACAAGAGGTAACTGGCGTGATCCGGCTTGTCCCGACGGGCCAGAATCACTTATTACATCAGTATCGTTTACATTACAAGATAATCGTTATTATCAAACAATATATCCAGCTGCTACGCAATATTCGCCTTACCAGTCGGTTAAAACTGATGCGCCACAACTATCAGAATTCTCTAACAAGCCTGTATTGATGCCACTTCAAGGCTATTCTTGTGCGCCGTCTGATGTTCGCATCGCTCATAATGATGACAGATGGTCATGGTTGGCGTATGCTAATGGGATAACTGGTTATACGATATGTCGTTTTTATGACGATTGGGACGCCGGTCCTGAAAGGTTCACTAGCTCACTCCGTAGCGTTATTAATAGCAGTATCGAAATCAAGCCTGGGTATCCTAATAATGTCGTGACGAAAAATAATGTTGACTATACTATGAATACTGAAGCTATTACAGTTTTTAACGATACTCTTGGTCAGCAAATCTTGCCAGTGAGTAACTGGTACCGTGTACCGGAGAATACTGATATCAGAATCGTAAAAACTATCCGCACCCCGGTTATTTACCATTACAATGATGTAGAGCTGGCGGACGTCACAACTTTTGCCAGTTATCAGCAAAAGAATCTTGACAAAACCACGCGCTGGGATATCGACACTGATATAGCATTGACGCGCGCGATTGACCCCGGTAGTGTTGACCAGTTGGCATTTGTTACAAAATACACAGAAACAATCGGACAAGGTATCCAGTCATTTACTGTTACACGCTAGTACAGTGTATGTATAAAAGGAGGTGACCGCATGCTGCTATTAACGAGGAGAGCCAGCGAGACACTGATTATTGATGACCATATCAGAGTCACGGTGATTTCCGTAAAGGGTGAACAGGTCAAGTCCGGCATAGAGGCGCCAAAAGATGTACCAGTACACCGGGAGGAAATCTACCGGCGTATCCACCCGGAGAAATACGAAGCAGAAACAGAATAATCTGCTGCTCCGTTTCAGGGTGGCCGGCCTATGAGGAGCGGGCATGCATGGAGCAATAGTTTTGCGATATACTAGGCGCTCGAGTATGTATACAAGTGCACCAGTTGCCGGATACATTAATATCATGGCAATACTCGCATGCACGAAGAAATGCCGAGGTCTCCAAAGGTGATGCCGATGGATGAGTTAGACGAGTTCACACTTGCGCGTATCCGCAAAGATTACAATGATGCCCTGGAGCATTCCCAGGTTTCGAAAGAGCGCTTTCTGATTGCCTGGAAAAAAGCGGTAGCGATGGCAGGACAACGCTTATTTACTAGCGGGCAAGGCTATCAACAGGCTCCTACTCTTGATGCGGCCACGGATAAATGGCAGCTGATTCCTGATTATGATGCAATTGTTGACTTTATCAAGGTCGCCTCAACAGGGGAAGCTTTGTTTATAACGGTTCTGTACAGCTTTTATAACAGTGAGGACGGTGATGCCATGCTGCATCAGCTTGGCTTCCACGGGTTGGGAGACATCGCCAACCGTCTTGATAACAAGCAGCTTGAGGTAGTCACTGAATTAATGCGCTACCACACTGGCTGGTAAATATCAGTTATATTCCGTACTACAGCTGCATAAGCTTGTGTACTGACAAATGTGCTGAATATTCGAAATCGTGAGCGCTTCCGTGCGCTCGCTTTATGTTGCGCTTTGCAACACGTTCCTGACGCGTTCTGAGATCAATACTGCCCTCTGGGTAGAACAAAATCCTAGCCTGTAACCCGGCACCATCAACCCATCCCCCGGTTTTCCGCTCTCACAAAGTTCATTTGTGCAAACAGGGTGGTTCCCCCTGGGTGGATTCCACCAGAACACAGGCTTTGCCTCCCGTTGGTCGTCTTTTTGGGGTTTTCAACCCCAGAGGGGTGTTAGTTAAAAAACAACGGGAGAAACCCATGAAAGACATCAAAAGTGAAACAACCAATGTATATAACATCGCAGCCGATGAGAACCATCTGATACAGCAAGCAATCGCCATACTCGACAGACGTATCAAACGTGGCGATGCACTATGCTCACCAAAACAGACGAGACAATATCTGCGACTCCATTTGGCAAATGAGAAATCAGAAATATTTTGCTGCCTTTTTCTTGATAATCGCCATCGAGTAATCAAATTCAAAAAAATGTTTTTTGGCACCATTGACGGCGCCAGTGTGCACCCGAGAGAGGTCGTGCGCGAAGTCATCAAGCACAATGCTGCAGCCGTGATATTTGCTCATAACCACCCGTCAGGAGTGGCAGAGCCGAGCAGGGCGGATGAGAGCATCACCAAGCGTCTGAGTGACGCGCTGGCACTGATTGATGTCCGAGTTCTCGACCACATCGTGGTTGGTGATGACTGTGTGTCAATGGCCGAGCTAGGGCTGCTTTGATGCATATGCTGCGGATGACGGCATTTGAGCGTAAGCCGTCATCCGCTCCTGTGTCCACCATATAGGTTTTCCATGTCACTGTTGATTATGGGATGGGGATTGGGTAATGTGCAGGTATGCAATGAATTGTCAAGCAACATCAGAGTATCATTATATTGATTAACTGGCCGACAAGTGCCCGTATAACAGGTGTTAGCTATTGTAGAAAACTACGCGTCAAGTACCTAAGCTATATAGCTTGATTATAAAATTATCGAACATCTGGAGAAAACAATGGGATTTTTTCGTTTATTAGAAAAAGCAGCAATTGGCACGCTTAAGGTGTCAGGTAATGTTGCGGCTGGTACTACCAAGGTCGTTGCTAAGACTGTATATGATAATAGAGAAACAATTAAAGATATAGCGGTTGCAACTACAGTAGTTACAGCAAAAATGGCTTTGACTACAGCAAAGATAACAGCAAATGCAACAACGGTTGCTGTAAATAATCCAAAAACAGCTATAGCAGCGGGAGTGGCTGGTTTCGTAGCTGCTCCCGCAATTGGAGCAGCAGCAAGCGCGGCTGGGCTTGGCGTATCTGGAGGAACTTTATGTGGAGCAGCAGCCTCATCTGCAGGTTTAGCTGCACTCGGTGGTGGAAGCCTAGCAAGCGGTGGTCTTGGTATGGCAGGAGGTTCAGCATTAGTTACAGGGGCAGCTGCATTGGCGGGTAGCGCCGTAGCAGAATCAGTTACATCAACTGATAACGAGCAGCCCTATGTAAAAAAACTTACAAACGACTAATAAATATTTTCTTTATACTTTTGAGCACGTATATATTGAAAGCGAAGAAACAACGTTCTCTTTATACAGAAAAAGCTAACACGAGTTTAGGATGGTAAAACTATAATGATAAAGCATATTATAAGTTATTCGGCGCTGCTCGCATTAATAATCATGCCGTTGGGGTCGGTTATCGCCGAAACGCTTTACTATTCGTATAACAGCAATATTGTTAACCGCACAGGAACATATAAACTTGATCTTGCGACCGGCAACGTGTCACAAATAAATGAGATTAATCCCAGTAATATGGAGTTTATGCTTTCGGCCGTACCCATTCCGGCTACAGTCTGGCTGTTCGGCTCTGGCTTAATTGGGCTATTCGGTGTGGCCAGACGAAAAGTGTGTGACGATTATAATGTTAATCAATAGTGGAGAGGTGGGCTCTAGTCCTTGGACAGAAACTGGAACCTAATAAGTGTCTTCCCTCATGATAGCTAGGCGTAAGCTTTTGACTGATTCCTGACTGGTAGTGCTGGTGAGACGGTTGGTGCGGGTGACATATTTGCCCCCATAGGCCGCGCCGTATTCGTTGACCACGACATGGCCGCCAGGATAGGTGGTGTGTGCACATCGCCATTGGTGTTATAGGTGTAGCGGGTTTCGAGGTAGCTGTCGTGGTTGTAGAGGGTCAACCTTACCGATATGAGGCCATCATATTTCGCATACGACAGGGTCTGTAATTTATACCGTACGTGAACGATTATGAGTCACTTCATGATAAAAGCGATATTTATCACGTACAGGATATTTTTCTTGATTCACAGCAAAATTATTGCTATTTTTACCGTACGGTATAATAATTAGGCTGGAAAGATGGAAAAGAATGATGTCTCTTACGGGCGGATCCAGTCGGCTGGAGACCTCGGCCGGCTTGTGCGTGCACACCGCAAAGGTAAAGGCTTGACGCTCGAAAGGGTATCCGGACTCGGTAATCTGAGCACCCGGTTTCTATCTGAGTTCGAACGCGGCAAGGAAACTGCCGAGATTGGAAAAGTCCTGAAGGCTTTGCGAACCCTGGGTCTGGACATCATCGTTCAACCCAGGGGAGGAGCAACCCCCTCCGCTCACGATCCGTACCCGACCAAAACCCGACCAGGTAAATCATGATCGACCCGGATGCGCTCAATGTCTGGTTTGATGATCGCCTGGTGGGATACTTGTGGCGAAATCCAGTCGGCGCCATTGGATTTCGTTATGAGCCGGACTGGATCAATAACAACGGCTTCGCCATCTCAGTCAGCCTCCCTCTCACAACAGAAGACTTTTCGAGTGAGGCCAGTGTTGCGCATCGTTTTTTTGCCAATCTGCTGCCTGAAGGCGGCGTTCGCGAGCACATTGTTCGTGATCTGAAAATTCCCAATACCGACTTTGACTTGTTGCGCGCCATCGGTGGTGAGTGCGCCGGCGCACTCTCTATCCTGCCTGTGGTGCGCACCCCATCAGACGAGCGAAGTTACCGTCCCCTCACAGGTAAGGAACTGGCCCAACTGATTGCCCGGCGCGGCCAGATTTATGCGGCCTGGCCGAAGGAGAAACGGCCCCGGCTATCATTAGCAGGCGCTCAGGATAAATGCCCGGTGTTGATCCGGGATGGTCACTATTTTCTTCCCGAGGGCGAAGCGCCCACCAGCCATATCCTGAAATTCGAGTTGACGGACTATCGTCATCTGCCCGCCTATGAAACGTTTACCAGCTTGCTTGCGAGACAAATCGGGCTACCCGTCGTCGATATCGAATTGCATTCCATTGAAAAGCGTTTCTATGCGCAGATTGAGCGCTATGATCGTGTATGGGATGCCGGTTCAGATACGGGCGGCGAAGTGCAGCGCCTGCACCAGGAAGACTTTTGTCAGGCGCTTGGCTACGGGTTTGAGAAAAAATACCAGGACTCCGGCGGGCCGAGCTTTGCAAGCTGCTACCGGTTGCTACAGGACGCCTCAACGGATCCCGCCATTGATACACAACATCTCCTGCGCTGGCAGATTTTCAATGTCCTGGCCGGCAACTCGGATGGCCACGCCAAGAACCTCTCGCTACTGTATCTGCCAAACGGCGAGATTCGTCTGTCTCCCTTCTATGATCTGGTTTGTACGCGCGCCATCGAACGAATCGATTATCATCTCGCCTTCGATGTCGGCGGGCAAAGAGACCCGGGGCAAATCACCACAAAACACTGGGCATCGCTGGCCGAAGAATGCGATGTGGGTTCACGTTTCCTGATCAGGCTGGTAGAAGAGACCGCAACCTCGTTATTGGAACAACTCGGACAAACAAAGGCGCTGTTTGAAGAGCAATACGGTGATTATCCATCACTGCAACGCATCGAGCGTATTGTCACACAGCAATGTCGACGCGCCACCTGAATGTAATACAACAAGCGCTCTGGATACACTAACAAGATATGCTTATGATAAATACACCTTATCGCATTCATTAAAGTTAAAGCGATGCTATCCTTTCTAATATATCAGGATCACGTTTAACGAGCTTCAATAAAGTTATCGCCTGCTCATTAGGCCGTGATTCACCTTGTTCCCACTTTTCATATGTTCGTTTATTCGTATGTAAATAGGCAGCGAAAAGCGCCTGCGACATCTTTAGGGATTCTCTGATTCGAATGATCTCATTTGGGGTAATATCCAAAGGCTTTATTTCGACCGACGTGCTGCGTAAAGTCAATTTGCCCTGATCATGTTTTCTGGCTTCTTCCAGACTTTGATTGAGCTCTTCAAATAAATTACGCTTGCTCATGTTTCCAGTCCTCTAAAAATGCTCGAAGATGCTTGATTTCAGTTTTCGTCAGATCACTTACTTCATTCTTCGCATAAATAGTCAGCAAATAAAATCGCTTCTTTTGTGCGAGGTAGTAGTAAATAACGCGTACACCCCCGCGTTTTCCGCGACCGCCCGATGCAGCCCTTATTTTGCGCAAGCCACCAGACCCCTGGATGACATCGCCAGCATCTGGCAGCGCCAGTAGCTCATTCTGCAAAGCTGTATATTGTTCGTCAGTAAGGTAATTTGCCCTGTATTTTTCAAATACCGAGGCTTCAACAAAAACAGCTTTCATAGCCAAAGTATACCCACAACGGGTATAGTGTCAAGTTCATAGACGTACGGCATCTTTCCATATATAACTGTTTGAATAGCAGTCAAATATTTCAAGATATTAACTTATGATAATATACATTATCAAAAGTTATACTATACTCCTATCATCAAAACCTGATATGAGACTTGGCCCATGCCACCCAGAGACAGCCGATTTACCCGCGAAACCAGCCTGAAACATGAACTCCCGGCGCTCCCAGCATTAACCGGCGAATATTCACTAACCGCCAATCCTGTGGATATGTACCTGGCTGGCAAATCTCCGGCCACCAAGCGCATGGTCATCAGCCACATGACCAAGGTAGCCATATTATTCGATTACCCGGACTATCAGCACACACCCTGGGGCGCGATTCGCTACGAGCACGTCCAGACGCTCCTCAGTGCGCTACAACAGCAAAAACTGGCGCATACCACCATCAACGCCATACTGTCAGCGGTTCGCGGCACAGCCAAAGCTGCAATGGGCATGCGGCAAATGAGCGCAGATGCTTATCAGCGCATCATGCTGGTTAAAATGATCCCTGGCGTGCGTTTGCAAACCGGCCGCATGATGTCTGAGGATGAGATCCGGGCGCTCGTGAAGGCCTGTATGGAAGAAGAAATTACCACCAGGGATGCAGACGGCAACCCCCATACCCACCGCTCACCGGCCGCATACCGGGATCTGGCCATATTCGGCATGATGTACATAGGCGGCCTGCGCCGCTCCGAGGTGGCCGACCTCAACGTGGAAGACCTGGATCTGGAGCAAAAGCAGGCGCGGATTATCGGTAAAGGCAACAAAGAACGTTTATTGTTTCTGGATGACGGGACACTGACCGCTGTGCAGCAATGGCTCGCTATCAGAGGAGATTTCGACGGCCCCCTCTTCTTCCGTATATATAAAAACGGAAAAATCGCTGCAGGACGCCTCTCTGACCAGGCGATTTATAACATTGTTAAAAAACGCCAGGCAGCTGCTGGCATTGCCGATATCTCACCGCACGATTTTCGGAAAACCTTTATCTCCACCATCTTGCAGGAAACGGGAGACCTGCGTATCGCGCAGGCGCTTGCCGGTCACAGTGACCCGAAAACGACAGCAGGCTATGATATGCGCAAACAGGAGAATATGCGTGAAGCGGCCGGCAAGCTGCATTTTCCAGTTATTGAGTGATTAGTAAGATTGAACTTGGTAAATATGATTCATTCAGATAATCTCTAGTGCGTGAATATTGCCCAAAAGTTCTAGTTTCTACCTGTCTACTCTGTGGGGAGGCTTACGTATACACTGTGGTGGTCTGGCCTAATGCGCCGATGAGTTTTTCATGCCGGTTGAGGTCGTCGAACACAGCGCTGGATGTGCGCACTAGGGCGTCGGCACAGAATTATTCAGTTCATCCCCTTTAGTTTGCTATACTTTGATCATGGAGGACAGTCACTATGCAACCCGTCAAACAAGAAGTGCTCAACACTATCGGCAAGCTCCCCGACGATGTCGATATGGACGAGATCATGTATCGCCTGTACGTTATCGATAAAATCCGCAAGGGACAGCAGGCCTCCCAGAACGGTCAGACCACACCACATGAGGAAGTCAAGAAAGAGATTGCCAAGTGGTAGTCTGGTCGCTGCCGGCCAAGAACGACCTGCGCCAGATTTACAACGCGATTGCCTACGACTCTAAAATCTACGCCCAACGGGTGGCGCATAACATTGCTGCTAAACCGGATATACTTGATGAACTGCCGCGCATCGGCAAGGAGGTAGCCGAGATGAACGTTGAGAACATCCGTGAGCTTTCCATCTATAGCTACCGTATCATCTATGAGATCACAGATCCTGATGTGTTGATCCTGGCCATCGTACACAAGCGACAGGATTTACAGGCTGAAGATATTGAAACTATAGAGGACAGGACATAAGCCCTCTCCCCGGCACATTGCTTCGGCTTTCCCCGTCCTCGATGCTTAACACGCACACCCATGCGTTGCTCCATCTCATCGACAAAGCGTTGGTTACTTACAGCTCTACCTCGAATACAACGAAGAACGTGACCATGACAGTCTTGGTGGGGTGACGCCGGCCGAGGCATTGGCAAACGCCAGATCCTCTACTTTTGGATTGTCTACTTGACGGGGAAGCTTACGGGCCCAGAGCAGGCTTTGGTTGTTGCGGCTGTCGGTTTTGCCGGTGAGGCGGTGCTGGTTGTCATTCGTGTAGCTGTAGGTGACATCGGCATTGCTGATGGCTACCTTGTCGCCGTACTGGTCATATGTGGCGCTCTGGCTGGTATTGTCGGCTAGGTATTCGGTGAGGATGGCGCGGTTGGCGGCATCAAACGTGGTGCGGGTGGTCTCGCCGAGGCGGCCGGTGACAAGATTACTCATACGAATTATTACAGCACTTTGTAACACTACTTCATTTGTCGCCCCAGCATACTGCCGTAAACCTTGGCAAAGCTTTTGTTTTATTGCTCGATCAGTCACACTCACGTTTCATTTCCGGGGGGATCTCTGTTATTTCAACATGAGAACGAATATCATCTAATAATTTTTCGTAGTTGACTATATTTCTGTAAATCACAATCTTGCCATCTTTAGTCAACAACCTGATGCCATCCAATCCAGCCATTTCTATTGACTCCACATCCGGATACCTAAAATATTGGGCGTCCAAAATCTCTGCCCATGCTTTTTGTTGCGCGTTGTTACGAGGTAAATATTTAAAGTTGAACGGCCTTATTACAGCGTCTATACCCACCTTGTTTGTTTTTATCCGGAATAACGTCACCTTTCTCCTAAGATATTCAAACAAGAACAATGCAAATAGAATGCCAAAAAGCAAGGTTATCAAAACATAACCCAAAAGACTGAATGCCTCGTTTGTTACACTCACATAAGTAACATATATATAAAATACAAGAACGACAGCGCAACCGATCAAGCAGGCGTTTTTTGATGCAAAACGATATGCATATATCGAATCATTTTGCATAAACATTAAAAATTGTATTTGTGTTTATTTTGTTGGGGTAGAGAACAAAACCGCCGTTGGCTGGTGCCGACTGAGCATTAAGATCTGAAAAAGAATCGAAAACTTGCCCTACTGCATAACCCTCCGCTACACCAACAGCCTCAAAGAACGCCAACTCTGATATTGAAAAACCTGTTGTTCCGGTAGCTACTGCAGCAGATGGTATCAGTGATGCTGTTAATGCCCCCACACCGGTCGCGGCAGTACTATTCCAATCCCAACCGGTTTGTTCGTTTTGTGCAATATCAATTGACTGTTGAACTGTATTAGTTATTAATGCACCTGATGTGCCTACTACGACCTCCGAGATGGCTCCGGCAGCTGTAGTACCACTTATACCAGGTGTAGTAGCAATTAAGCCTGTAACTGCTGGCGCAAACTGAGCAAGGCCGGCACCAACCAACCCGCCTACAGCAAATGAAGTGACCACATCCTCGAAATCACCACCGCTAATATATGTACCAATAGCCGCACCCGTACCAGAAATAAGCCCCGTTACACACGGAACGCAAACCTTACCACTCGGATCATTAAAACGAAGCGGATTATTCCCCACATAAACATAGTGATTGATCTCAAATGAGTTAAATCCAATCGGATCTTCTGACAAAAACCGCCCCACCTCCGTATCATAATACCGCGCCCGGTAGTAGTAAAGCCCGCTGGTGTCCTGTTCGCGGCCGGTGTATTTCAGCGCGTTGGGGTCGCTGCCGGTGCTGCTGATGGTGCTGCCGAAGGGGTGGTAGCGCGTGGTCTGGGTGGCGGCGCCGGTGTGGTCGGTGGTGGCGATCACGCTGTTGACCTGATCATGATGATAACTGCGGTTGATCAGCTTGCCTGATGGGTCGCGTTCGTTGCCGTTGATGATTTCATCCACTATTACGCCGCGCAGGTAGCTGGCCTGAAGCTGGTTGTTGTCGTCATAGACGGCTTCCAGGTTCTCGCCTTCCAGGTAGTAGTTTTTGCCGGCGCCCGCCGTGCTCTGGGCGATGCGGTAGGCGTTGGGGTCGTAGCGGTAGGTGCTGATCTGGCCGTTGCGGTCAATCTGTGTAATCAGGCGGCGCTGGTCGTACTGATAGCTTTCGATGATATTACCGCTGGCGTCGCGTTTGGCGATGCGGCTTCCGTTGTCGTCGTAGTCGTAGCTGTTGAGCAGGCCGTTCAGAGTGCTGCTGACGCTTTGCAGGCGGTTGCCGTTGTTGTAGCTGTAGGTCAGGGTCTCAACAATAATCGGCGCTGTGGCCGTGGCCTGGAAGACGATAAAGCGTGTCTTGCGGTTGCCGACCCTGTCGTAGGTATAGCTTTCATTGTCGATCAGGTCGACTCGAACGGTGCTACGGTATGTCAGGCGGTAGGCCGGATCATAACTGTAGGTGGTCAGCGCCCCGCCGACGATGTCAACCCGGGTGATGTTGCCGATGTTGTCGTGAAGGTAGCTGCGATCGTCGATGATGCTGCCGTCGGCGCTCTTTTGCACCATTCGGGTGAGGAAGCCGTCCTTGTCGTATGTGTACAGGGTGCTGGCGCCGTTGCTGAGGATGCGGCTTGTCAGGCGGCCGGCGCCGTCGTACTGGTAGCTGGCCTGCAGGTAGGCGGGGTTGGCCATGGCCACCAGACGGTTGCTGTCGTCATAGGTGTAGGTGGTGACGCTGCCCTGGTAGTCGGTTTTGCTAATCAGGTTGCCGGCGGCGTCGTAGGCCCAGAGCAGGCTTTTGCCGCTGCGGCTGTCGGTTTTGCCGGTGAGGCGGTGCTGGTTGTCATACGTGTAGCTGTAGGTGACGTCGGTATTGCTGATGGCTACCTTGTCGCCGTACTGGTCATATGTGGCGCTCTGGCTGGTAGCATCGGCCAGGTATTCGGTGAGGATGGCGCGGTTGGCGGCATCAAACGTGGTGCGGATGGTCTCGCCCAGGCGGTCGGTGGTGGTCAGGCGGTTACCGGCTTCGTCGTAGCTGTAGGTGACGGTTTTGTCGACCGGGGTCTCGATGAGGGGGTCGATGGTCTCGATCAGGCGGCCGAGGTCGTCGTAGACGAAGGTGGTGGTGCGCCCTTCGGCGTCGGTGATGGCGGTGAGGTTGCCCAGCAGGTCGTAGCTGTAGGCGGTGGTCTCGTTGTTGGCGTTGGTCTCGGCAATGACGCGGTTGAACTCGTCGTAGACCTTGTACACGCTGCCGCCCTGGGCGTTCACCGGCTGGCTGCCGGCATTGGCGTTGGCGTCTTTGCTGAGAATGATGTTGCCGTTGCCATCGTACTGCTCGATGGTGCTGATGCGCCCTTCGGGACTGGTGGTCTTGATCAGGCGGCCGAGGGCGTCGTACTCGTAGGTGGTGGTATTGCCGTTGCCGTCGGTGCTGGCAATGAGGCGCCCGGCCAGGTCGTATTGGCGGCGGATGCTGTAGCCGTTCTCGTCGGTGACCTTGATCAGGCGGCCCATGGCGTCGTATTCGTTCACCAGGCTGTGGCCGTTGCGGTTGGTGACGCGGGTGACGTTGCCCATTTCGTCATACTGATATTTAGTTGTCTTGCCAGTAATGTCTGTCTTTGTTATTAGGCGGTCCACTTTGTCGTAGGTATTGGTTTCAATAATGCAACTGTGATAATTGGGATAATTGGGATCAATGGTGCATCCAGTTTTTAGTGCGGTGTTCGTTGCAGTGCTATCAATTTTGTATCGTTTGATTATTTGCTTTACTTTACCATTGGCATCATAGATTGTTTCTACAATATTTCCTAACGTATCGGTGGCTTTTATTTGCCTGTCTAATGAATCATATTCATAACTCGTTGTTATTGCCATCATCGTTGTGTCCGTCGCACTGACCCTCCGGTTTATCGTTGTGGAGATTATGCGCCACAATGTATCATATACTTGCTGTGTAACAATCGAATTGCCATTGGTTGCTCCACTTATTGTTTTTGTTACAGTCAATCCAGCGGATGTGAAGTTATAGATATAATCTGTGATACGTTTTCGCGTGGGTGTAGTAGGATCAATGTTTTCTTCGATATGCTTGATTGTGCTGTCGGGGTAATACTTGTACTCTGCTATTACGATATTAGTTTGCACTGCGCCATTGACGATTGCCTGTGGAAGGACAATGCGGCGCAGTTTGCCTTTTACGGCGCCTGTTGCGGTATTGGTTGTCAGATAGTAGTCTTTTATCAGGCGCGTATTGTTTTTGTCTTTTACACCAATAACTTGATCATATATACCGTAGGTGTAATCGATAGTATTGCCTAGCGCATCCTGTTCTCGAGTAACTTGACCGAAGCTGTCTGATAAAGCGCCATCTAAGGTTCGTGCTTTATTGTAGGAATAGGTAGTGGAATAACCCAGTGGATCGCGTTTAAGATAACGTAGCCCGTCCTTGTTGTTCTCGAATAGTAAGATTCCGCCATCGGGCTCTTCGAGCTTAATTAAAGCGCCGTTTCTATCGTAAGAATGAGTTGTAATATATCCGAGAGGGTTAGTAATGCGAGTGCGCTTTCGAAATAAATCGTAGGTTATGAACTCTTCATTACCGAGCTGGTCAATGTAGGAGTACGTACGATCATCTTCATAATAACTGAAGCCAGTCGCTTTTACTCCGCCTTCACGTGCCTCAGGACTAATAATGAATGCTATTTTATCGGTCCCTTGATGATAAGTATAAGTTGTTGCGTAATTGAGAGGGTCAATGACGCTCGTTAATTGACCCTTTGAATTGTATCTATAATCCCATGTGCGTCCAGTCCAGTCAGTAATTTTGTCTAAACGTCCTGCATTTATACCAGTAGAATAATAGCTAAGAGATAACCCAGTTCTACCGGGAATGTCAAGGCTATCTGTAATACTCGTTAGATTATTTCCGATATAGCCAAGTGTTAGTATTTGTCCATAAGGACTCTCAATCGATGTTAAGCGCGCAGTACCGCCGATATTGCTTAGATCGCCAGTAAATACGTATTTGGTGCCATTTCTGAATGATAGCGTATATTGACCAGGCGCAGGTATATCAAGCACTAATTTGTCAAAATTCATTTTGGGCGGACTTGTTACAAATGGCTCAATCTGATGTATAGGCCAATTTGACATGTTTGTGGAAAATATCTGTTCGCGAAGAAGAACTAAGACTCCGTTTTCATAAAATGCATTTACGCTTAAATCGGCATTTATTGGATAGCTGCGAAAAACCCAATTGGGCGGACCAGGGCAGAATCCAGGCACAGCGTTGCAACTTTGTGATATCTTTGTGGCGTCGTAAGTATAATCCAAGCCATATGGATTCCACGTCGGATCAGTAACTAGAAAGTTTACTTCGCCACCACGTTCATCAGTATAGGTTATAGATGAAACTTTTCCATCATAGTTTTCTGGTGCATCTACAACATCAAAATCTGGGTTTCTTCCATATTCATTAGCAACTAATTTCATATTATATGAGTGCGTCCAGCCTTTACTTAAAGGTAGATTGCTAGATTGACCTACATTGAGCGAGTTGTAAGTCCTGGTAAATATATAGTCTAGCCCTTTTCCTTTTATGACAATATCTGTTTCATCATGAAACATATTGCCAGTTACTGTGCTAACTGGATCCCAGGTAGATGGAGTTAATGTAAAATCATTATTGATGGTCAAGTCAAAATTTAAACTAGAGAATGAGTCATTGCTGTAATTTAGAAAATCTAATGATGGCGATATTGGCTCTAGCGCCGTCACATAGCCTCCTCCAGCGGCCAACAAATCACTATGATTGGCAATAGCATATGTGGCTGACTGAAGTCTCCCATAATTATACGTCTCTTTTAGATAAACATTGAATAAGAATGAATCACCTTGAGGGTATTTATTTGGTATTAAGTATATATTCCTAACTCCTTGCGGTTGGTCATACATATCATCACGAATTTGTTTTAAATCACTAGTGTCCCATAAACTTTCATGAGAATTGTAGTTTTGTTTGAAGGTGAGAAAGTTTTGGTTCAGGCGGATCGCCACGCAACAGTGCTTGCAGGTCGCGCCGCTCAAACAAATTGAGTTGAAG
>JALWPK010000008.1 GCA_026995045.1 Gammaproteobacteria bacterium | reverse complement strand
ATGGGGCGTTTGCCATTAATGCGACAACGGGGGCAATTACGGTTGCCAATACCACTGCGTTAGATTTTGAAACCAATCCGAGCTTTACCTTAACCATTTCAGCGACAGATGGGGTCAATGTTGATACGGCAACGATCACGATTAATTTAAATGATTTACCAGAAGGCGGTGCAAATTCACCTGTTATTAATGATGTAACCATTTCTATTGATGAAAATTTACCAAATAATACGGTTGTTACAAATATTAATGATGCCAGTGGTGGTGATACAGATGCCGATGGTCAAGCTTTAACCTATAGCATTACCAATGGCAATACGAATGGGGCTTTTGCTATTGATGCTGCAACGGGATTGATTACGGTTGCTAATGCTTCTGCTTTAAATTATGAAGATCCACAACTCTCCACAACTCCTCCCCTTCATGGTTTTGCCTTAATTATTGAGGCAACGGATGGGGTCAATGTTGATACGGCAACGATCACGATTAATTTAAATGATTTACCAGAAGGCGGTGCAAATTCACCTGTTATTAATGATGTAACCATTTCTATTGATGAAAATTTACCAAATAATACGGTTGTTACAAATATTAATGATGCCAGTGGTGGTGATACAGATGCCGATGGTCAAGCTTTAACCTATAGCATTACTAATGGTAATACGAATGGGGCTTTTGCTATTGATGCTGCAACAGGATTGATTACGGTTGCTAATGCTTCTGCTTTAAATTATGAAGATCCACAACTCTCCACAACTCCTCCCCTTCATGGTTTTGCCTTAATTATTGAGGCAACGGATGGGGTTAATGTTGATACAGCAACGATCACGATTAATTTAAATGATTTACCAGAAGGCGGTGCAAATTCACCTGTTATTAATGATGTATCAACCAATTTAGACGAAAATAGCGTCGCAGGCACCGCGGTGATTGATATTAATGATGCCAGTGGGGGGGATACGGATGCCGATGGTCAAGCGTTAACCTATAGCATTACGAATGGCAATACCAATGGGGCGTTTGCCATTAATGCGACAACGGGGGCAATTACGGTTGCCAATACCACTGCGTTAGATTTTGAAACCAATCCGAGCTTTACCTTAACCATTTCAGCGACGGATGGGGTCAATGTTGATACAGCAACAATCACGATTAATTTAAATGATTTACCAGAGAATTCACCTGTTATTAATGATGTAACTGTTTCTATTGATGAAAATTTACCAAATAATACGGTCATTACAAATATTAATGATGCCAGTGGTGGTGATACGGATGCTGATGGTCAAGCTTTAACCTATAGTATTATTAGTGGAAATATAGGGGGTGCTTTTGATATAGATTCTGCAACAGGTGAGATTAAAGTTATTCAAACTGGGGCGTTAAATTATGAAGATCCCCTCCTTTCCACAACTCTCCCCCTCCATGGTTTTGCCTTAACCATTTCAGCAACCGATGGCACCAATACAGACACCGCAATTGTTACGGTTAATTTAAATGATGTTGCTGAATCTAATAATCCTGTCATTAATGATGTCATTATTAATATTGATGAAAATACAGGTAATAATACTCAAATTCTGGATATTAATGATGCCAATACCGGAATTGATAAGGATGCCGATGGTCAACCCCTCACTTATAGTATTATTGGTGGTAGCGGGCTTGGTGTTTTTGCGATTAATCCAACAACAGGTGAGATTAGAGTTATTAATTCATCTGCTTTAGATTTTGAAACTCACCCTAGCTTTGACTTAATGATTTCAGCAACGGATGGGGTTAATGCTAATACGGCGACGATCACGGTTAATTTAAATGATGTTGTTGAAAATTCTTCTCCATTGATTAATGATTTAACTGTTGATTTACATGAAAATAGTATTCTTCATACCCAAGTAGTTGATATTAATGATGCCAATACAGGAATGGATAAGGATACCGATGGACAAGCACTAACCTATACCATTATTAATGGTAATGGACTTGGCGCTTTTACCATTGATGCTGCAACAGGTTTAATTTCAGTGATAAATATCACACCTTTAGATATTTTAATAAATCCAACATTTGCACTAACAATTCAAGCAAGTGATGGTACAACCAGCGATACAGCAACAATTACGATTAATTTAACAAATTCAAATAATAACGCTCCTATTGTTGATGATATTACGGTAACATTGGATGAAAATTCTCCAATATTTACAAGGGTTGTTAATTTAAACGATTCAATGACTAATATTGATCGTGATTTGGATGGTGACCCACTAATGTATAGCATTATGGCGGGTAATACCAATGATGCATTCCAAATTGATCCAGATACTGGGGCAATTACAGTTAAAACACCATCTGAAATTAATTATGAAACT
>JALWPK010000007.1 GCA_026995045.1 Gammaproteobacteria bacterium | reverse complement strand
AGTTTGACGGGCAAACACGCCGGGTGGGGTGGTTTCGATTTACGCTGCAGGCAGAACATCTGCCTGGATTTAACAGGCAGGGTGTGCCAATGACTACGTTAAATTGGTTTTTGCTGGCAAACATTTTTCTGGGACAGACTGAAAGTGCACGTGACTGGTACAGCAGGGATGGGACCCTTTGTGCCTCTAGCCCTTTCGGATAGGGCCTTTCCATTCCGGACCCCTTCCATTCCAAGCCATTTTGAGCCATTTCCCTCAGACCCTTTACTGGCGCCAAACCAGCGAATGTTGTTTTAGCGCATCACTGCCCCAGTCATATGCAAAATATTTGCTATTGTGTCGATTTTTGCATATAAATGGGGCATGGTTTCGGTTGAGCACTATATTGATGAGCTGCTTTCTCACGGCCGGGCCTGGTTCTCTCGGGAAGAGGCACTGGATGCGCTTGGCTTGAGTTCGGACGCTTTCGTTGCCGCTGCTCGCCGATTGGCCAGGAAACAGCGGCTGGTGAGTCCCCGTCGTGGTTTTTATCTGATCCTGCGGCCAGAGGACAGGGTAGCCGGGGCACCCGATCCGGTTCGCTGGATCGATCCATTGATGAAATACCTGGGCCTCGACTATCGGATTTCCTTGTTGCGGGCAGCCGCTTTCCATGGTTCTTCGCATCAGGCAGCGATGGTCTTTCAGGTGATCGCTTCGAAGCAGCTGCGGGCATTCGATATTGGCCGCCACCGGCTTCAGTTCATTTACCAGGCCCCGGCAGCCTTCGCCAAAACCAATTTGCCTGATTGGCTTTTGCAAATGAAAAGTGAGGCGGGTTTTGCAAAGGTGGCGGGTGTGGAACTGACTCTTCTGGATTGCGCCCGCTATTTTCATCAGGCAGCCGGCATCAATGGTGTTGCCCAGATTGCTCATGACATCGGCGCAAAGGCCGATCCACACAAACTGGCGAAAGCCGCTGCGATTTATGAGAATTCCGCTGTGCGTCGGCTTGGGTATCTGCTGGATCATGCGGGTCATGCACGCCAGGCCAGGACGTTGGAACCGTTCGCCCGCAAGGCCAAATCGATGAAGCTTCTGGATCCATCCGTTAAACCCCTGACTGAATCACTCGCTGGGCTGTGTGAAAGAAATACCAGGTGGAAGCTCGGGATTAATGAACCTGTGGAGATTGATTTTTGATTCCAGCTTTAATGCCTGTCATCCATGTATGCACTCGACTCTGAAGTGCCTGGGTTCCCAGTAACTTCCGAGTATGGCCCAGTGAGTGTATAGGAGTGGACAATGGTAGAACTATTATGTCAAATACGGTCAAAATATCTTGTGACACAGGCCAGTAGGTCTCAATGAGGGAAAGAAACATGCGCTTATTGAAGGAATTTTTCGGTTTTCTATTGTTAGCCGCTATCATCGTGGCGATCGGTCAATTCTTGCCTGTATTGAATGTACTGTTTGATAATTTTTTTATGGGTCTGATTTGGGCCGCCATGATAATTCTTGTCACGCGGATGTTGTACAAGTCCCGTAAAGCTATGGCATCCATACTTTCCCCGGAGATGCGAAAAAGAAGAGAGAAAGAGAGTCAGGATTGGTGGAAAGAAACAAGTGAGGCGACCTATTCGCCTCCTCTAGCTCTTGATCTCCGTAATATGACAAAAATCTGGTCGATATTTGATCGCCACTGATGTTCGGCTAATCAAATAACTCGCTGAATTTGTTGGTCAGCTTCGTTTTTACCTTATCCATGGTTTCGTGAATGCCTGGAGCAGTACCCACTGAGTAGATTCGTTGTTTGTCTTCTACGGTCTCTTCCAGTTTCTGGCTGTCTGTGGTTACTGAAGCGCGTCCGTTGTCGATTCTCGTTGTAGTCGCATCCATATCAAACCCGGATTCATCCATTATGGATGCAGCGTTATCATTGACATCCCGTTCACCTGGAATACCTGCATGCTGAGCCATCCATTGAACGGTTGCTGAACCGGATTTGCCAGTTTCGGCAACGTGAGATCGTCTGGTACTGATTTCATAAGCGCGTTCTTCTTCTGCATCGAATACAGTCTGAGCATCTGGCGATGATTGTATGCCGGCAAGTTCCTTTCCATGTGCTTGTGCAAAATGGGAAACCGAATCAGACAGTGTTGCCGTGGCGTTTGTATCGCCCATGTTGTGGCGATGGATGATGTTATCGACATCTGCAGGCGAACGATTCTCCTCTTCGATCATGAAGCGTCTGACGGCCATACCAACATCACCCTGGAAGCTGAAGCTTTGGTCGTCTACACGGGATTTTGTGTGTTGCCACTGATCTACGTCTCTATAACTGGCCTGAGCGTCATCCCTATACTGTGTCTGTTTTGCGAGTCCACCGGCGA
>JALWPK010000006.1 GCA_026995045.1 Gammaproteobacteria bacterium | reverse complement strand
CTTCAACTCAATTTGTTTGAGCGGCGCGACCTGCAAGCACTGTTGCGTGGCGATCCGCCTGAACCAAAACTTTCTCACCTTCAAACAAAACTACAATTCTCATGAAAGTTTATGGGACACTAGTGATCTTATATACTCTAATACATATGAGCGCCCCCATCTGTCAATATGCAATATGAAGAATCGGCCTAGACTTGTTACCCGAAATAAATACAAATGCGCAAAGTTGGCCACTTTGCCTGTCGTACGCACTGTTAAAGCCGTCGCTTACTTATAGCAAACATATATTGAGTGTCTCTTGCTATGTTATTACCGCAACCCGAACGTACAAGTGTCTTCAATGCGGGACACTATGCATTCATGGATCATTTTGAAAAATGCTCATCAATCTTATCAAGCAGTTCAACCCCCTTATTTACATCGCCGCTGGCGGCAAGCGCGCGAAACCGTATCTCGCTGTCAAATTCAGCAAGCGCCTGGGTAGATAATTCCTCAATTAATTTATTGATGCTCACATGCCTGTGCTGCGCCAATGCTTTCAGGCGCCCATGCTTGTCGTCCGGTATGCGTATAGTCAATGTGGCCATATTTTTTAACCTCTTAAAAATGCAGCAGGCGTCATAATCCGCAGGTCTGGAAACTTAAGCTCTGCCTTTTTCAAATCACTGATATTATTGGTGACGATATGGCTGGCATTACCAGCCAGAGCCAGTTCAATTAAAAAATTATCACCCTCATCAGGGACATTGGGGCGCCAAAGGTAATAAATTGGCGTCCATTAGCAAACGCTGTAATATGCGTTCAGCAATGCTCTTGTCTCATTTTTGGTAAGCGGGCAGGCATCCTGGATTTTTTTGCGCTTGACAACATCCTCGCACTCCTGAAACAAGGCATTGCTAATCAATGGCTTATGCTTGCCTTCCAGGCACTGCCGTATAATTTCACGACTCCCCCCTCTCTTGCCGATAAGGGCGCTGACAATAACGCTGGTATCAATAACGATTGTATCAGCCATAGTGCTGATGATAGCATATATGCATTCAAAATGAGTGGCTGTGAATTGCACCAAGCAGATGGCAAATCTCCGCCTCTTGTTTCGAGCATTAGCTGACGATAAAAGGAGAAAAACTTGATCAAGGTTATCGTGTCACTATCGCTGATTCTCATTTCCATTGCGCTGATATTCAAACTGTTCAGCTTTTCTAAAATCATTGCGCTGCAGGCTTCTGATAACGATTACATCGCTGGTCAGTTCAACTATCAGATACTGCTCCTGCTGCTTGCGTTTGTCACTGTCACCGTACTGTATTTTTTAAACGGTGAAGTCACAGGCGGGTTTATATCCATTGGCGCTATATATGCGCCGGTAAGCCCGGTTCCCGTATTTGGAATCCATGAGGGTGAAACTTGGTTAAGCCTTGGCTTGAGCCTCTCTTTATTTATCACATTCTTTACTGCTTTATTTATGTTTTTTCAGGTCAGGTCTACCGGCCTTAACATGTCGCTACTGTCTCCTTTTTTCGGATGGGTTCTCCTTTTCTCACTGACAAATTCACTTTCTGAAGAACTCATTTTCAGGGTCGGCATTGCGGAGGCGCTACATGAAGTTGTTTCTCCTGTGACTCTCATGCTCGTTTCCGCCGTGCTCTTTGGCCTTGCGCACTACGGTGGTATGCCCAACGGAATCGTTGGTATGTTCATGTCGGGCTTGCTGGGCTGGCTTCTGATGAAATCGGTGCTTGAAACACATGGTATTTTCTGGGCATGGTTCATTCATTTTCTTCAGGATGTGGTGATATTCTCCGCACTGACGATATTGAATACCAAGTCGAATACACCGCTGACGCCGAATTAGCCCGCAGCATTAATAACTGTCGCCACCGCTTCACCGCGATGCTCCGCTCGCACCAAAACAAATCATCACTCAACATTCTGGTTATTGCTGGCGCCCCCGCTTGATCGCGTATGCATAAATTGCTAATATCATATGCATACTCATCGGAGGCGCTATGAGAACCACTCTTGATCTGCCTGAGAAGCTTTTAGACGAGGCAATGAAACTAACCCATACTGGCACTAAAACCGGCGTTATCGTACTCGCACTGCGTGAGTTAATTCGCAAGTCGAAGATTTCTGATCTGAAAAAATACAAGGGAAAAATTGATCTGGATATTGATCTGGACGAGCTTCGAGATCGCCATTGATGGGTGTTTTGGTCGATACATCAATATGGATTGATTATTTCAAGCAAGGCGATGACCTTACTGACATGGATGCGCTTATTGATGAAAACCTGGTTGTGACGAATGACCTGATTTTGGCCGAGCTGATTCCGTTTCTTAAAGTAAGAAAGCAATTTACTGTCATTAAACTGCTTCAGGAAATCCGGCGCATCCCTCTGCGGATAAATTGGGATGAAATTATAGCGTTTCAGGTAAGTTGCCTGAAAGCGGGTGCGAACGGGATAGGAATACCTGACCTTGTTATCGCACAAAGCGCCAAAGCCAACAACTGCAAAATTTATTCTATCGATAAACATTTTCGTTTGTTGGAGAAAATCATAAAAATCAAGTTGTATTGACTGCGGCGCAAGCAAGCAGGGCAAAACAAGGCGCAAAATGCGCTTGTTTCAACGGAATTGCGGCAAGCGTAGCCCCAGCGTCAGCACCCCCCGGCACATTAAAATAGTATTAATTTTTCTGCTGCCGCCAATATTTCCAGTGTAAAATCGGCAGTGCGCACAAGCGCGCTGCTTTTGTTTCTCGTACCACGGTTAATACAATGGATAACAAAGAAGATGACATCACCCCGGCGCAGTTGAAAAAAGCATGGATTGTTTATTCCGTGCTGACTGTTGTTGTGATTCTGGTGCTGGTGTTTTTTGTCGCCAGCGACAATGAAGAAAAGCTGTTCTTTTCTCTGATGACCGCTGCGGCCGCCTATGTGTTTCGCCCGACCGAGCGTTTTATGAAGCGGCAGATCAAGCGTTTTGGCGGTGGGGCTTCACGCTGACAGGCTGTTGAAAACTCTGATGCGGCGCGATACAGCGTTAAAATCTGGCTCAAATGCTCATTTACTCTTTGTAAACTGCGCTTTTCGCCAGATTTTACCTTGCCTCGCACTCGCCTGAGACTTTTTCAATGATCTACCAAGCGGCCTTAAACGCACTCCGCCTTGCCCACACCTGCTTGATTACTCGCGCCATACAGGGCGCACTGCTTCAGGCATTCGCGCACTCGTGGTAAAGTCCTCATTCTGAAGGGGATTTTGTATGAAATTGTTAATTTTGCTGGTTGTCGCCGCTGCCGCCATTGCCGGGACGCTGTTTTTTCAACCGCCGTTTGCACAGGATGCCGGTTATCACCGTTTTGCCGATACGCTGACGATGTTCGGCATACCCAATTTTTATAATGTCGCCAGCAATGGCCTGTTGCTGCTGGTTGGCCTGCTCGGTTTGCTGGGCAGCATGCGCATGAATATCATGCATGTGCATATCAAGCTGCGCCGCGAGTTTGGCGTGCTGTTCACCGCTGGCATGCTGGCTGCCCTCGGTTCGGCCTGGTATCACCTGTCGCCGGACAACACTTCACTGGTGTGGGACCGGTTGCCGATGGCGATTCTGTTCACCGGGCTGCTGGGGCTGGTGTTCAGCATTTATATTTCAGGATTCTATGGCCGCGTGCTGTTCTGGCCGCTGTTGCTGGCGGGGGTGAGCAGCGTGCTGTACTGGCACAAAACCGAACAGCTGGGTATGGGCGACCTGCGCTTTTACGCGCTTGCGCAATATCTCTCGGTGCTGCTGGTGATATTGATTCTGATTCTGTATCACCGCGCCGGCAAACCCACGCTGCTGCTCGGCCTGTCGCTGTTGATGTACGCGCTGGCCAAGGCTGGCGAACATTTTGACGCACTGGCGTATCACTACACCGGCGTTATCAGCGGTCACAGTCTGAAACATTTGTTCGCCGGGCTGGCCCTGTTCATGATTTACCTGATTATGCGAAAACGTCACGCCTGATGGTTACACAACTTTCCGGCAATGACGAGCTGAAACACAAGCTGCTTGCGGAAACCTCGAAAATCGCCTGGAAGGAATTGCAGGTGTTTTTTGCGCAGGGCAGCGCCATTCATGTCGCCAGCAAGCTTGATCTGGTCGATGTCGCCATGCAAATGTCGCGCGACAACGCCGAACAGGTAAAACAGTGGATGGATGCCGGCCTGATCGCGCCGGTGTCGGATGAACAGGCGAAACTGTGGTACGACAACGATATTCTGGTGTGGGCGGTGGTGGTAAAGCCGTGGATACTGGTGCAAAACCTTAAGCAGGCGGTGGCGCCTTGACGGGTTTGTTGCGATGACTTTATCGCTTAATTATTTCACCGCGCCGCTGAACCGGCTGATGCAGAAGCTGCTGTTTCTGTGGGTGCGCACCACCGATGTGCCGCCCACGGCTGACGCGCTTCACATCGATGCCGACAAGCCGCTGGTTTATGTGTTGTACCAGCGCTCGTGGTCGAATCTGCTGGTGCTGTCGCATGACAGCAAACGCCTTGGTCTGCCCTCGCCGTTTCACCGCATCAAGCATCCGGCGTTGCGCAAGTGGCGCAGCGTGTATACGGTTGCGCCGCGGCTGCCGTTCAAGGCCTGGTTGCTGAACCGGCCCAAGCGTTCACGCCTGTTACGCGATCTGGTGGAAGCCGTGCAACAGGGTGATGTGGACGATGTGCAGCTTGCGCCGGTCACCCTGTTCTGGGGGCGGCCGGTGGCCAAACAGAAACACTGGCTGATGCTGCTGTTCGCTGATTCCTGGCAACTGGCCAGCCGCACCCGCAAGTTTTTCACCATTCTGTTTCATGGTCGCGATACCCTGGTCAGTTTTTCGCAGCCGCTCAGCCTGCGCGAGCTGATTGACGGCAAGGCCGGCGTGGATGACAACATCGACCGCGTGCAGCAGGCGCTGACCGACCGGCTGGTGGAAATGAAAACCGCGACGCTGGGGCCGGATGTGTCGCACCGCAACACGCTGATTCGCGAGATTCTGTCGCAACCGGATGTGCGCGACGCCATCGCGCAGTATGCCAAGCAGCACAAGCGTTCGGTGTATCACGCTACCGTGCGGGCGCGGAAAATCCTGCGTGAAATCGTGGCCGACTGCACCAACATCACCATTCAGCTGATGCAGCGCGTGCTGACCTATTTCTGGAACCGTTTTTACGCCGGCATTGATGTGCATCATCAATCGCAGTTGCACAAGCTCGCCCTGTCACACGAGCTGGTTTATGTGCCCAGTCACCGCAGCCATGTCGACTACTTGCTTCTGTCCTATCTGATTCACTCCGAAGGTCTGGCGATACCGTACATCGCCGCCGGTAAAAACCTGAACATGCCCGTCATCGGCTCCATTCTGCGCGGCGGCGGCGCATTCTTTATTCGCCGCAGCTTCAAGGATGACCCGCTCTACTCCGCGCTGATTTTTGAATATGTCGCCACCCTGGTGTCGCGCGGCATGCCGCTGGAATATTTTATCGAAGGCGGCCGCAGCCGCACTGGCCGTCTGCTCAAACCCAAACCGGGCATGTTGTCGATGACCATACGCGGTTACCTGAAATACCGCAGCAAGCCTGTCGCCTTTATTCCGGTGAACATCGGTTATGAAAAACTGATTGAAAGCAAGGCGTACCTGGCCGAGCTTGCAGGCGAGGATAAAAAGTCTGAAACCCTGCTCGGCTCGATTGCCGCTATCTTCAAACTGCGCGGCAACTATGGCCGCGTCAGCGCCAGCTTCGGCGAACCGGTTTTGCTGGATGAGGTTCTGCACAAATACAATCCTGACTGGACGCTGCAACCCTTCAACAAGCAGGACAAACCCGAATGGCTGTTCAACACGGTGAATCACTGCGCCAAACACATCATGCGCAGCATCAACCGCAGCACGGCGGTAAACGCCACCAACATGATCGCCAGCATTCTGCTCGCCACGCCCAGAATGACCATGGACGAGCGCGAGCTGGCGAACATGATTTTGCTCTACATCGATTTGCTGAAACGTAGTGACTATTCCGAGCGCATACGCTATCCGGAACATGATCCGATGCACCAGATAAAGCATCTTGAGTCACTCAAACTGGTGCGACGCCGAACCCACGAACTGGGCGACATTATCTGGCTGGATGAAAAGCAGTCGGTCACGTTGACCTATTACAAAAACAATGTGCTGCATTTATTCGCGCTGCCCAGTCTGGTCGCCTGTTGCTTTCTCAACATGCGCAGCCTGACCCGCGACCAGATTGTCAACCTGATTGCCATCGTCTATCCGTTTCTCAAGCAGGAGCTGTTTTTGCACTGGCCGGCCAGGCAGATCAACGACGTGGTAACACAAACACTGGACAACCTGTCTGCGCTCGGCCTGCTGATAAAAAATGACCAGCTTGAAGTCTACACCCGCCCCGGTTCAGGTACGCTGGAATACAGCCAGTTGCACCAGTTGTCGCGCATTATCTCGCCGGTGCTGGAAGTGTATTACATGACGCTGGCGCTGCTCAGCATGCATCACGAACAACCGCTGTCGCGCGAGCAGCTTGAAACCCAAAGCCTGCTGATGGCGCAGCGCATCTCCATGATGAACGAATCTAACTCGCCGGATTATTTCGACAAAAAGCTGATTGCCAATTTTGTCGACAATCTCATCGCCAGTGATTTTCTGCATGACGAGCAGTCTGGCGAGTTGCGTTTTGGCGAAGCCTTTCACACCGCCGACAAACATGCGCGACTGCTGCTCAGTCGCGCCACCCGCACCAATATTCTGCAAATGCTGAAACTCAGCCAGCAGCAGGGCTGAGGCATGAAACGCGCGGCGAAAATTCTGCTTTGGGCGCTCGTTGTTATCGCGGCGTTGTTGTTGCTGTTACGACTGAGCCTGCCGTTTGGCGTCAAACGGGGCGTGACAGCATGGTTTGATCAGCAAGGCTTGCAGGCGAACATCGCCGATGTAAGCTTTGATTTCAACGATGGCTCGGCGACACTTGTCGGTATGTCCGTAGCAGACAAGGTGACGGGCAACGAAACACTGAAGCTTGATCGCCTGTCGGTCGGCTGGTCATGGCGCAACCTCAACGACCAACTCGCCCATATTCGTTTTATTCGTTTGCAAGGCCTGTCTTTGCATGTCACCCAGCGGGACGATGCGCTGACCGTCGCTGGCGTCAATTTGACACCATCAGGCGAGGATAACAGCGCTTCTGCACATGACAAAACAACGCAGCCACCTGACTGGCGCGTGCGGCTGGGCGACATCAGCCTGTCGGATATGCGTGTCTGTTACAACACTTCACATGACGCCAGGCTTGATTACTGCATGCTGTTGCAACAACTTGACTGGAACGGTTTGCTGGAATACGACCTGTCTCGCAGCGGTGATAAAACACCACCGCTCAGCGCAAAGGGCGGGCTGCAACTGTCGCTACTGCGGGTTCACAACAATCATCTCGACCGTGATCTGCTGGCATTGAATGCGCTCAGCATGAATAAATTTGTGATGGACTCCACCCGCTCGCTGCGTCTCGCCACGCTTAGGCTTGAATCCGCGCGCTTGCTGCAACGCGAAACCGATTCGCCTGCGCCGGAGATTACCCGCTTCGACAAGCTGATGCTAACCAGGCTGTCGCTGCAACATCTGAACACACTCAGCATCGACAGGGTTGCGCTTGACGGTCACAACCTGGTCATGCTCAGGCGCAAGGATGGCCGCTTTGAATACCAGGACTGGTTGTCCACCACAACTAACAAACCTGCGTCTGAAAACAAGGCAGTGAATAGCGATGCGGCTGCAGAACAACAATCCGGCAAGCCTTTTGTTTTTGCTGTTAACCGCTTTGAATACACTACGGATAACAGCCTGCTGTTCGTTGACAACAGCCTGAGCCAACCCTTCAAGGTCAACATCAATCACATCACGCTGACGGCTAACCATATCGACAACAGCAAGCCCGAACAGGCAATCGACATTCGTTTTCACGCCACCTACAACCAGCATGGCGTCATCGACTTGCAGGGCGCCGTACAACCTTTCGGCAAAACACGCTCGTTTGATATCGACAGCAAACTTACCGGCATCGACTTGCGCAGCATGTCGGCTTATACCCGTGACGCCATTGGCCACAGCATCAAAAGCGGTCAGCTGGACGCAAAGCTGAAACTGCGCGCGGCGCAGGACAAACTCGACAGCATGCTTGACCTCAGCCTGCATCATTTTGAGTTCAAGGCGCTGAGCAAGCAGGATGCCGAAAAACTGGACGCTGCCTTTGGTTTTCCGCTCAACACCAGCCTTCGCCTGCTGAAAGACCGCGATAACAGCATACGCCTGAGCATTCCGGTGACAGGCGATCTCAACAACCCTGACTTTGACCCGCAGGACGCCATCAACAAGGCGCTGTCAAAAGCCATCACTGCTGCGGTCATCAACTATTACACACCCTATGGCCTGGTGGTGGCGGCAGACGCGCTGTTTTCCCTCGCCACCGCCCTGCGTTTCGACCCCGCTGAGTTTGAGCCCGGCAGCGCTGTGTTGTCTGACGAACAGGGCGAGGCGTTGCAAAAAATCGCCAGCCTGATGCAGCAACGCCCCGGCGTCCGCCTGACCTTGTGCGGCTACAGTAACGCGCAGGATTTGAAGCAGCTTTACCCCGACATCAAGTCGCTGGACGCGCCGCTTTCTGATGAGCAACGCCAGACACTGCTGCAACTTGCCGATAAACGCGCGCAAGCCGTCAAGCAGGCGCTGGTCAGCAACCAGGTTGACGCTTCGCGGCTGGTGCTCTGCGAACCGGAGTACGATAAAGACGGTGACTTGGCGCGTGTTGAAATCAGCATCTAGCCACCGCCAGCCAGCCTCATCACTTGTCAGACTTTGCCATCCGCCGGACGCGTCGCTCTCCAACGCGGGCAAGGATTTCCCGTTTTTTCGCATCGCTGGCATCTCCCCAGGCGATGATTTCGCCGATGCTGCGATAACAGCCCAGACACACGTCGTTTTCATCCAGACAACAGTTTCGCACGCAGGGAGAGGCTATTTCATCTGACGGCATGTCTTTCCCGGTTACTGAATACAATCATTCAGTTTGTGGTTAATATACTTTGCATCGGCGTATGATTATCCCGAGTAGTGTTGAATCCTTTGGTGAATGACCGGGAGGTTCATTATGCAAGCTACAAGCCGTTTTGACTATGCGTTTATCGCTGCTGGCATCCTGCTGGCTTTCATATCCGCGCTCACCCCGCATTACAACGCCGCCTATTATCTCTCTGTCAGCGTGTTTCTGGCGGGAGTATTGCCCTGGCTGGTATACAGCATCGCAGTCCCGTTGATGCACACCAGCATCACCTTTGTTAGTGGCCTGCTGTTACTTGCTGTTCATGGCTGGCTTGTGGTTTCCGAGCGGTTTATGAGTACGCAACCCTATGACAGCAATCTGATTTACGTTGTACCGTTAGCGATGTCACTGCTGTTACTACCATTGGCCATCGCTGCTGCTCGAACATCATGGAAAAAGATGATGCAGCGTAAGCGCCGCCATCATCCAGATACACATGCGCCAGCGTGAATATCAGGGAAGCCCTGATTTATTCGTCATTGCGAGGAGCGAAGCGGCAATCTCTAACAGGTTGATCGCACTATACGAGATTGCCGCGCTTCGCTCGCCATGACAGGAATTCTGCATTCATCAGATTCCTTAGCGTACATTCATGTAGATTTTTTCCGAGATTTCGTGCCAGGCGAAAACCTGTTTTCGGAATTTGTTGTAGGACGCGTATATTTTTTTCGCCGCCGGATTTTTGTTGGCCAGCTCGGTGACAACTTCTTCGCTCAGCGACTTGAGCTTGGCCAGCACATCATCCGGCAGGCGGCGCACATCGACATGGTGCTCATTCACCAACGTGTCCAGCGCGGCGTTGTTTCTGGCGGTGAATTCCATCGCCATGTTCTGGTTCACCACCTTGCAGGCGTTCATCACGATGCTTTGCAAATCCTTGTCGAGTTTTTCAAACGCCTTTTTATTGATGATGGCTTCCAGCGTGGTGCCGGGCTCATGCCAGCCGGGATAATAATAATATTTCGCCGCCTTGTGCAAGCCAAACGCCAGATCGTTATACGGCCCGACCCATTCGGTGGCGTCAATCGCGCCGGTTTTCAGTGAGGTAAACAACTCCCCGCCTGGCAGGTTGACCGGCGTGCCGCCTGCGCGCTTTAATACTTCGCCGCCAAGGCCGGGGATGCGCATCTTCAGACCTTTCAAATCTTCAACGCTGTTTATCTGTTTGTTGAACCAGCCCGCCATCTGCA
This sequence comes from Gammaproteobacteria bacterium, assembly GCA_026995045.1. GTDB lineage: Bacteria > Pseudomonadota > Gammaproteobacteria > SZUA-229 > SZUA-229 > S139-92. Next base: position 21,759 of record JALWPK010000006.1, on the reverse strand, counting down.
CCGTGGTGTTGCCAGCGGCCGCCGGAATCACGCCGAAAGGCTGATAGGTTTCGCGCCACAGCTCCATGCCGCCACCGTAATACAGCCACGAGGTCATTTCTTCCCAGTTCATGCCGAACGGCACGGTGGAGAAAAACTGCGCCTCCTCGATTTTGCCTTTCCAGTAATAGGCCGCGCCATGACCCATGTCGGCGGTGCCGCGCGACACCGCATCGAACACCTCAAACGCCGGCACCAGTTCGCCCGCGCCGTACACTTTCACCTTGATGCGCTTGTCGGTCATTTCTGTTATCAACTTCGCCAGCTTATTAGCGCCCGTGCCCAGCACCGGAAAATTCTTCGGCCAGGTGGTAACCATTTTCCATTTGATTTTCTTTTTGGCGTGAACAATCGCCGGCGCGGCGATGCCGCCTGCGGCAACCGAGGTGATACTGGCGGTTTTGATAAAGTCGCGACGTTTCATGGGGTATACCTGTTGATGTTGTGTATTGTTTTTTTCACCACAGAGGCGCAGAGGCACGGAGGTGTTGTTTGTGTGATCATGAAAAATTTAAAACTGATTCTCACGGCACTGGCATGTAACATAAAACAATAAATGTCTCTGTGCCTCTGCGCCTCTGTGGTGAACCCTCATAAACATTATAAAATTTCAAGGTTGGCATAGGCCATCACCAGCCACTTGCTGCCCTCGTATTCGAAATTGACTTGCACCCTGGCGTGGCTGCCGCTGCCTTCTATGTTGGTAACAAAGCCTTCGCCAAACTTGGCGTGCATCACGCGCTGGCCGACGCTGATGCCGTTAATGCTTTCTGTCGACGGCGCATAGCCAGTATTGTTGCTGGAATACATCGTGTGAGACACATTCGGTTTGGGGCGGATTTCCTGAATCAGGTGCTCGGGAATTTCGCTGATGAAGCGCGATGGCGTGGGGTATAAATCCTGACCATACAGCCTGCGATGCTCGGCGCAGCTCAGCACCAGTTGTTGTCTGGCGCGGGTGATGCCAACGTAACACAGCCGGCGCTCTTCTTCGAGCTTGCCTTCTTCTTCCAGTGAACGCTGGCTGGGGAACAGGCCTTCTTCCAGACCAACAATAAACACCAGCGGAAACTCCAGCCCCTTGGCGCTGTGCAGGGTCATCAGTTGTACGCAGTCGTCCCACTCCGCCGCCTGGCCTTCGCCGGCTTCCAGCGCAGCGTGGGTCAAAAATGCTGTCAAGGTATCCATGCCCTGCAGTTCTTCGGCGTCGCTGTCGTAATCAAAACCGCGCGCGGCGGTCACCAGCTCTTCCAGGTTTTCCACCCGCGCTTCGGCCTTTTCATTTTTCTCACGGCCGTGATAGTCGATCAGGCCGCTGGCGTGTATCACATGCTCGACCTGTTCGTGCAGATCCAGTTCGGCCGTTGCCTGCGCCATGTCTTCAATCAAGTTGAGAAACGCCATCAGCGCATTGGCGGCGCGCGTGGTCAGCGCATCGCCATCCATGATGGCGCGCGAGGCTTCCCACATCGAATAGTTTTTGTCTCGCGCCAGCTCGCGCACTTTTTCCACCGTGCGATCACCGATGCCGCGTGTTGGCGTGTTGACCACGCGCTCGAACGAAGCGTCATCGTTCGGGTTATCGATAAGACGAAGATAGGCCAGCGCATCCTTGATTTCGGCGCGTTCGAAAAACCGCATGCCGCCGTAAACGCGATAGGGTATGCCTTCGCTGACAAAGCGTTCCTCGAATACGCGCGACTGTGCATTGGAGCGGTACAGTATGGCGATGTCGGCGCGCGGGTTGCCGTTTTCGGTCCATTGCTTGACCCGGTCGAGCACAAAGCGCGCTTCGTCCTGTTCGTTGTAACCGTTGTAAAACACGATGGGTTCGCCATCGGCGCCGCTGGTCCACAGTTTTTTACCCAACCGGTCGGCGTTGTTGTCAATCAGCGCGTTGGCGGCGGACAGGATGGTGGTAGTGGAGCGGTAGTTTTGCTCAAGCCGGATGATTTGCGCGCTCGGGAAATGCTGCTGGAACAACTGAATGTTTTCCACCCGCGCGCCACGCCAGCCGTAAATCGCCTGGTCGTCATCACCAACAATGAACACTTTATTGTTAGCACCGGCGAGTAAACGAATCAGCGCATACTGAATGGTGTTGGTGTCCTGAAACTCGTCGACCAGAATATGGCGGAAGCGGTTTTGATAATGCGACAACAGGGAATCGTTTTCGCGCAGCAATTCCAGCGTGCGCAGCAACAGTTCGGCAAAATCCACCACCCCGGCGCGGTTACAGGCCGCCTCGTAGGCTGTGTAGATGCGCACCAGTTGCTGATACAGCGGATTGCGTGAGGTGTCGATATGTTGCGGGCGCTGGCCTTCGTCCTTGCGCGCATTGATAAACCCCTGCGCCTGTCGCGGCGGCCATTTCGATTCGTCCAGCTCCAGCGTTTTCATTACCCGACGAATCATGCGGAACTGGTCGTCGGAATCCAGAATCTGAAACGTTTGCGGCAGCCTGGCTTCCTGCCAGTGCTGGCGCAGCAGGCGGTGCGCCATGCCGTGAAAGGTGCCCACCCACATGCCGGCGGAGGGGATGCCCTGCAGTTTTTCCACACGGCCGCGCATTTCGGCGGCCGCCTTGTTGGTGAAGGTGACGGCGAAAATATTGAACGGCGAGACATTCTCCACCTGCCCCAGCCAGGCGATGCGATGCACCAGCACCCGGGTTTTGCCGCTGCCCGCGCCGGCCAGCACCAGCATGTGCTCGGGCGGCGCGGTCACCGCTTCGCGCTGGGCGTCGTTCAGATCATTGAGGATATGCGACACATCGGCGGTGGCGGCATCCTGCAGGGTTTGTTCGACAAAATCGCTCATATCAAAAACTGCTTCCCAGGCTGAGGTAGGCGCGGGTTTCACCGATAGCCTCATCGAAGCCGCGCGCAATGCCCAGTCTCGCACGAAGCGGCACAAGATAAAACAGGTTGAGATCGGCGGTCAGCTCCAGTCCGGCGCTGCTGTAATAGGTGTCCGGCGTAGCGCCATCATAGGCGGCGCCGGTTTCGGCGAACAATGCGCCCGACCACTGCATGACACCAACCGGCGGCGCCATGATGCCACGCTCGATGCGCTCACCGGGAAAGCGCCATTCGGCGGACAACACCCGGGCGCGCTTGCCGCGCAACTGCGGCAGGCCTTCAGCATAACCACGCAAGGCATAAGAACGGCGGCCGAACAGACCGCTGTGTGACTGCTGCAACAAAATGTCATACGACAGGCCGGTATCTTCGCCACCCAGTCTGAACGGCGTTGTCACGCCTTCACCCCAGCCCTGCAATGCCCGCAGCGCCAGCACATGCTCGCCACCAAGTGAAATATATTCGCGCCATGATGCCGTGACCACCTGCCCGCCAAAGTCACTGTTGAGTGAACCACCATCTTCCGCGACCAGACGAATATCGCGGCCGTCACTGCGGCTTATCGATAGCGGGTAGACGCGGCTGTTGTTATATGTCCAGGCCAGGCCCAGCATGTTGTCGTTAAAATCCGCAGCAGGCGTTGCGCCATTAAATAACTTGCCGTCAAATTCATTCTGCCAGGACAGAGCAAGCAACAGGTTTGATGTACTCAGGATGTGTGTGTCTGGCCAGGCAAACACAAATTGTAGCGAATCTTTCGAACGGATACGATTCAGCTTGCCCGTTGTGTTCTTCAGCAAGGTATTATCTCGGGACAATGACATGCTGAACCGGTTGCTGAAGCCATAGGCGGCTGACAATGCCGACAGGTTGTTGCTGAAATCAAAACTCACGCTGGCGGCATAATTATGCACACCCAGCGCATCATTCCCTGATGTGGTAAAGCCCACCTCGGTGCTGTCTTCGTCTAGCAGCACAATTGGAAACCACCATCGTGGGCGCAGGCTTTGCCACGGCGTGTAGGCTGACATATGCGTATCAACACTGGCAAACTGTTTGGGTTGCCAGTTTAGCGCCTTGTCAGGTTTTGTCGCCTGCACCGACAGCGCATCGTTCCAGCGGAGATGATAAACATCCGTGCCTTGCGCACTGTAGCCGGTGTAATAAATGGCATCGGCATTGCTGCTGGCCTGGAATGCGCCGCCCATTGTGCGCGTCAATTGCGTATGCTGCCTGCTCGCCAAATCATAGCGGAACAGGTTATAGGCATCATCGGCTTCAGTACTGTATATAATGGCTTTGTCATCCGGGGTAAATTCCGGATAAGCTTCAATGCGGCTGTCGTGGGTAATGCTTTGCCATGACTTGCTTTCAAGTTGATACAAATACAGGTTCCAGCCCGAGCCCGGCTTCCACAGTGAAAACACCATCTGTCTGGCATCTGTCGATATATCAAACCAGCCCACAATGGTTTGTGGCGCAAAATGCACAAGCTGCCTGATTTGCTTGCCGCTGTCATCAAGCAAGACCAGGCCAAACTGTGAGGCCGCATGATGCAACGCAATGATTGTATGATCCTGCGGATTCCACACGGCGCGCACATAACGGCCACAATCGGTCAGACGTTGCAGCTCGTCTGTGCTTGCATGATAGACGTATAAATCCTTGTACAGGTTGTACTCATCGCATACTTCCAGCGTGCTGATTAATACATCACCGTTGTCAGCCACATCAAAGCCTGCGTTAACCACTTCTGCAATTTTCTGCTTGTCGCCATTTTCAAGTTTGACCAGTGTTGCCTGCTCCCTGCCATTGTTTTCGATGTAATACAGCGCATGGTCTGTCACACGAACCGCCCCTGTGCGGTAGCCGCCATCAGTAAGGCGCTCACCTTCAACTACTCCCTGTTGCCTGATCGCATCTATCTGTGGCTGAAAGCGTTGCTGCAACCAGGCGCTGTAATCATCCCATACGTCGCTGACATCCTTGCCAAAAACCTGCTTGAACGTGGTGTTGACTGCAAACGGTATCAGGTTGCTGCTGTAATCCTCAATCAGTGACTGTACCTTTTCAGCGCTTTGGGTTTCGCTGATAAATTTGAAAAAATATACGCCATAGAGATAACGCGCCAGACCCGCTGGCCAGCTAGAGATGGGCAAATTGATTTTATCGACGGGTTTGACGCCGCGCGCCACTTCCGTGCGCATAATGCTGTTGAACAGTGTGCTTTGACCACGGCCTATGCCGCGTTTGGCGTCTGTTTCTTTCCACGTCGCCAGACCTTCTATCAGCCAGCTCGGCTGGAAATTGTTGGGAAAGCTCAGCAGAAAGCGCCCAAACAGATTGCGAATACCGGCAGGGGAGCCGCTTGCCTTGTCGAGATGAATGACGTGGGTGTATTCATGTGTGATTAACAGGTCCAGCCAGTTATCAAAATCTTCCAGCCCTGCAGCGCCCGTTGGCGGCGCAAAAAACAACACGCTGCGATTGATATGAATAACCGTTGCAAAGCCGTTGGCGAAATCGGTTTCATCACTCAGCACCAGGTGGGTTTTTTCGACCGGTGACCAGTTCAGCTCTTTGGTAAGCCGCGCATGCGCCGCTTCCGCTATATCCACGGCGCGTTGCGCATAGTTTTTATGCGGCGCATCATAGTGAACATAAAAGTGCGGCGATTCGAGCGTTTGCCAGTCGAGGAAAGGGTCAACAGCATGTGCTGCAGCACTGGCGAGCATCAGACAAACTGAAACAAAAAACTTCCACAAATTTGACGGCAAAATCAATCCTGCAAGGCATATATCAACATAAAGAGTCCCAAAGCGCCCAGCCCCCAGCTAAGCGCCGGTACGCCCAGAAACATGGCGGGGGTATAGCCATCCAGCGCATACACCAGCACCGCGCCCAGCGTCAGGCTGGCGCCAGTGGTAGAGACAACGCTGCGCGTATTGCTGCGCTGCATGTCTTCGCGCAATTGTTGAAGCTCTTTTATCTGTTGCGTCATCTGTTCGCCATCGGCGCTTCTTTTAAGCGCATCATGTAACAGATTAGGCATTTCCGGCAGCTTTTCCAGCAGATACGGCAAATCTTCTTTCAGCGAACGCAACATGGCGCGCACACCGACCTGCTCTTCCATCCAGTCTTCCAGGAACGGTTTGGCGGTTACCCACAGATCCAGATCGGGATACAATTGCCGGCCCAACCCTTCAATATTGAGCAGGGTTTTTTGCAACAACACCAGTTGCGGCTGCACTTCCATATTAAAGCGGCGCGCGGTCTGAAACAAACGCAACAGCAACTGGCCGAACGAGATTTCCTTTAACGGGCGTTCAAAAATCGGTTCGCACACGCTGCGAATGGCGGACTCGAATTCATCCACCCGCGTGCCGGCCGGCACCCAGCCGGATTCAACGTGCAGCTTGGCGACCTTGTAATAGTCGCGTTTGAAAAACGCCAGAAAGTTTTCCGCCAGATAGCGCTTGTCCATCTGGTTGAGGGTGCCGATGATGCCAAAATCCACCGCGATATATTTTGGATAGGCGGGGTTGTGCACATCGACAAAAATATTGCCGGGGTGCATGTCGGCGTGAAAGAAGTTGTGCTTGAACACCTGGGTGAAAAATATTTTCACGCCCTGCGCGGCGAGAAACTCCATGTCGGTTCCATGCTGCTTCAGTTCATCCACATTGCGTATTGGCACACCATAGATGCGCTCCATTACCAGCACGTTCTTGCTGGTCAGATCCCAGTACACTTCCGGCACGTACAAATCATTCGAATCCTTGAAGTTGCGGCGCAGCTGGCTGGCGTTGGCCGCTTCGCGCAGCAGGTCGAGTTCGTCCATGATGGTTTTTTCGTATTCGGCCACAACCTCTACCGGACGCAGACGGCGCAGTTCGGAGGAATATTTGGCCGCCAGCTCGGCGATGATATACAGCAGTTCGATATCACGCTTGATAATTGGCAACACATCTGGACGCAGCACCTTGACCACGATTTCGCTACCGTCTTTCAGCTTGCCGGTGTGCACCTGCGCAATTGAGGCCGAGGCCAGACATTGTTCGTCAAAATCATCGAGCACATCCTCAATCGGGTGACCGAAGGCTTTTTCGATAATCTCCCGCGCCTGTTTGCCGTCAAAAGGCGGCACCGCGTCCTGCAGTTTTTCCAGTTCATCGGCGATGTCATCCGCCAGCAGGTCGCGCCGGGTGGACAGCATCTGGCCAAACTTGATGAATACCGGCCCCAGGTCTTCCAGCGCCAGGCGGATGCGCTCGCCGCGCGGACGCGGATTTTTCCACACCCAGTTCCACGGGAACAGATACATCAAAAAGCGGAACGGGCGGAACAAATGGGTGGCGAAAATTATGTCATCAAGGCCATGACGCATCAGCACAAAATTGATGCGCGCCAGACGCAGGAACTGAGCCGGGCCAATCAGCCGCATGTCAATGCGCCCCCTGTGCGTAGTGTTTCAGTTTGGCGGCAAGGCGTTCGACATCGGCGTGCAGTTCGTCGACCTCATCATAAAACTGTTGCAGCTCGGCGGCGGTGACCACATCGCGGCTTTCTTCCTGCAAGTATTCGCTGATATCCAGCGCCAGCGATTCGCCACTGGTTTTGCCCCACTGTAAAAACTTTTTGCCCTGCCTGATCAGTTCATGTGCAAGCGCGTCACCGGTGATGTGCGACAACTGTTCTTCCCAGTCGATATCCATTTCCGCCAGCATCGCCTTGAAAGCGCGGCCAAGACGCATGTCGCCGATGATTTCGACTTCACCCTTCAGCAACAACGGCGCCACATCGCGCGACAAGCCCATTTTGCACATGGCGATTGGCGAACCGCGCAGCGTGGCGACCAGCTCGCCATCGATCTGGCGCTTCACTTCAATGCCGCCTTCGCGCGGCAAAAGATAAACAGTCTGGTTAACGCCGGTGAATTCCAGCGCAATGATTTTGCCCTCGAACGCCTGCAATCGCGATGGCAATTCCGGGTCCAGCGCAAGCGCCTTGTTGAGCACAGTCTGGAGGGTTTGTTCGAACAGTTGCATGATGCCAGCGCCGCAGCTTACAGTTTGAAGCCTTTGTGCAAGGCCACGATGCCACCGGTCATGTTGTGATAGGTGCAGCGCTCAAAGCCTGCCTGTTGCATCATGTTTTTCAGGGTTTCCTGATCCGGGTGCATGCGAATCGATTCGGCCAGGTAGCGGTAGCTGTCTTCGTCGTTGGCGATGAGCTTGCCCATTTTCGGCAGGATGTTGAACGAATAAAAGTCGTACAACTTGTTCAGCCCCGGCGCCACCGGTCTGGAAAATTCCAGCACCAGCAGGCGGCCGCCCGGCTTCAATACTCTGTAGATGGAAGCCAGCGCCTTGTTCTGGTCGGTGACATTGCGCAGGCCGAACGCCATGGTGACGCAGTGAAAGCTGTTGTCATCGAACGGCAGTTCTTCCGCGTTGGCTTCGACAAACTGGATGTTGCCGGCGATGCCCTTGTCGATCAGACGGGCGCGGCCTTCTTCCAGCATCGCCGGGTTGATGTCGGACAGAATCACTTCACCCGTGGGGCCAACCTGTTTTGACAGGTAAATGGTGAGGTCGCCGGTGCCACCGGCCAGATCCAGCGCATAATCACCCGCCTTCAGGCCGGTGTGCTGCATCGCGATTTTTTTCCAGATGCGGTGAATGCCGAATGACATGACATCGTTCATGATGTCGTATTTGCCCGCGACCGAGCTGAACACCTCGGCGACCATGCCGGCTTTTTTGTCGGCGTCGACGGTTTTGTAGCCGAAGTGGGTTTTTTGGGTCATGGTTGTTTCCGCTAATGATTGCGATTATCGGTTTGGCGTGATTTCACACCGTCATTGCGAACGCAGTGAAGCAATCCCGGCAGGCGCGCTCCGAACATCTTGATTGCTGCGTCGCAAACAACGCTCCCCGCAATGACAGAATTATCCCATTTGCGTTTATTCGCGTTCATTTGCGGACTCTAGTCGACCTCACGCCTTTCATGCCCGGCGGCCTTGAGCCGCTCCAGGTAATCCCGCCATTTGGCTTCGTAGTCGCTGCCCAGCTCGTACAGGTAGTCCCATGTGTAGATGCCGGTGTCGTGCTTGTCGTCAAAAATCAGTTTGACGGCATAGTTGCCCTGCGGCTCGATGCCAGTGATGTTGATTTCTTCCTTGCCCACTTGCAGCACTTCCTGGCCGGGGCCGTGGCCGGTGACTTCGGCGGAAGGCGAGTACACGCGCAGGTATTCACACGGCAGCTGGTAGCTTTCGCCGTTGTCGAATTCGATTTCCAGCACGCGGCTTTGCTGGTGCAGGTTGATGTTGGTTGGTCTGGGCATAATGTTTTCGCTGTTTGAGACTCTTCAATATGTGTGTTCGGCTGTGGTTACAGAATATAACGGCTCAGGTCTTCATCTTCCACCAGTTCGCCGAGGCTGTTTTGCACATAGGCGGCGTCGACGGTGATGGTGCTGCCTGACTTGTCGGGCGCTTCGTAGGAAATATCTTCCAGCAAGCGCTCCATCACGGTGTGCAGGCGGCGCGCGCCGATGTTTTCGGCGCGTTCGTTCACATTGAACGCCGCATTGGCGATTTCGGCGACGCCGTCTTCGGTGAATTCCAGGGTGACGCCTTCGGTTTGCATCAATGCGCGATATTGTACCGTGAGCGCGGCGTCGGGTTCGGTCAAAATGCGTTTGAAATCATCGGCGTTGAGCGCGTCGAACTCAACCCGTATCGGCAGGCGGCCCTGCAATTCGGGAATCAGGTCAGACGGTTTCGACAGGTGAAACGCGCCGGAGGCGATGAACAGGATATGGTCGGTCTTGACCATGCCGTATTTGGTGGACACGGTGCAGCCTTCCACCAGCGGCAGCAGGTCGCGCTGCACGCCCTCGCGTGAAACATCGCCGCCGCTGCCGCTTTCGGCGCGCTTGGCGACCTTGTCGATTTCGTCGATGAACACGATGCCGTTCTGCTCGGCGTTTTCCAGCGCGCGCTGCTTGATTTCATCGTCCTTGACCAGCTTGGAGGCTTCATCGTCGATCAGCAGCTTGCGGGCGTGCTCGATGCGCATTTTTTTGGGTTTTTTCTTGCCGCCGCCGATGTTCTGGAACATGCTTTGCAGCTGCGAGGTCATTTCTTCCATCCCCGGCGGCGCCATGATTTCGACGCCAACGGCGGGCTGCGCCACCTCGATTTCGATTTCGCGGTCGTCGAGTTCGCCGTTGCGCAGTTTTTCGCGGAATTTCTGCCGGGTGGCGTTATCGGCGTCCGGCTCGGGCTCGCCGAACTGGTTGCGCGGCGGCGGCAGCAGGGCGTCGAGTATGCGCTCCTCGGCGGCTTCCTCGGCCAGATGGCGCACTTTTTCCATTTCCTGCTCACGCGTGGTCTTGACCGACATATCGACAAGATCACGTATTATCGAGTCAACTTCACGACCGACATAGCCCACTTCGGTGAATTTGGTGGCTTCGACCTTGACGAAGGGGGCGTTGGCCAGATGCGCCAGGCGGCGGGCGATTTCGGTTTTGCCGACGCCGGTGGGACCCATCATCAGAATATTTTTCGGCGTGATTTCATTGCGCAGCTCTTCGTCCACCTGCATGCGGCGCCAACGGTTGCGCAATGCGATGGCCACCGCGCGCTTGGCGGCGGTCTGGCCGATGATGTGCTTGTCCAGCTCCTGGACAATTTCTCGGGGAGTCATTTCAGACATGGGGGTTTACAGCTCTTCGATGGTCAGGTTGGTGTTGGTGTAAATGCAGATGCCGCCGGCGATATGCAGGCTTTTTTCGACAATATCGCGCGCCGGCAGCTCGGTGTTGTCGAACAGCGCGCGCGCCGCCGACTGCGCAAACGGGCCGCCGGAGCCGATGGCGATTAAATCGTCCTGGGTGTCGATGACATCGCCGGTGCCGGAAATCAGCAGCGAGCTGTCCTTGTCGGCGACAATCATCATCGCTTCCAGTTTTTGCAGCATGCGCTCGGTGCGCCACATTTTGGCCAGTTCGACCGCGGCGCGCTTGAGCTGGCCGCTGTATTTTTCCAGCTGGCCCTCGAACCGCTCCAGCAGGGTGAAGGCGTCGGCGGTGGCTCCCGCGAAGCCGGCGATTACCTGGTCGTGGTACAGCTTGCGCACCTTGGTGGCGTTGCCTTTCATCACTGTATTGCCCAGCGTGACCTGGCCGTCGCCGCCGACCACGACCTTGCCGCCGCGGCGCACGGTGAGGATGGTGGTGCCGTGAAATGTTTCCAAAATCGAACTCCTGACAGGAATCGCTACAGGGAGGGGAATTTTACACTATGCAGCGCTGCTGCGTTGCCAGCCAAAGGGACAGCCTGAGGGCGGCAAATCGCGGCGATTCAGACGCTGAGCGGCAAACGCATTTTTTGCTGCACCCAGAACAGCAAATCATCCGCCGGCATCGGGCGGGCGATGGCGTAGCCCTGGGCGATGTCGCAGCCCAGTTGTTTGAGTTGTTGCAGGTGATAATCGCTTTCCACACCTTCGGCGACGATGCGCATGTTGAGTTCGTGGCCCAGCATGATGCAGGTTTTGACGATGGCGTGGGCTTCATCGTCACGAATCATGTTGGCGACAAAGCTGCGGTCGATTTTGAGCTCGGTGAACGGCACCCGGTGCAGTTGCGACAACGAGGAATAGCCTGTGCCGAAATCATCAATCGACAGGCCAAAGCCTTTCAGCCGCAACCGGGTGAGAATGTCGAGCGAGGTCACCAGTTCGCCCATCAATGCGCTTTCGGTAATTTCCAGCGTCAGGCGGGAAGGTTCCAGCGCGTTGTGCTCCAGCAATTCCGCCAGTTGTTCGGGCAATACCAGGCTGGTGATATCGGCGGCGGAAATATTCACCGACACCGCCACGTCCAGGCCCTGCTGCGCCCAGGCCTGTTCCTGCTTGACCGCAGCGTTGATCACCCAGCGGGTGATGTTGGCTATCAAACCGTTGTCCTCGGCCTGCGGAATGAAATGCTCCAGATTGATGATGCCAAGATCCGGATGCCGCCAGCGCACCAGCGCTTCAACGCCGCTTAACGCACCCGTTTCGAGCCGGATTTGCGGCTGGTAGTGCAGCGCCAGTTGCTCGTTTTCGATGGCGTAAATCAGGTCATCCATACCCGGCTGGCTGCCGGTATGAATACGGCGGATTTCACCTGCCGGAGTTTGTTTGTCCGGCCCGTAACGTTGCAGAATGTTTTTCAGTTGTTGCAACGATACCGGCTTGCTCAGTGACGCCAGCACATCGAAACCGTGCGCGCGGCACAGTTTTTCAGCCGAGTTGAGGATGCCGACATCATGCCCGCTCATCAGGATGATGGCGGGTGGGTTGGGAATTTGCGCCAGCCGCCGCATCACTTCGATGCCGTCCATTTCCGGCATCAGCAAGTCCAGCAACAATATGGAGCCGGGCGTAAACCGGGTGATTTGGGCAAAAAACTCGCTGGCGCGGGTAAAGCCGGTGGCGTCGAAGCCGGCCATTTCAGCAATCTCGCAATGCAACTCGACCAGAGCAAGTTCATCATCAAGAATGTATGCCGTTGCCTGACGCAATTTGTTCCTCCATAACACAATAGCCAACACGATGCCCTGCAAGCATGGATACATTTGGATATGAGGGAGTGTACAGGGCAACTACAAGCGTGCTGTCAGACTGAACCTAGCAGCAAGCAATAATCTTAACGATTAACCGTGGACGATATCAGCCGTTACCTGACGAACGGTCGTGTTTTTCCAAAACGTAAACACGCTATTACGATGCGGCTCGCCAGGTGATAGCGATTGTCACCTGGCCAGCCTGCATCAATCTGACAAAATATCCCGAATACGCGCCGCCAGTTCCTGCTCGGTGTAAGGCTTGGTTAACAGGCTGGCGTTGAACCTGGCCTGGCCGTTTCTGGCAATCGCCGTTTCGGTATAACCCGATGTCAGCAAAATTTTCAATGCCGGGTACAAATGCGCGGCCTGCTCGGCCAGATCATATCCATTCAAGGCGCCTGGCATCACCACGTCGCTGAACATCAAATCCACTTCCGGGTGTTGTCCCAGTTTGACCAAGGCTTCATCCGCACTGCCTGCGGTGATCACACTGTAACCTTTCAGTTGCAGACTTTCTTTTACCAGCGCCAACAAATCTGGTTCATCGTCGACAACCAGAATGGTTTCATTGCCCAAATGCACCGTTGTGCGTTCGGGCTGTGTGGATTTCTGTTCGCCTGCTTGCTGGGCTTTGGGCAGATAAATACGGAAAGTGGAACCAATGCCGGGCTCTGAATACACTTTGATATGTCCGCCAGAGCGTTTGACGAAACCAAACACCATTGCCAGCCCCAGGCCAGTGCCCTTGCCCTGCTCCTTGGTGGTAAAAAAGGGTTCGAAGATTCGCGCCTGCAAGTTACCTGGAATACCTTCACCGTTGTCGCTTACCGTTAACTGGACATATTCACCAGCGTCGACGCCGGGGTTCAGCTTGCAATAGTCATCGTCCAGTACACTGTTATGCGTTTCAATGGTAAGCCGGCCTTTACCTTGCATCGCGTCACGCGCATTCAACACCAGATTCAGTAAAGCGTCTTCCAGGTCTCCTTTGTTGATTTCTGCGGACCACAATGCATCATCCAGCTGTAGTTTCAGTTCAACCTGCGGAGTCAGCGATTGTTGCAGCAGACTACGCATGCTGGCGACAACTTCATTCAGTACGACAGTTTCCGTGTCAGCGCCAGCGCCACGGGAAAATCCTAGCAGTTGACGCGTTAACTCTATCGCGCGCTCCGTTGATCGTTTGATTGCGTCAATTCTTTTTTGCAGCTTTGGCTCCAGCGCCTGCTGTGTTTCCAGCAAACTGAGGTTGCCGATAATAATACCGAGGATGTTATTGAAATCATGTGCAATGCCGCCTGTGAGCTGGCCGATGGCTTCCATTTTTTGTGAACGGCGCAGCGCTTCTTCCACTTGCTGCTGTTCCGTCAGGTCGCGCACGGTGGCATGGATCAGCTGCCTTTCGCCAAATGGAATCGGCGTCAGCAACACTTCTGCCGGAAAGCATTCGCCATTACGCCGTTTGTGTGTCCAGTGAAACCGGTTGCTGCCTTGCTCATAAGCTGTCTTGATCATGTCATTGGCTTTTTCAAATGACGCCCGGCCATCCGCCTGCTTGTCGGGTGAAATGTCTGAAGGATGCGTGTCCAGCAACTGTTGCCTGTTTTCATAACCCAGCATATCCAGCGCCGCCTGATTGCAATCAATAAACCGGTTGTTCTCCAGTAACATGCTGGCGTCAGCAGATTGCTCAAATAATGTGCTGTATTTATGCTCGGCGGCAATACGCTCGCTGATATCCGTGAGAATGGAAATAAAGCCTGTCAGCTCACCATCGTCATCTCGCAGATAGTCCCAGATAATTTCAACCGTAATTTCGCGACCATCCGCCGTTATATTCTGTGTGACAATCGCAGACGGTTCAGGCTGATGGTCTTTAAGGTAATTCAGATAATCGATGGTTTCCTGTTTGGCCTGCTCGTCCGGCTGAAAATCCCAAATTCGCCGCCCGGTTAATTCACCGTTTTTCAGCCCCAGAATATGGTGATGCGCCGCATTGCTGTAGGTGATCACTCCGTCAGCGTCGCATTCCTGCACACCAACCGGCAAGGTGTTTAACAACTGTTGCTGCCACTGCTCTCTGTTAAGCAGTTGTTGTTCAGCATGGCCATGACGCTCGGCGCGCTCCTGCAATTGCCTGCTCATAGCATTGATGGCTGCCGCTATTTCGGCAATCTCACCTGAACCACGGATGTTGCTGACTGCGCCGTAGTCGCCTTTGGCAAGTCGCTGTGTAACAGCCACCAGATGGCGAATCGGGCGAACGATATATTTCGCATGAAACAGCCAAAAAACACCCATCGCCATTGCCAGCAACAAAGCTGTCACCAGGCTGGTTTGTATCAGCTCATCGTGGATACCCTGAATTTCATTTGTGAAATCATATATCAGAAACAGGGCGCCCGTGCGATTCGGGCGTGACTCGCCTGGCTGACGCTCCAGCGCAACAGGGTAATAGGCAATAAAGTAACCCTCTTTGTTGCCGGGAGCGATTATGCTGCGACGCGATTGCGCCACTTGCCGAAATGTTTTGTCATCAAATACCGGAATAATTTTGCCGGCGGGCTGACCCTTGTGCTCCTGTCTTATGCTGAAACCAATATTGCCCGTTTCATCCAGCACTGCCAGCAATGCATAGTGGGCATTTGCGCCACGCGCCGCGATTGCCTGCTCCACATCCGCCAAATTGTTTTCTCGCAACTCGCTTTCCAGCTCGCCTCGCAGGGCGTCCATGTCCTGTTTGATATAACTGTGGCTGGTTTCAATAACATTGTGTTTTAATGTGGCGTACTCGTTCCATGTCATCATCACCCATACAGCTGTCGTCAGACAGACAGTCAACACGGGCAGCCAGAATTTAATCGATATGGCGCGCGCAATTCCGCTCATGGCCGCAAGCTTTCCACAAATGGGTCGTCAGCCATATTGTTGATAACGGCCGCCTTTGTTGGCGGGTTGCGGTCCGACAGTTGCCGCCGGACAAGACAAGGCAACACACAGCGCGGCCTGTTGGCGCCAACACAAATCGGCGGCACAGTTGCTGACAAAGGATGACAGGCGGCCGATAACGCCGCCCTCGATAAACCGGTACGTGCGATGACAGTGGTATTTTTCATGCCGGGTTTTTCATCAGTCAATATGTTATCGGGCGATCCTGCGTGTATCTGAAGAAACTCAAAATAAATCAGAGTTTCCCTGAAGCCGTTCTAGCTCTCCGGGTCACAGCCGGCGTCCAGCACGTCTCGCAGCCGCCGCGCCAGCGCTGACAGGGTATAAGGCTTGGTCAGCAAGTTTGCGTTGAAGCGCGCCTGGCCGTTTCTGGCTATCGCCATGTCGGTGTAACCTGAGGTCAGCACCACTTTCAAATTCCGGTATTGCGCGCTGGCGTGCTCGGCCAGTTGATACCCGTTTACCCCTCCCGGCATGACAACATCACTGAACAACAGGTCAATTTCCGGGTGTTGATCCAGTACTTCCATCGCCTTCAGCGCATTTTTGGCAGTATAGATGGTATAGCCAAGCTCTTGCAGGGTTTCCTTAACCAGTTCGAGCAGCTCAATTTCATCATCGACAATCAATATTGTTTCCACGCCCCCCGGCATATGGTTTTTTTCGTCACGGTTATGGTCGCTGTTGCTTCCATGCCCTGAGGCTCTTGGCAAATAAAGACGAACGGTTGTTCCTATGCCCGGCTCGGAGTAAACCTTGATATAGCCGCCTGAACGTTTGACGAAGCCAAACACCATCGCCATGCCCAGGCCGGTGCCCTTGCCTTGCTCCTTGGTGGTAAAAAACGGTTCGAATATCCGTTCCTGCAACTCCGCCGGCATGCCCTCGCCGTTATCACTGACGCTCAGTTGCACATAATCACCGGGCCTGGCGCCGGGGTTGATTGCGCAATATGCTTCGTCCAGCGTGCAGTTGCAGGTTTCGATACTGAGCTGTCCGCTACCTTTAAGCGCGTCGCGGGCATTCAAAACCAGATTAAGCAACGCATCTTCACAATCACCGGCGTCAATTTCTGTCAGCCACAGGTTTGGGTCAAGATTAAGCTCGATTTCCACCTGCGGGGTAAGCGAGCGCTTGATCAGGTTATCCATACCGCCAACCAGGCTGTTGAGATTGCACAGGGTGTGGCTGCTGCTTTCTTTTCTGGAAAAACCCAGCAACTTTCTTGTCAAATCGACAGCGCGCTGGGCCGAGTGATTAATCGTGTCGATGCGTTTTTGTATTTTTGCGTCACCTTCCAGCTGTCTTTCCAGCAGGCTCAGGTTGCCCATGATGATGCCCAGAATGTTATTAAAATCGTGCGCAATACCGCCTGTTAGTTGTCCGATGGCTTCCATTTTCTGTGCGCGCTGCAATGCCCGTTCGGTCTGTTTGCGCTCGGAAATATCACGCACCTGGGCAAGCACAAGACGGGAACCATCGACATCCAGCAGCGATGCCGAAACACTGGCGTCAATGCGTTTGTGCGATTTGCTTGTGCAGAACAGTTCTTCCGTGACTGCAGAGCCTCGCCGCTGCACTTGCTCGATGAACCGGCGCATTTCGGGCCGGTCACCAGGCAGTATGGATGATGCCGGCGTTCGCAATAGTTCTTCATAACTGTATTCGAGCAATTCACATGCCCTGGGATTGGCGTCGATTATTTTTTGTTGCTGGATATCAACCAACAGGATGGCGTCATTTGAATTGTCGAATATATTCCTGAACCGTGATTCGCTTTCTCCCAGCGTGGTCAGTGTATTGCTGATCTGATCCGCCAGATAGTTGAACGTAGACGCCAGTTCCGCGACTTCATCATTGCCGCTTGTGTCATCAACCCGCGCGGTCAGATTGCCGCGGGCAAATTCGGCGGCGGTATGGTTAAGTTTTTCCAGCCTGCGTGTGAGCACCATGCCAATGAGCACGCCGGCAATGGCGATCATCACCATGCCGCTGAGCGCAATGATTATGCCGAGCCGGCTGGCTGCGGTGAATGCGGCTTCAAGCTCGGCGTTGGAAAAGCGTATCCAGATGCTGCCGAGCTTGCCGGCGGCATTGCTGATATCCAGCCCCCGCCAGTAGGTTTGCTCGGTGTTGTCGAATGCGGGCGCGGCTTTGCCAAAGTCCTGGACATTGCTGCTGGCGTAGATGATATTGTCTTTATTGAGCAACAATACCCGCTGCACATGCGGGTCTGCTACGGCATTTTCCAGAAAGGGTTGTAGGTCGTTGTATTCATCTGTCAGCAATGCGATGCGGCCGAGTTCGGCCAGCGTCTTCAGCGTGACCTGATCGGTGATCGCCACCTGTTTTTTGGTTGACTCCAGCGAACTGGACAGTGTGGTCCACAAAACCGCTATCATCATCACCGCTTCGAGTACGAAGATAGTCGCGGCAATTCGGTAGCGGAGGGACGTTAGCTTCATTGGCGTTGGCGCAGTAGAAAGCGGCTTTTACACGATGTTCTATCCTATCATGACCACCACACCTCTCAAGCAGGCATTACAATTCTGCGCACGAAGATTACTCTTGTTAAATCAATCAGTTGGCCATGTTCGGCTGGAAATGTCTCCAGTACCGTCTGACAATATCATATTCGCTGTCATCGATTTTTCTGAAAATACGATCACTGTCAGGATTCCTGAACAGGCGCAAACCCGCTGGCGTGAGCTGCATGGTGAGCAACGCCTGCTGTAATCGCTTACGCTGTTCGGGTGGGATATCATCACGCACAACAAACAATGCCTGTGGAATAGAGGGCGTCTGCGCCACCCATGTAAACTTGATGTTGTTATTGCTCTCGAACATGTTGGCGACAGTATCCACTGTACCGCAAACATCCGCCTTGCCAATCAGCACCTGTTGCAGGCAGGAACCGTGGTTTTTGGTGTAAACCAGCTTGACATCCTGATTCGGGTCAATCCCGTCACTTTCCAGCGCTGCGCGGGTCAGATAGGATACCGCCGCCACCGCTGGCGGCAGTGCAATGGTAGCGCCTTTCAGGTCTTCCTGTGATTCGATGGTGCTGTCCCGCCGGGCGACCAGTGTGGCCGTGAGTCGCGAGTCTCTGGCTGCAAGCGGCAAATATCCATGTGGAACAGCGACGCGTACATAGTCAAACGGTTGTACATAGGCGACGTCGTATTTGCGCTTCATCAGCTTGTCCATAAAACTGCGATAATTGCCGGTGCTGCTGTAATGAAAATTGCAATCGGTCGCCTTGCTCAACCCGGCCGCGATCGGGGCAAAAATGGACTCCAGCCGCTGTGCAGACAAAAACGGGAACACACCCAGACTGCACTGCCTGGCTTCGGCATGCGCCAGACCGCACGCAAGGACAAGGCACCATCCACCCCTGATAACTAAGCGGCGTATTGATTTTACTGTCACACTGCTACCCGTTTAATGCATGCCTCAATTTTAGCTACGGCTCATGCTGTTTTCTGTCAACGGCCAGTTACATTTATACCTTTTTTCCGATGATATTATTGTGGCTGCGGGCGCTCGAAAGTCCATTGTTTATCGTCCGACAGCTCCTTGCTGAAGCGATAACCTTCGATACGAAACTTCTTGATATCTTTGGGATGCTCAATACGATTGCGCACGATGTAATCGGTCATCATGCCGCGCGCGCGTTTGGCGAAAATCGCCACCACGCGGGTTTTACCGTTTTTGGTTTCCTTGAAATTGATATTCAGCAACTCGCCTTCCAGCTTTTTCGGTTTGACCGATTTGAAATACTCGTTCGACGCCAGATTCACCAGCACCGGCTCCTGCTGTTTTTTCAAATCCTTGTTCAACAACCCGGTGATGCGGTCGCCCCAGAACTGGTAAAGATTATCGCCACGCGGATTGGCGAGCCGGGTTTTCATTTCCAGCCGGTAGGGCTGAATCAGATCCAGCGGTCGCAGGTAACCGTACAGGCCGGAGAGGATGCGCACATGTTCCTGCGCAAAGGCCAGGTCATCTTCATCAAAATGCTCGACATCAATGCCGCTGTAAACATCGCCCTTGAATGCAAAAATCGCCTGCTTGGCGTTTTTGGTGGTGAACGGCGTGGTGAAGGTTTTGTAGCGCTGTACATTAAGCTGCGCAATGTTTTCGCTGACATCCATCAATGACTGGATATCCTCTACCTTGTATTTTTTCAACTGCTTGATCAGCAGCTCGGAATCTTTCAGGTTAACCGGCTTGCTGTGCTTGTTGACCGGCGGCGGGGTATCGAAGTCCTGCCCCTTGGAGGGGGATAATGTGATAAGCATGTTCGGGTATTTTGCGATTGTGAAATTGGGCGGATTATACCCGAAATCCGGCGGGGGCAGGCGCGTAGCAAATGCGTACGCGAATAAAAAATTTTCCGCAAATACATGCAAATAAAAGCAATTTTTCCGTAGATAAACATGGACGGTTATCTGATTCTGCCAATCAACATCAGTAAACTGTCACAGCTACATACTACCCCGCTTGAAACGTTACCCTCCGGTTGTAATGACACCAACCCACATGGCGTTGATTTGCGTGCATTCGCGGAAAAATCCTTTCATGCTTGGGGTCTTTGCGGCGCAACTACACCTTGCGGGCGCGCGGGTGCGCCTTGTCATACACCCCGGCAAGGTGCTGGAAATCCAGATGCGTGTAAATTTGCGTGGTGCTCAGGTTGGCGTGTCCCAGCAGCTCCTGCACGGCGCGCAGGTCGCTGGAAGATTCGAGAATATGCGAGGCGAATGAATGCCGCAGCATGTGTGGGTGCACATTGCAGTCGACGCCCTGCATCGCCGCCAGTTTTTTCAGACGTTGCTGCACGCTGGCGTTGCTGAGCCGGGCGCCGCGCTTGCTCAACAACAGGGCCGGTTCATCGCCCTTGAGAAACTGCTCTCGCTTTGCCAGCCATTTTTTTACCGCGCTGGCCGCCTTGCCGCCCAGCGGCAACCGGCGCTGCTTGCCGCCCTTGCCGGTCACGCTTATCACCCGCTGGCTCCAGTCGATGTCATGCAGATTCAGCCCGGTCAGTTCGGACAGGCGCAGGCCACAGCCGTACAGCAATTCCATGGCGGCGATGTCGCGCAATATCAGCGGGTCATCACTTTGATGGCTTAACAACTGTTCAAGCTGATCCGCGCTCAGGGTTTGCGGCAGGTGCTTGCTGCTTTTTGGCGCAGGCACGCCGATGGCGGGATTGCTGTCGGCGCATTGATGCCGGCACAAAAAATTGAACAGGGTGCGAATCGAGGAAAGATGGCGTTGCAAGCTGCTTCCTTGCAAGCCCTTACGATGCAGCTGTGCGATATGCGCGCGCACATGTTGTTCGCGTATCTGGCCCCACTGAGCCAAGCCGGCATCGGCAACGCTGCGCATGAACAGTTTCAGGTCGCGCTGGTAGCCCTTGACCGTATGTGGTGAGTAACGGCGCTCGGATTGCAGGTAATGATAAAAACGGTACAGGTCATCGTTGAATGACATGGCTCTACTCGCCCTGTTCCATGTGCACGGCCAGCGCGGCGCTGATCAGCTCACCGATGTGCGATAAAAACTCGGTGCCCATGGTGGAGTGAAAGCGGTTTTCGTCTTCACTGCCGAGACCCAGCAAGCCCAGGTTGGCGCCAGCCACCAGCGGTATCACCGCCGCTGAGGCGACCCTGGCGGCGTCTTCGCCAAACAAAAACTGTTTTTGTTCGTCGGAGCTGCGACCGCATACCGGGTTTTTGTGTTTCATCATGGTGCTGAACGCCTGCAGCGCCTGTTCATCGATATAGCGTTCGCTTTGCTGCGCGCGCTTGCTGTCTGTTGTAATCAGTTTGATGACGGCAAGCTCGGCCTTGAGCTCGTTGCCCAGCTCGTCGAGCACCGTGCTGATAACATCGTCGAGGTCGCGCGCGCCCAGCAGATTGACGGCGAGGCGGTGTCGGCTGTTTGCCAGGCGCTCGTTGTCACGCGCAATGTCCATCAGGCTGCGCATGCGTTTTTCGGTGGTTTTGAGTTTGTCGCGCAGCAAGGCTACCTGTCGCTCGATTAGCGAAGTGGCGCCGTTTTCGCCGTGCGGCACATGTAATTCGGTGAGCAACTCCGGGTGTCTGAGCAGAAAATCCGGATGGTCTTTTAACAGGCTGATGAGTTGCAATTCATCGGCCAGTGATTTTTCCTGTTGTTGTGTTTGTTCCTGTTGTTTGAGTTTTGTTGTCACAATTCAATACGCCCCTGATAGACAGTTACTGCCGGCCCGGTCATGTGCAGGTGGTGGCCTGCGCC
>JALWPK010000005.1 GCA_026995045.1 Gammaproteobacteria bacterium | reverse complement strand
AGTTTGACGGGCAAACACGCCGGGTGGGGTGGTTTCGATTTACGCTGCAGGCAGAACATCTGCCTGGATTTAACAGGCAGGGTGTGCCAATGACTACGTTAAATTGGTTTTTGCTGGCAAACATTTTCTGGGACAGCCTGTAAAGTACAGATGACTGGTACAGCAGGGATGGGGACCCTTTGTGCCTCTAACCCTTTCGGATAGGGCCTTTCCATTCCGGACCCCTTCCATTCCAAGCCATTTTGAGCCATTTCCCTCAGACCCTTTACTGGCGCCAAACCAGCGAATGTTGTTTTGGCGCATCACTGCCCCAGTCATATGCAAAATATTTGCTATTGTGTCGATTTTTGCATATAAATGGGGCATGGTTTCCGTTGAGCACTATATTGATGAGTTGCTTTCTCGCGGCCGGGCCTGGTTCTCCCGGGAAGAGGCAGTTGGTGCGCTTGGCTTGAGTTCGGAGGCTTTCGTTGCCGCTGCTCGCCGATTGGCCAGGAAACAGCGGCTGGTGAGTCCCCGTCGTGGTTTTTATCTGATCCTGAGGCCAGAGGACAGGGTAGCCGGGGCGCCCGATCCGGTTCGCTGGATTGATCCATTGATGAAATACCTGGGCGGCCTCGACTATCGGATTTCTTTGTTGCGGGCAGCCGCTTTCCATGGTTCCTCGCATCAGGCAGCGATGGTCTTTCAGGTGATCGCTCCGAAGCAGCTGCGGGCATTCGATATTGGCCGCCACCGGCTCCAGTTCATTTACCAGGCACCGGCAGCCTTCGCCAAAACCAATTTGCCTGATTGGCTTTCGCAAATGAAAAGTGAGGCGGGTTTTGCAAAGGTGGCGGGTGTGGAACTGACTCTTCTGGATTGCGCCCGATATTTTCATCAGGCAGCCGGCATCAATGGTGTTGCCCAGATTGCTCATGACATCGGCGCAAAGGCTGATCCACGCAAACTGGCGAAAGCCGCTGCGATTTATGAGAATTCTGCAGTGCGCCGGCTTGGGTATCTGCTGGATCATGCGGGTCATGCACGCCAGGCCAGGGCGTTGGAACCGTTCGCCAGGAAGGCCAAATCGATGAAGCTTCTGGATCCATCCGTTAAACCCCTGACTGAATCACTCGCCGGGCTGTGTGAAAGAAATACCAGGTGGAAGCTCGGGATTAATGAACCTGTGGAGATCGATTTTTGATTCCCGCTTTAATGCCTGTCATTCATGTATGCACTCGACTCTGAAGTGCCTGGGTTCCCAGTAACTTCCGAGCATGGCCCAGTGAGTGTATAGGAGTGGACAATGATAGAACTATTATGTCAAATACGGTCAAAATATCTTGTGACACAGGCCAGTAGGTCTCAATGAGGGAAAGAAGCATGCGTTTATTGAAGGAATTTTTCGGTTATCTACTGTTAGCCGCTATCATCGTAGCGATCGGTCAATTCTTGCCTGTATTGAATGTACTGTTTGATGATTTTTTTACAGGCTTGATTTGGGCCGCCATGATAATCCTTGTCACGCGGATGCTGTACAAGTCCCGTAAATCTATGGCATCTAAACTTTCCCCGGAGATACGAGAAAGAAGAGAGAAGGAGACTCAGGACCGGTGGGATGAAACCTGTGAGGCAACGTTTTCTCTTTCACAGCCACTTGATCTCCGTAATATGACAAAAATCAGGTCGATATTTGATCGCCACTGATGTTCGGCTAATCAAATAACTCAGTGAATTTGTTGGTCAACTTCGTTTTTACCTTATCCATGGTTTCGTGAATACCTGGAGCAGTACCCACTGAGTAGATTCGTTGTTTGTCTTCTACGGTCTCTTCCAGTTTCTGGCTGTCAGTGGTTACTGAAGCGCGTCCGTTGTCGATTCTCGTTGTAGTCGCATCCATATCAAACCCGGATTCATCCATTATGGATGCAGCGTTATCATTGACATCCCGTTCACCTGGAATACCTGCATGCTGAGCCATCCTTTGAACGGTTGCTGAACCGGATTTGCCAGTTTCGGCAACGTGAGACCGTCTGGTACTGATTTCGTAAGCACGTTCTTCTCCTGCATCGAATACGGTCTGTGCATCAGGCGATGATTGTATGCCGGCAAGTTCCTTTCCATGTGCTTGTGCAAAATGGGAAACCGAATCAGACAGTGTTGCCGTGGCGTTTGTATCGCCCATGTTGTGGCGATGGATGATGTTATCGACATCCGCAGGCGAACGATTCTCCTCTTCGATCATGAAGCGTCTGACGGCCATACCTACATCACCCTGGAAGCTGAAGCTTTGGTCGTCTACACGGGATTTTGTGTGTTGCCACTGATCTACGTCTCTATAACTGGCCTGAGCGTCATCCCTATACTGTGTCTGTTTTGCGAGTCCACCGGCGA
>JALWPK010000004.1 GCA_026995045.1 Gammaproteobacteria bacterium | reverse complement strand
TCCCTCTCCGGAGTCAGACCCTGATCCTCCGTCACCCGTCGCAGGCTTGGCGGTCACATAAACCGCCAACGAGACCTGATAAGGCAGACACTTGAAAGATGTGTCGCCGGGACGAGCCCGTGCGATCTGCTCAGTTATTCAGAGTCACCAGGGCACGGCCGAAGCCGGATGGTCTTGTCCTAATAAATGCGCCCGTCACTCGCGATCGGGGCCCGATTGCATGTATTAGCTCTAGAATTACCACAGTTATCCAAGTAGAGGAGAGATCCAAGAAACAACGGCTGTTGTAATGAGCTATTCGCGGCTTCACCTTACTTCGGCGCATGCTCAGACATGCATGGCTTAACCTTTGAAACAAGCATATTCCACTGGCAGGATCAACCAGGTAACTGCCTTCGGCCCAAGTTCGAGCACAGCGAACCGACTGCAGACAACTTGCGCTCCGACTCCGCGAAGGGCACAAAAGAGCTAGAACCTCTCGGACGCCCCTGCACGAGCCCCACGGGGGGCGCGCGCGGGCGACAAGCAAACCGCCGAAAGCGCGCGCTCTCCACCACACGACCCACAACACTCCCGATGACCACTCAACATGACTAAAAATCGGCTGGCGTTCGCACGGGGCGCACAAGAGACGGCGCAGCGCCGCCAGCCCGCACCCGACCTCCGAAACGCACACACCGGCGCAACACCCAAAGCCCAGGCCGCGAGCGCACGACCCCACCGCGCGGCACGTCCTCCAGCACCGCGCAAACCCGCCGGAACAACAGCCACCGGCCGCCAAGACCCCACCCCGTCGACCGCGAACGCCCACGACGGCGCCACACAGACGCGCACCCACCGCCGAGCCGCCGCCCCCGACAACATACGTGCAGAGCATACCTAAGCGCCGCCTCCCCAGCACTTCCCCTACACACAAGCGCCCACCCTCTCTCCGCAGTGCTCCCAGCACGGCGGCGCCACCTGTACGCCGATCGTTCCGCACACTCTCAGCGCGTCCAGACAACCCCTCTCAGCAATTCGCATAGCGCAGAGCGTGCGTCCGCTCCGCGGCAACCGGCAGTGCGCCGTGGCCAATCCGACGCACGCGAACATCTCTCAGGCGACCCGCCACGCACGGTGACACAGCAGCGTCAGCTTAACGAGCGGAAACCGCGACCACTGCTCGACGAGTCCGAGCTAGAGAGAACCCAACCAAGAGCTGCTGCCTGTAGCCTGCATAGAAGACCAACTTCAAGCCTACCGCCGACGCGCGAACTCGCTCGATAGGAGCGCGCGCGGCCTAGCGCCTCCGGCGGAGGCTTGCCCGCGAGGCACAATGGACTGCGCAACTACTGCAACCTGCCGCCCTGCCCGGAGAACCCGGGCCAGAGGCAGCCGCGGGTGACCTAGCGGGCCGCCACTACGCCGCGACGTAGCAATAGGCACTGGCGATGGGCATTTCTGCGAGGGACAGCACCGCCTGCACAGGTAGAACCGCCCCGCCGACTCCTGCTGATGCAACACGGCGGCGCTGCGGTGCCGACGCCCAGTCCACAGGTTGCCTTGCCGCACGCCGCCTCGATTGAACTGTTCGCGCCTCCGGGCAGCCGCGGCGCGCCAACGCACCCGCCGCACAACCCGAGCCGCACGAGTACGCGCCGCAAGGTGCGGCGAAGAAACGCACGCGGCAACAGCCCAATCAGCGCACTTCTGAGGTAGGAGCGCAGACACCCGTAAACTCACGCAAGCCTCTCATTACTCCTCGCTGGCTTGAACCACTCCAACAACGGCACAGACGCTTTTCCGACACTGTTCCACCGCCCCCAGACAACACTCGACAACACACACTAGCCGACTCTCCTGCCGCACGACCAACGAACACGTGCGCTCCCTCCGCCGAGGAAGAGCCCAGGGACTCGAAGTGCTTGGCCGGAATTGAGCCTGCGCAAGTCGGCGACTTGGCCAGGGAACGGTCGCCGCTCCCGTACTCACAGAACCATACAGATCAATTAGAACTCTTCTATAACCGCGCCAAAGTAACACATACGGCTGTCATACGGA
Organism: Gammaproteobacteria bacterium; assembly: GCA_026995045.1. Classification (GTDB taxonomy): domain Bacteria; phylum Pseudomonadota; class Gammaproteobacteria; order SZUA-229; family SZUA-229; genus S139-92. The sequence continues at coordinate 7,531 of JALWPK010000004.1, read as the reverse complement.
TACAGAAAAATCCCATCACTGGTCATAATCAATTGAAAGCCAAAAAGCTTCTACTGTCACGCAACGTTAACACCCTTGAACCGCTTCGCTCAGGAAGCTTAGCCTATGATTGATCACGCAACGACAGCCAGCCTTCATCACTAGCCGCAACGGCACAGGCGCCACGACCGAGTGCTGGAGCTTGCGCAAATCTCCGCAGTCGTTCACCGCCTCACCCACAGAGAGTCGCCCAGAGGCCTCACAACTCGTCTTCTCCTCGCGTAGCATACCGTGCTCGGCGCCGAAGTTGATGGAGAACGCACTGCGCAGACCCGCGCGAATTAAGAGAGCCGAGCCTTCGACAACGCAACACCGGCCATCTTCCACGCGCGCAAGCCACCCGCAATCCGACGTCGCCGATTTTTTCGTGTGCCAACTAGACAGACGGACGCCGAAACTGAGTCTCAAGCGCTTTCTCCACGCGGAAAAAGTTCGGCACTGCGCCGTCAGACACTCAGCACGCCCAATTCACGCAAAACTGCACAGCGCGTTTTCCATCAGCCCCGGCAGCGAACTGCAGGCTTATCGTCACGCGACGACGGTATTGAAGTTCGCGATAAAAAACTTGGTGCTGTTTCGATTTGCGACCTGGCGCTAGACACGGCCGCTACGTTGCAGCTTAGAGGCGTCCCACTAGGTCACCCGCAACTGCCTCCCCTCCAGGTTCTCCGGTCAAGGCGCAGAGGTTGTCATCATAGTTGCGCGCCTCATTGCCTCACGAACATTCCTCCTCGTGGGAGTGAATCGGTGCTCCTTTTATGGAGCGAGAGTAGCGCGCGCCAAAGGACCCCCGTTCGGAACAGGGGCCGTCCCCTGCACAAAACATAGAGCGTGGGTGCAGATCGGATGCTGTCATCCTGGCGTGCATAGTGCACATCAACGGGAGGGCAATTGTGGCGGCTATTTTTAAAGCTATCGCGCTCGTTATCTCGGGCACTGTAGTTACCACCTCACACGGCTTATTTTCCAGAAATAAGCAGGCTTTCCGAACACCCGTCGGCGCAGGCGCCTTTCAGGAGGTTTTGCATGCGGCTTTCGCCGCATGCACCTATTCGCCGCATGCACCTATTCGCTTTTGATGCACCGCAACAGCCATGAAAGAGTGAATAGGCCATACTAGTGCGGGCAATTCGACTTCTCTCACGCCCACTCCCCATGCGCGCGCTTCGCACCCCATGAGGTGACGCGCGAAAGATCAGTCGAGGTCATTGACGGTCTTAGGAGGCGAAACACTCTATCCTCACACACTGTCCACAGTTCACATGCGGTCTTAGCGAGCCAACATGCAACAGTCCCGCTAGCATCCTAGCTTAAGAGCCTCAAGGGCAGTGCCTGTGCTGCAGGCGTGCGTACGCATCCTAATCGGGGAGATCGCTCGTAGTCGCGGGACTAGTGCGCATGTGAGTAGAGTGGGGCGTTGATTTCGCCAGAGCAATGCGAACTTTCGCTTCTCCGATGAAAGCAACCTCCCGCTCTACTGATACGCACACTAGTCCTGCGATTAAGGCAGCTTGTTCTCGCTCAAGACACTCACGCAGGTACAATCCTTGGGATTTCGTGATGCTGCTGCGAGAGTACGAGGCGATGAAGATACGGGAGGAGCTCGCTGAGAACTCCACTGATATGAGCGACTGGCTTACGGTAGAGCAGCGATTTGAAACGGCATTCAAGCCGACGACGAACAACATCGTACGAGACGCTGCGACCCCGCTGAACACGCGACAGCAACCAGCTGAGGACATATCAAGCTTCGCTCTCCGCCGCAGAGACAGCCTACTGCCTTTCCCGATGGCCGACAGACAAGCTCCGACTGGTTAGCAGAGCAAAACAAGCGGCTATTCGTGGCAGGGCTAAAGCCCGCGCTGCGAGAGCCACTGATGCAACAGCCAGGCGTGGCAGCGGCCAGCATGGCGCCTGGCGAGCAGCCCTCGTGGCACAAGATTGCGACAATGGCGCAGAACATCGAGGCAGCCGCGCCTTTGCCGCAAGAGATGGCGCGAGCCGCGCTCGGAGGCCAAAGGAGACAGGGGAGGAGCGCGCAAAGAACACCAGTGCAACCGAGGCAGCAGCAACGAGGACCGGCACGTTGGCGACGCGGAGGTCCGCATATGCGCGCGAGGCGCAGAGCCCCGCCGAACGCAAAGTGCGACGCATGTGGCCGAGAAGGACACATGCGCAGCGCCTGTCGACAGCAGAAACTGACGAGGCTCGGAGGGCGAGACGAGCCGGAGTGCCGCCTTGCAGGCGGGCGTACGCCTCGTCGACGTGATGAAGCCGGCAACGGCGCTGCTGATTGCGGCGCTGCTGATTGCGGCGCTGCTGATTGCGGCGCTTGCGATGACGTGCTCGCCAACTGCAACGATGGCACACGAGAACATAGACTGCAACGGACAGCAGTGTGACGCCACTGAACTCGAGCTTTGCGACGCGAACCAACAACGCGGCCGTCGCCACGACATGGCGAGCCGGCAGACCGAGGATGTCTGCGAGCCAGCAGACCGAGGATGTCTGCGAGCCGGCAGATGAGCACACCATCGCATGGATTCCCGTCCGCTTCAGAGGGAATGCGACAGAGCAAAAGACGCTGCAACAAGGCCAAGGGCTGAACCGCTATTTCGGCTATACCAAGCTGCTAGAAGCAGAACTACGGCGAGGAATTAACCAAACGACGTTCGCGAGAGACGTCCCGGAAGTAAGCGTTGCACGGCTAACGCCTCCTACGGCACAATGGATGGAGAGAGACGAGCGAGAAGGACAACCATATCGAAATCTCCAGAATGACACAGTGCTAACAAGTGGGGGACAGCGCGCCGTGTTCACAATAAGGCAGAGGAAGCGCGCAGGCGCCGTGCGCACGAAACGCTGCCAGTTGTGCCAGCAACTGATGCAGTACCAAATGGATCGGAGTGGACCAACGAGCTCACAGCAACTTATTATCGCTGTGCCACACAAGACACCGCAATGCCAAGAACGACGAACAATAAACGCGCGGAGCAGCGATGGAACTAGTTCATTTCCGCAATGGAGAAATGACCTATTTTCGTTTGCGTTACCGTATGCGTATAATAAGCGTATTTGCATCACGGATGCGGGTATGGAGGAAAGCGATGTTGGAACTATCGTCATGTTTCGCATTCTCTGCCGTATCTGTACTCATAAAAGCATACAAATCGATTGGATTTCTTCTATAAGTGCATCACATTAACAAATACACTTATTATACGCATACGGAAAAGTTCCACCACTGGCGCGGAGAGCGGAAGCAACGGCAACACCGTTATTCGCGCGCCGCCCAGAGGAATCAAAAGTGTTCCCCGATGGGCTAGCACTCTGCGAACCGTCAACAGGAGGAGGACACTTAGCGGCACTACCACCACTGCCACAGCGCCACAGAGCAATGGGACCGCCGATAGAAAATGTCACAATACGACTATTAGCCTGAAGACGCAAAAAGGAGAGCTCTTTGCAATGCAACGCCTCGAGGTCACGAGACGTACACACCTTAACTGGCCATTCACTACGACCTCCTTCCCGGATCAGGTCGTGCAAGGAGCACCAGAACACACCGAGACAATAACGCTCGAGGACGCCATAACTGTGGTGGGAGTCGATCGGAACGGCAGGCCGCCAAAATTCCACACTGGGAAAAAACCGTTCCAACGAGAAGCCAATACAAACGCCCGGATGACGAAGAACGAAGCGCAACATGCGACTAATCGTTCGCAATATCAGACATGCGTAACAACGATGAATTACGTCTTCACCAGTGGACAGTATGTACTATACGACACATTGACAATGACAAGCGACGTCGCCGACTTATCAGGAATCAAGTATGGGGCAGGCCAAGCGGCGACAGATCAATTTGCGCTAATGTGGCGTGCGGAGAAGCCGCAGAACAAGACCGACCCCCACTGTCAACACGCAGAAGTACACCGTGGAACGGCAACGCTGCAAGGACATCAGATTATAGTCGAGGATCCCAAGATGGCGCTCGAAATAGCAGCAACACCGATAAAGGAGCCGTGTCCGGGCGACAAACCGCTTTGGCCCAGCACGGTGTGCTGCTACTTGGCGGAATTCGCTAGGAGACGTGGAGGAGAGAGGCCAAAAAAGCCGGCAGCCGAGGCAGAAGGATCCGCAAAAGTAAAAGAAGAGGAATTGCAACGGTGGGAGAACGTGCACAAACTAGCGCAGAACGAAATCGACGCCGAACTGGGGCATGCGCGGACGCGGCTGGAACTGGAGAAGCTCAAAACGCGAGCGGCAGAACAACCGGCTGAGCGCAGAGTGCAAAGGATGCCGCAACAATTGACACAAGAACCAATGATGATGGACCCGACATCAGCCACCCGACTACTCACGGGCGACGAGACACTCGCCGCGACACACGCAAGGCCCGTGACGATGCAAGTCTACAAGTGCAGAACCATCACGGACTTTCGAGCCAGGTGGAAAGGCATGGATAGCGAGCGCAAATGCTACGACAGGGCACCAGCGACGTTGAAGGATGGCCGCCAGCACTACCTTGGACCTGGAGCGAGAGAGCGCGTACCGAGTGCGAAGGAGATCAAGTGCGAGGAACGCCCCAAGTTCGCGTACAAGACAGCCCCGCACCAGCTTGCAACAACAGATGAAGCACAAACAGTGCACGCGGTTCCATCAACGTTCGATTACGAGCGCATACGGGCGACGAGAACTTTATGAAGCTGAAGACTGAGCACTTCGACACGGCACAAGTAATAACAGGCCTTACAATGGACGATTAGACTCAAAACCAAGTCCAACAAATGCATGCGCAGAAGAAGCTGCACGGGCAAGTGAAGCGGCTTATGCGAGCCGCTGACGACTACAAACCTGATGGACAGCTCCTCGTTAAGGAGGAGAGCATGGCACAAGAGCGCGATGGCGGCTGGCTCCCGTGGATAGCGAACAAAGCGACGCAAGGCATTGAAAATGCAGTACATGAAGTGCTGGAGGCACCAGTGCGATCCGTCGTCAAACCGGCAGCAGCGATATTGGCGCTACTCGCCGCGCTATCGCTGCTATGGTGCGCACTGAGTTGTTGTTGCCGAGCGAGCAAACGCTGGTGCACAAGACGCAGCCGCGTACGGCAAATGGCGGCGCTCGCGGCCGACGGACGTCACCCGGCATGCAGAAACTGTGGCGCACGCGGACACGCCACCACTGACTGCACCCGGGAAGTGAGGAACACACCGAGGACCACACGGCCCTTCCCGACGGCATATCCCTTGCCGCTGGCCGCTACGCTGGCCGCTACGGTTGCGAGCTGCGAGACAGGCACCACACACGGGCCATCACGACCGATAACGACTCAGTTCGCCCCGTGCAAAGTGGAATCGCCACTGATGCCTATAGTCTTCACGCCGCAGAAAGGACAAGCAGCAATGGCGAACGCTACAATCGATACGGGCGCAACCGTGAGCGCCCGCCAGAAAGACTTGATCGGCAAGCTGGGCTGGACTCAAGCGACAACGCATGCAGAGGAAGCGTTGTCCTTAGTCGGGGTAGGCACCGAAGAGGCAAAGGCGCTCGTCGAAGGAACACTGCTGATCGGGAAGCAAGTGCCGCACAACGTACGACTGTGGGCTGCACCTATCAACCTCACCAAAGTGCCACCGGGAAACGACGTATTGTCGCAAGTAGCAGAAATCGAGCTCGAGCATGGGGATCTACGACGCTTTCAGGTGGCAACGGCGGAAGAAGTGGCATTAGAGGCGCAACCTGACATTGCAAAGGAAGTCGTAGAGCACCCGAAGAAACTGCGCGCAACGGATTTCGCTGACTCAGTATTGGACGTCGAGACTCAAGAGAAGAAGCCCCAAACATGCATAGACATGGGCATTCCGGCGCACGACAACACTTCGCATGGGCGTCACCAGTGCTTGCCTTGCCAAAGAAGCAACCAGACGAGGCAAACCTGATCAGCGACTACCGGAAACCGAACTCCGCGACGAAACTGGGCACACGAATTATCGACAACATGCAAGAGACGCTGGATACTGCCGCCACATGGAAGTATATAGTTGCGTTGGATACGAGGCAGTCGTATGCGCGACGTGCATTGACACCTGAGGCGCAACAGAAGGCGACGCCAGCAACAACACTGGGACTACCGCGACCGACGAGAGTACAATCTGGACTCAAAGGAGCACCAGCGCATCTCACACGCTTAGTGCGAAGCATCCTACGCGATATTCCCAACGTACAGACCTATGCCGACGACTGCGTCCACGGAGCGATGACGCAGGACGAACTACTGAAGACCACTGAACTAGTGTTCGAGCGTTCCGCGAAGGCCGACACACGGCTCAATCCGAAGAAGAGTCAGTTCGGACGACGAACGACGACTATCCCGGGACATGAGATCACCAGTGGATTGAGGCCTCAGCAAGCGAAACTCGACGTCACCAAGCAACGGCCAACACCGATCGACGCACAGCAACTGCGGAAATTCTTAGGCCTGGCAAACCTCCTTCGTAAATTCGCCGCGGGACACGCGATGAAAGCAGCACCGCCGGAGAAGCTGGTGCGCGCGATACTATGCGAGAGAAGAAGCAGTACAATTGGACTGAGGACCATCGGACTGCCTTTGAGCAGTTGAAACGAGAATTGCAAAACGCACCGTGCCCAACACATCCGAGCAGACGCCAGGCCGACACCTATTACATTTTCGTCGACGCGCCGAACCGGGCAATTGGAGCCGTGCCGACACTGTTCACGAGACGATGCACGCCTATCAACCAGTAGGAGCATTCTCGAAGAAATCTACGGCGACGGAGCAACGCCATAGCACGATCGAATGAGAGCCACTCGCTGTGCTACGAGCACCGGAACACCGGGCAATCCACATCTGGGGGCACCGGATCGTAGTCTTCACAGACCACAAAGCGATCGCTGCATTGACGCGAGCCAAAGGAGACGCATCAGGCCGCCGGGCATTGCCGACCGCCTGGAGACATTCCCGCAACGAGTAGCACCCTTTAACGCAGAAGTGCGCCACACTGAAGGACCGAAGAACAGCGCCGCCGACGCCCAGAGCCGAATCCCGCAGGATGCCGTGGCCGAAGCAAAGGAGGCCGAGAAAGAAGAATGCACCGCCCTACCCGTTACGACGAGAGCTCAACACCGCCAACAGGAGACGTGGTCAAACGAGGCGCAACAGGAGTTGAAGGAGGAGCAACAGAGCGACGCTGAAATCAAAGAAACCGCGACCTACCCTAAGAAACGCGCACAGATGACGAAAACGGAAAGGATCCCGCTCACATCATGGGACGCAAACTTCGACATGGTCGACGGCATTGTGGTGCGGACAAAGAAGAACAAGACGATGCCGTACATACCGCGGCTTAAGTGTAACATCCAGGTCCCTGGTGCAATGACGACCACCCTAGTGTAAGATTCAGGTCCCCTTATATGTTTATGGTTATTTAGGGACCTGGATGTTACACTAGGGTCGCTTAGTCACTAT
>JALWPK010000003.1 GCA_026995045.1 Gammaproteobacteria bacterium | reverse complement strand
ACGGTATTATGATGACTCAAGGTCTGCACTCCTTCTTGTTTTACAGTGACTTTTCGCGATTTCATTGTATCAAAACAAGTCGGTTTTCAGGCCTTTTTCATGCCTCGTTTATGGGACAGCAGTGATTTGATATTTATTTTGAATCGCTCTCTGTTGTTCATATAAGTCATCCGAGCATCTGATTACACGCAGAGCCACTTCCCAAGTTTCAAGCTTTGCCAATGATTCTACTGTCAACGTTTCTTCAGACATAAAGGTCTCCTTTTGATTGATGCCTAACGTTTGGGCTCAGGGGCGCGCAGCGAGGCGGAGCGTCCCTTGGAGCCCATTGTTATGCATTGCTTACTACTGTTTTTTTTCACTGGCTTTCTTAAACATTTCCACATACTCACGCATCGTTACAGGTTTTGATGTCTCCTGTTTTTTCAATATTTCGCTAACGTGTGGATTCCTTCGTCCAGAAATCACATCGGAAGAAAACTGAGCTATAAAAGTATCTACGGCAGTTAAAAATGATGAATTTAAGTTACTACCGCTCAGTGATACTGAGGATCGATAAAAATTAGACCCGGAATATTTTATTGTTACATCACCAAAATCAGTAAATATTTCCCTATAGTTACGTACACTTATGCTTCCAAAGCATGTGCCAGAATCAGTTCTTAGGCCGAGGCCTGTAATTACGATATTCGTGGAGAATGGGGATATTATGAATAGTGGCTCATCGTATACACTGATTCCGCTTTGCTCCAATGTTAGCCTGGCTTTTTGCTTCACCTGCTCAATGTTTGTCCAGCACTTACCTTCTACTTGATCATCTATAACCAAATAGACGTTTCTGATTAGGCCAAGCGTTTCTTTAACTTCAACGAATTTGCTACTCGGTTGTCTGTCCTCAGCATGGGCGTAGAATGAAGCCAGTGCAATAAAGATAAGTAGGGCGGTTGACACCATTGATCTAGCGTTCATTCTGATTCTCCATCATTTTGTGTATAACGTTGTGCGCCAGCGGCGGCGCGCTGTTTGCGCCGTCCGAGCCGCGCAGCGGCGAACTGGGCGCGTTTGTATGATCGATTTTCCCCTCTCAAGCGATTAGCGTGGGCCCATAACCTGTTGCACCAGGTTATCCATGTCGCAGCCCGATGGGCTGTAGGTCCGGGAGTTCCCGAGGCCGTTAACAAGCGTGTGGCGCGGCATGGATTCATCGTCTATCTCGGACAGTCGAATGGGCCCACGAGCCCGAATTTAGCAAGGGTGAGGTTAACCAACAATGCCTGATCAAAGAGAGAATGCTGTCAATGTCGGTATCGATGTCGGCAAACATCAACTGGATGTCGCTATCTATGAGCGAGACCTGCACTTTTCCGTCCCCAACGATGCCCAGGGCATCCGGAAACTGCTCGGCCGCCTGGCCCGCTATTCCCTCGCACGGGTTGTCGTCGAAGCGACCGGACGCCGGGAATACCAACTGGTCCTGGCGGCTGCCGAACGAGGTTTCCCCGTCATCATCTGTCAGCCCATCAAGGTCCGACGTTATGCCGGTGCCATTGGCTTGCTGGCGAAAACGGACAAGATCGACGCGCGCCTGCTCGCCGATTATGCCGCCACGCTGCAACCCGAGGTGCGCCCGCTTGCGCTCGGCAACATGCGAAAAATCAAGGACATGATCGCCCGGCGCCGGCAGCTGATCGAAATCAGCACCATGGAAAAGAACCGTCTCGATGTCATGCCCCGAAATCTGCTGGCGGATATCCGGCGCCATCTGCGTCACCTGCAGGCCCAGATCGACAAACTCGACCGCCTCATTGCCGACCTGGTAGAGCAAGTCGATGAATGGCGCGAAAAACGCGATCTGCTGCTCTCCGTGCCCGGTATTGGCAGCCAGGTCGTCAACACGCTGCTGGCCGACCTGCCGGAACTCGGCACGTTGACCAATAAACAGATCGCAGCCCTCGTCGGTGTCGCGCCGTTTAATCGCGACAGCGGCATGATGAGAGGCAAGCGCCGCATCCGCGGCGGACGCGCCAGTGTGCGCACGATCCTGTTTATGTCCATGCTGACCTCCATTCAACACAATCCCGTCATTCGCGGCACCTACCAGCGGTTGGTAGCCGCCGGCAAACACAAAAAAGTCGCCCTGACTGCCTGCATGCGCAAGATGATCACCATTCTGAACGCCATGCTCCGGGACCAAGTACCATGGCGGGTCGAACATGCTTAACAGGTTGACTTGGGATCACAGTCGCTTGTTATGTGCGTTACCATGTTCTATTCGCCAAATGCGAGTTCCCTGAGTTGCTGCATAGGAAGCCCTGAATACTGCCTATAAACGTCATTCGACAATTGAGCATAGTGGGTTGCTGAACCTTGGCCCTCTATCGCTTTAAAATTTCCGAGCCTGTAGCTTACGCTGCCCAAAGACACACCTATTTCGTCTGCGACTTCTTGCTTCGATAAGGGGGCATTCTCAACACCATACAGATGAATAAACAGGACCTTTAGGTCGTCTTCCAGCGTCCAAGTATGGTTCGGCATATTATCTCTCCCAATACTGGCTAAGGTCCAAGCCCGCGACGCATCCCATTGGACATGAGAAGTATTATACCGGAAAGGAACAACCACCATGCGGTTGGCAAAGGTACCATCGCCCCAATATCACCATCATGTACCGCCATTGCGTAAAACGTATCCCCGGCGTTGTGAACATCTTGTGCGCCATTTTCAAAACTGAATGTCCACGCAACAATAGTGCTTTGGTCTGGCACAGCCCAATATACATATGATTCTAAATTAACAAAGAATGATGAATTTGATATCCCATATCCTTGCTGTGGCCCATTACCGCTTATGTCATAAAATGCAATATTCTGTAGCTCGTCATAAAATAAGTGCGCCATTTCACCTGTCGATGTATCTACATTAAACCCACAGTCACCGCCGGAGAAAGTAATAGCAATACATCCACTTGGATCCTGGTCATAGACAATTGGCAAACGCCAATTACTAAATCCTGCATACTGTAGCTGTGCAGCCCAGTCTATGGACTCCTGTTTTGTCATTAGCCCATCTGAGTCGTATCCAGAAGTCATTGCGTAATTAGCATCCATTAACCACGTGACATCTAAATCCGGATCATATATAAGGCCGTTACCTCGATCTATTAGCTGAGCATTGGTGATGTTCGAAATCAGCAACGCACTAAGAATTATCATTAGTTTCATAGTCAATCCTCCTTAGCGGTGCTCATTCCACAGAGCACATAACGACAAAGCTCAGCTGCCGCCAAGGAGCGCAGCGGATTGGCGGTCAGCTGGAGCGCCTTGTATGATCGATTTTCCCCTCTCAAGCGATTAGTGTGGGCCCATAACCTGTTGCACCAGGTTATCCATGTCGCAGCCCGATGGGCTGTAGGTCCGGGAGTTCCCGAGGCCGTTAACAAGCGTGTGGCGCGGCATGGATTCATCGTCTATCTCGGACAGTCGAATGGGCCCACGAGCCCGAATTTAGCAAGGGTGAGGTTAACCAACAATGCCTGATCAAAGAGAGAATGCTGTCAATGTCGGTATCGATGTCGGCAAACATCAACTGGATGTCGCTATCTATGAGCGAGACCTGCACTTTTCCGTCCCCAACGATGCCCAGGGCATCCGGAAACTGCTCGGCCGCCTGGCCCGCTATTCCCTCGCACGGGTTGTCGTCGAAGCGACCGGACGCCGGGAATACCAACTGGTCCTGGCGGCTGCCGAACGAGGTTTCCCCGTCATCATCTGTCAGCCCATCAAGGTCCGACGTTATGCCGGTGCCATTGGCTTGCTGGCGAAAACGGACAAGATCGACGCGCGCCTGCTCGCCGATTATGCCGCCACGCTGCAACCCGAGGTGCGCCCGCTTGCGCTCGGCAACATGCGAAAAATCAAGGACATGATCGCCCGGCGCCGGCAGCTGATCGAAATCAGCACCATGGAAAAGAACCGTCTCGATGTCATGCCCCGAAATCTGCTGGCGGATATCCGGCGCCATCTGCGTCACCTGCAGGCCCAGATCGACAAACTCGACCGCCTCATTGCCGACCTGGTAGAGCAAGTCGATGAATGGCGCGAAAAACGCGATCTGCTGCTCTCCGTGCCCGGTATTGGCAGCCAGGTCGTCAACACGCTGCTGGCCGACCTGCCGGAACTCGGCACGTTGACCAATAAACAGATCGCAGCCCTCGTCGGTGTCGCGCCGTTTAATCGCGACAGCGGCATGATGAGAGGCAAGCGCCGCATCCGCGGCGGACGCGCCAGTGTGCGCACGATCCTGTTTATGTCCATGCTGACCTCCATTCAACACAATCCCGTCATTCGCGGCACCTACCAGCGGTTGGTAGCCGCCGGCAAACACAAAAAAGTCGCCCTGACTGCCTGCATGCGCAAGATGATCACCATTCTGAACGCCATGCTCCGGGACCAAGTACCATGGCGGGTCGAACATGCTTAACAGGTTGACTTGGGATCACAGTCGCTTGTTAGCGGCCTGCGTTCGTAGTTCATCCATCGCTAGATTGCTGTTTTCTCAGCGCCTCAACTGCAGATGCAATACCGTTCTCAGTAGTGGCTGCCCCCCAACGGTCCCAGAAGTCTACTGTTGCGCTACTCGGGTGCCTTGTTGGCTCGTGTATTCGTATCCGGCTGGGCAGCATAGCTGCATCCCCGACAACAAGCGCTTCACCAATATCCAGAATGGGCAATAGCTCTGCGAACCCCCCAAGTGTGTCTGGCATCAAGCGGCGAATGACAGCTTGATCTTCCGCATTTGTCAAACGCATTGCCACAAAGTTGTTGCACTGGCTCAGCACTGTTCGATTCACTTCTGCCGGGCGCTGACTGATAACGACCAATCCCACACCGTACTTTCGCCCCTCCTTTGCAATTCGCTCGAAGGACTTCAGTCCTGCTTCAGACACTCCTGACTCATGCCGTTCCGGGATGTACAAGTGCGCTTCGTCGCAGAGTAGTGCGACTGGATGCTGTTTATCTTTCTCTGTCCACTGCTGAACCGAGAAGACAACACGGGCTACTAGGCCGATCATGAGCGGCAGGATGTCGGAAGGAACCTCCGAGAAGTCGATAATCTTGACGCCGCCAGCTTTACGTATCCTAGTACTTCCTAACAGAACTGTTGCGAGTTCCTGCATCCACTCGTACCGCATGGTGTCTTCGCCCCCACTGAACAGGAAACCAAGCCGTCGATCTCCCGTTTTTGACTCAAGGCGCTGGATGAACCGAGTCAGCTTGCCATGAAACGGACCCTGCTTCTGTCGGTTATTTGCTCCAGGGACCATCTCGGTATCACACTCCCGGAGTTTCGCAAGAACGTTCTCAATGCTATACGGGACGGGGCTATCAATCGTGAAGTTCGCAAGCACATCTTCCTTTCCATTTTTTTCAAGATAGGACCGCTTTGCGTTGGTCACTTCACGATTAAAAATCATCGCTTGGTTGGGCGCATTCTGATCGCTGCGGTCAAGAAGCATAGCGAGCATTTCCTCGTATGTAAGCAGCCAGTAAGGGAGATAGAGCACGCCGTCCGCGAGCGTTCTGTTTGTGGTCAGGTCGCCCGGCCCCGCGACTCTCAGATGGCTGATTCCTTCACCGTCCAACGGCGCGTACTCACCGTGAATATCGAAAAGAAGCGCACTCGCGTTGGGAAGTTGGGCTACCTGCTCAAGTATGCGGGCAACTGTCCATGATTTTCCTGAACCTGTGCTGCCGACAATAACGGCATGTCGCTGAAAGAATCGGTTTCCGTCAATCCATGCGTCAGCTTCTTCGTCAAGTGTATACTTCCCTAGACTGAGCGGCTCTTGGCCTTCAGCGACCTTCTTTGAGATCGCACGCATGAATGCGGTAAGGCGTTCACCGCTAAGAACAAAACATGGCGCATCAATTTCGGGTACCGTCTCTAGCGTACGCCGGAAGACATTTTGCTCAGTACCGACAGCATCGAGCAGTGTCCCGATGAGTGTCACTCGGACGATGTTCTCGATAATAGCGCGGTCGTCTTGAATGTCGTCGCTCTCCTGGTCGTTCTCATTAACACCCACGAGGGCCTTACGCATGATTTTGTTGATAAGCCCAATCAAGTGCTGTCCAGCGCGAGAGCTGCGCAGAACGACAAGGTGATTAACCTGCATCCTACGAAGTGCATCAAGGTCTGAGACACTTACCAGAACTGTACCCGTGTCCACACTGTACACTGAACCAATGGCTTCATCGGCGTTGTAGTCAAAAATCGGCATTTGTTAGCTCCTTTATTCTCCAGTGATCATCTTCATGAAATCCTGAAGCTGCCAGGCGGATACGCCATCCAACACGGTACCGCCAGGGTAGTTAGGTACGTACACCCTGGTTCCGCTGGGCTCTTCCTCAACGAAAAGGAAGCGTTTTGGATGATTCGTGAGAAATGCTTTTCGAGTTTGTGCCGTTAGTTCCTTCGTGACTACAACGAGAGGGATATCGTCTTTCATGACACGGTTGATTAGAATCGGTTGCACATGCTCGTCATTGAATCCATATCCGACGCAAAAATAGCATGTGGCTTCACGAAGAACGGTATCCGCAGCACCCATCACGGTTCGGAAAGGATCCTTGTGGACCTCCCTGTATTTAGAAACGCCGGGCGTCACAACAAGGGGCTCCATCTTGTCAGGTATCGCATGGGCAAGTGGCACTGCTATCACTTCGCCAGTGGCGTCACGAAACCAATCAAGGGATCCGTGTACCTTAAGAAGCGTAACCACTCCCTCAAATCCTGGGGAAGGTGCTCGTTCTCGATTAACAGAAGTCGCAACAAAACGTTGAAGCCATCCGGCAGTAACGCCTGTGGATACATAAGCATTAATCGTATTTGCTGCATATTCCGCGACTCGATCGTAATTCGTGGTAACAACATGCAGATGAGCGTCCGCTGTTCGTAGAAGATAGCGAAACAAATCAGACAACGGAAAGGCAACTCCTCCATTCAGGAGTTGCTTATAAAGTTCGATATCCTTTGCTGAGATGATTTTCCATGTTGCACGAACCAAAACCTCAACAGTTTCCGGAGGCAACGACACATCGTGAAGAGATTGCTCAAGGTCTTTGGTTTCGCCCAAGCGCTTAGCAAAGGCATCCCATCCTTCGGAGTGGTCGGTAATGTCAGCCAGAAGCTCATCAGCGAGAACCGACATGGATGGGAGTCCATGAGGAATCGTTGCTCCTGTACCAAGCACAACGACCGGACGCTCAGCGAGAAAACGCTGGGCGAGCTTGGCTAACTCATCATATGTCAATTCTGAATCCGAGGCGGTCATCTTTCTCCATTATTCTTGCCGCTAACGTTGTGCGTGAGCGGCCGAGCGTAAGCGAGGTCCGCCGCCCGGAACGGGCGTACACTCGACGCATTTGTTATGCCTTACTTCTTCTTCGGCGGATTTGGCGTTGGCTTTGGACGCTCACTTGGCCGTTCATAGCGGGTAGGTTTTACATCACCTCTAACGTTTTCTCTTGGATCAGCTGGTTTTTCAGGTTTTGGGTCTTTCATAGATGCCTCCTATGGCTTGGCAGAGAGTGTTTCTCCAGGATCCAGCGTAAACTCGATTAAATCAATATTTTCCCTATTTAGTAAAAAGCCGTGGCAATTCGATTCAAAGTAGTCTGGTTCTTCGTCGTCAGATTTGTCATCATTAACCCATGCTGGGTTATAAAGATATACGAACCCTTCCTCTGGGTCGGTAGAAAACATGGTTGGATAGCCTCTAATTCTCCGACCATCTTTAAGCGTAACTATCACATAGCGGTCTTGGGTCAAAAACGCGTCATTCCACGTATTTGCGCGCGATGTTTTTGTCGTTATTTTTAATTTGCGGAGCAATCCATGGACGTAATCATTGAAATAGAAATATCCGACAATTATGGGCACAAATAGAACGCCTGCTAAAGACAACCAAATCACTTTTTGACTTGCAGAGAAATCATAGGATAAACCGCTTTCCGATTGTGTAACTTGCGCAAGTGGCTCCCATACTGCAAATGCAGAAACCAGTAAGTAGATAACAAACGTAAATAGCAATGCATCAAGCATGCGCCGGGAAACTGATATTTTTTCAACCTTAAAGAATGAATAAAATATCTGACCAGCAAGGAATCCTGGCAGGAGAAGCAAAAGTACATTTAGCACCTCAACCGTTAGTTTCATAATTCAACCTTGCGACTGACTTTGGCATAACGGCTTGCATAAACGGCCGAGCGTAAGCGAGGTCCGAGCCCGCGTATTTTGCGGGCGGTTTTGATGCAGTTGTTATGTGTCACCCTTAAAATCTACGGTTATCTCTGGCTAGAATAATTTTGCCTGTTACCAACCCACAATCCTTCTTCATTAAAAAACTGGGAACGTGAATAGCCTATAGCATTCCATAGTGCATCAAAAGCAGGGCGGGCAGACCTATGGTGATCCACCTCCTCACCATAGTCTTCCAAAAATCCTTCCGGCAATCTCAGGGTCTCGTTTGGCAAAGGCTGCTCGTAATCACCCCATCTATTCTCCCTGACGTGATAATTAGCTCCTCCAACACCTTCCAGTGTAAACATCACAATTAATGGTGGAGGAACGCCCAAGTCACGCAGTCCGCAAATATACGGTGACAATACCTCGAATATGTACTCTTCAATTCCAAGCCCTGGAATACCACGATGCCCATCCCGCTCTCTTACAATTCCCCCTATTGTTGCCTCTATACATCCGTTCCGGAATATCTGAGTATATCCATGGTTATATTCCCCACCTCGTTCGTTTATGAAACCGTGGTAGTTAAATCGTGGGGACATACCACTCCTTGCGCCGATCGGGCGAAATGACATATGACCAGCATGAATTGCTTCCAAATCGAGATTAACCATTCCAGAAGACGCTGCTACGGGATAAATATGCAGGAACAAACGTCCCCCTGAAACAAGAGGGCGATTTCCCTCTCCAGCACAGACAGCGGCAATTCGGTTGTCCCTAAAACGGCGCGCCTCTTGCAATGCAGTTGTAGATTGTGTAAACAAGACACGCAACTCCTCAACACTTGGCTCATGTACGCCGGCAGAGTGACGAATATAAAATCTGTTCGATCCCCTCGCCACTACTCTATGCGGAGGATGCCAGCTCCTAGGAACTCTTAAAACAAAAGCGCTGCGATCTTGATCTACTGGAATTGACTTAATACGAATGCCCGCTATCGTGGGTTCTATTCCACTCCGAGCCATCTGCTCCATTCTAAGTATTTCTGCATCTGGATCCTGGGATTCGACACCTAAAATGCTCGTAGCAATTCCGCCAATCTCTTCGACACCCAATATCAGATGGCCGCCATGTGAATTTGCAAACGCTGATATATCTTTAAGAAACTCACGCCTATCACTATCACTGTTCCCGTATAACTCGCTCTTATATTCGAGGCGTAAGCCCTCAGGCACCTGGGCGGAGACCAACTCTTCTAGGTCAGCCAGTGTCAGAGCATCGAAGTTCCCGCGCTCTATTGTCATTCTTTACCCCACCGCAGATTTCTCATGGCACATAACGTTGTGCACCAGCGGCGGCGCAAAGCGCCGTCCGAGCCGCGAAGCGGCGAACTGGGTGCGCATGTTGTGCGTTACCTCGAATGTTCATAAATGCGACCCGCCTCGTGCCCCACGTTCCTGCCGC
>JALWPK010000002.1 GCA_026995045.1 Gammaproteobacteria bacterium | reverse complement strand
CGCCGATCGCCCGAACAACCAGCCGATCAGGACAGAGCGAGCCGCCGACAGCCCAACGAATCGGCAGCGGGCAGCATCGCCCAGCCCGCAATCCTCGACAATGCAAAGAAAATCCGCTCGCTCAGGACGAAAATCCGCGATGAGGGGGTAGTTCAGAGGTTTCGTTTCACTATTTGCCGAAGGATAACTGCTGAAAGAACAATAATCACAAGTACATTAAATAATCTTTCGTCTGTTTTTACGAACTCAATCTTTTTATTCTTAAGTGTATTGTTACGGCGCACAGCGACCAGTATTACTAAGCATATAGGTGCAACAAGTCCGGTTATGTCTGAGATAAATTCAATAATATTCATGTCAATCAGAAAAAATCGCATAAGTCAAGCACAACGTGTGTCCAATTGGGCATCTGCACTGGTGTTTTTCCACATTGCGAGCAATATTCGATTGCACCGATGCACTGCGACATAGCAGAGCAACACACAGGCAGTGCTCCGAGGCAGCTTGCCTTTGTCGGCTCTGCTAAGCAAATGCTTATCAAAATAAAGCAAGCAGTCAAATTGGCCGAGCACTTCCCTGCTTTAATAACACACCGCGCCTTACCCCAGAACCCTCTGCATGGAGCCCCTTGCTGTGTTCCAATCTGTGCCAAAGAACACTGCAATCCATATGGATCTATATATGTTTGTGGAGATGAACCTGTAAACGCGAACATATTCAAGTGATTTCTAGGGTCTCGTGATCCGGGTATTAGTTGTACCTGTGGGATTATTGCAGATGATGGATCATACCTGAATGCCTGAACTGTATTACGATATAGTCCGATCTGATTACTGCTGTTCTCCAGTATTTCAATCGGATCCCTCTGCAAAAACCTCCCGCTTCCTGTCGCCATGTACCGATGCCGGTACTGCAGGATCCGGCTCCCGTCGTCCAGCGTCAACTCATCGTCTAGCAGCCGGCCCGTGAACGTGTACCGGTTGCCGTACGCGCTCGAAGACCGCGGCGTCCCGTCCTCGGCCGTGATCGAGACCTGGTCGTAGTCCCCGTACTCGTATCGCTCGACCACCGCCCCGGCCGCGTCGGCCAGCGCGTACACGCTGTACAGATCGTCCTGCAGATAGAAATAGTCGGCCCCGAGATGGTCCCGCATCGACAGCACCTCGTCGATGTAGAGGCCGTACACATACGACTTGCCCGCGCCCGTGTCGTGATCCTCCTCGCCCGGCGTCGTGCCCCACGTCGGCACCGCCGACGGGTATTCCTCGACCAGCTGCCACGCCGCCCGGCCCGCGTAGATGAAGAACGTGATTTCGTCTTCAGACCCGTCGCCGTCGCTAATCCTCTGGCGAGCGTTGTGTTTGACGATGTCGACCGCGGCGACCATGCAGGCAGTATACAGAGATTTCGAGCCGAGGATTCGATTCTTTGGTGGGTGTTTCCTTGCGACCGGCCGGCCGAGTGTCGTGATTACAAAAAGGTTCGCACAACTCTGCCGGTCTGGATCGTGGCATTGGCTCGGGCGGCACACGCTTCGTCCGAGGCATCCGTCATCCACAACAGACACACAAGCCCGCCGAGGCTCATCTCGCCCAGCCTTCGACCAGAATCTCCCCGTCGCGGCTGAACACCTCGCCGTCCGCCTCGATCGTCCCGCCGGGCCGGCCCGTTGCCGGGTCGGGGCGGAGTTCGCAGACCATGTCCCAGTGCAGGCCGCTCTCGTTGCTGCTGCCCGATTCTGGATAGCCCGCCCCCACCGCCGCGTGGAACGTGCCGCCGATCTTCTCATCGAACAGCGTGTTGCGGCTGAACGCGGCGATGTCATAATTGGTCCCGATGGCGATCTCGCCCATGTTGCGGGCACCCTCGTCCTGGTCGAGCATCTCGATCAAGAAGGACTCGTCCTTACGGGCCGACGCCTCCACCGCCCGGCCTCCCATGAACGCGAGCCGAACGCCCTCGGCGCTCCGTCCGTTGTAGAGCGCGGGGTAGGTGTAGTTGACGAACCCGTCGGCGCCCTTGGGCCCGGCGAAGACCTCGCCGTCGGGGAAGTTCTCGTGCCCGTCGCAGTTGATGAACGTGCTGCCGTCGACGTTGACGCGGAGATCGGTCCCGTCGTGGCCGTTGTGCGGGGGGACAAAGAAGTGCAGTTCCTTCCGCCCCTGGAGCCACTCGCGGAGGATCTCCTGCCGCTCGTGCACCGCTTTCCACGCGGCGATGGGGTCGGGCAAGTGCAGTTTGCCGGCGCGGTAGACGAAATCCTCGTACTGCCGCAGGCTCATGCCGGCGTCCTGGGCCGAGGCCTGCGTGGGGAAGAGCGTGCCGCACCAGCGGAGTTCGCCCTCGTTGTATCGCCGCATGGACGTGGCCATCAGCGGCCGACGCGCCTGCGCCCGCGCCGCCTGCCGGGCCGGGTCGACCGAGCACGCCGACCGCGTGTTGACCTCGGCCCAGAACGCGATGCGGACGTCCGCCCGCTCCATCATGCACTCGTCGATCGGCGACAGGAACGCGAGCTGGGCCTCGTTGCCGGATTCGAGCAGGATCTGCTCGCAGGCCTCGCTGCGCGCGCACCAGTGCGGATGCCCGCCGGCCTCGACCACGCGCTCGACCACCGCCTCGACCAGCGGCATCGCCACCGGATCGGACTGGATCACGACAAAGTCGCCCGGCTTGACCCCGGTCGAGTAGTTCACGATCACGTCGGCGAGACGCTCGACCATCGCCCCCCTGCTCGGTGTCCGCGGCATCGGCTGCTCCCTTCTGCCACAGATTACACCATGCACGACGCCCGCGCTAGACTGCCACGTCACCGGGCGATCAACGCCCGGTCAAACGTACCGAACCCGAAACGGAGTCAACATGCGACGCCCCACGATCCGCCTCACTGCTCTCGCCCTCATGATCGCCGCTCTCGTGACCCTGACGCACAGCGTCCGCGGCAACGCCCAGGACGCCGGGGCGCCGCCGGCCCGCATCGCCACGATCGATCTGCTCGGGCTGCTCGAGGACATGCTCCAGACCGACGCCTACAAGCCGGACCGCGACGAATTCCGCGGCGAGTGGGAATCGAAGATCAAGGACATGCAGGATTCGCTCGCCCAGATCGAGGGCGAACTGCGGCTCGCCTCGCCCACCGACCCCAACACCCGGCAACTCCAGCAGCGGTATCAGCAGACCGGGTACCAGTATCAACAGTTGCAGCGGCAGGCCGGGATGGAATTCGACCGTTTCAGCGCCGATCAGGCCGCGTCGGCCTACGCCATGCTCCATGAAAAAGCCGCCGAGCTGGCCGCCGAGCTGGGCTACACGCACCTGATCGCGTCGAGACGATCCGGCGAGATCGCCGACCGCGGCAGCCTGGCAACCGTCACGCAGGAAATCCTCGCCCGCGGCGTGATCCTCTCGCCGAGTGCCGATGATCTAACCGAAACCCTCCGCGATCGGCTCTCGATCCCCGTCCGGCCCAAGCCCGAGTCGGCACAGCCGGCAACCGATATGCCGAACGCCGATGCGGAAACGCCCGACTCCGGCGACAGCAATCCCGGAACCCCCACCTCTACGAAGAACGGCGGGGATGACGGGGAAAACGGCACCGACAACGACGGATGATCACGCCGCCCGGCCCGCGGAGATGAAGAACGTGACCTCGTCGTCCGTCCCGTCGCCGTCGGCGTCGATGAGCGACGCGATGCGCCCGGAGGTACGAGTTTGTCTCCACGCCACCATGATTGCAGTATAACAGGTCCCGGTCCTCTGTCACGGCCTGTCGTCATGCGAGCCACGGCCCACTTCAATACATGCATGACCGACTCTTGCCGGGAATCCCCCCGGCGTCGGGTTGGCTCGACTTGCTTGGTCGTCTTGGTCGGACAGATTTGACATGCCCCCGCGTGACACAGGATCCTTGCCAGTCAGTGTACGCTCTCTGAGCACTGGCAACTCGTTGCCAGTGACGCACGAGTCAACAACAGTGCCACCCGCCGATATTACTTGGGTTGTTCCAAATACCTAAATGCCAAAGACACCAACAACATGTTTGCCGCAATCAAAGTAATAATTGACCTAGATAATCCCATTGGAATACTGACCGCAATCCATATTAATGCGATAAATACAACTACCAGAAAAATCCGTGGCGAACATTTATTTTTCATCATGGTGCGTATTAGTTAATTTGAAAAATTACGTCAGTTGGCACCGACAGCCCTCCGTGTGGCACTTGCTGCTTGCCTGCCAGTGTATCCTCGCTGAGCACTGGCAACAAGTTGCCAGTGGCACACGAGCCATCAACAGTGCCACTCGCCAGATGCTGTTCGGAGGCTCGGTCAATCATTCTTGGTATGATGATCCGGAACAATATTGTCAGCATTCGATAACGCTATCCCAGCTTTGTCCAACAGCTCGATAGAAAGATTGATCACGCCGTGCCCATTCAACCCTGCACCAATTGAATAAAGCTCATCTTCCATAAATGGTAAAATATCGTCTTCATAAGGGAACACATCTTGATTATAGGATGCTTTATCCATTAGTTTATCAGCGAGTGTCAGTACATTTTTCACCGATGAAACGTGAATGACACAGCACTCTGCTTCCACCACAATCGGCTCACTGCCGATAAGATGCCATGTTGATGCTGTTGCTCCATAAGTGTGTATATCAGGTGCATCTTCTATGAGATTAGTTGAAAGAATTGAGCGAAATAAATCCGTGATTCCCGGGTCGCATACCGAGTAGAGGTTGTGGCGCTCAGACAAATACGGCGGGCCGTCCGATGGGTACGCGATAGTCCATTTATCGGCCTTCAACACACCTTCCTTGTCGAGTGTTCGTTTGATTACGGTACCATATGCAAAGTCATACGATCGAGTAATCGTGATGATACCTGCAGGATCAGTGCCATCGATAGCATCCAGAATGTCAATGATTGCGTGACGATTTACTTCATCAAATGCCCCGAATCTACGGTGCACAACTCCGGTGCATGATGCCAAAGTAAGCCCGATGCAAATGGATATGACGGCTATTCTTCTCATTTGCTATGACCATATAGACGGGTAATCGTTTGGCAACTGAGGCCTTGTATTAAAGCCCCCAGGAAGGAACGGCGGGTGGCCCCGACAATCCTCCGTGTGGCACTGGCTGCTTGCCAGCCAGCGTATCCTCGCTGAGCACTGGCAACAAGTTGCTGGCGGAACACAAGCCATCAAAAGTGCCACCCGCCGAACACCAAATCAGCCGGATTTGCAGTTGCTTCAACTTCCTCTCATGCTGGCCCACTACTGTCGCGAGCACTGCAATGACGAGACACCCTAGTCAATTGATCTCTAAAACATCGGCAACAAATTTGTTGTACTGGCCAAATTCCTGGATAAAATCACTCGACATATCTGGATACATCCTAATGATCGCCCTAGAAATCAAAGCGACAAATTCAATAGAGAATGGGCCCTTGAACAATTTTGAATTGCTGACTTGCTTTACAATTTCGTATGGATCATGCTCAAGTGTGATCTGCAATCTAACTTGCATACAAAGCGACAACAGTGATAGGCGAGTGTACGCATCAGTTTGCGAATTGCAAACCAAAGATTCGATATCGGCAATTGCCTCAAGATGTTGGCTCAATGTGCCCTCGGGTTTGTCGAGCAGCACACTGTCGAGTTTATTGGTGACAATGCTGTGCAAATCGTGCATCATGGGGCACCTCTACTGGCCGGGGTATTCTCCGTGCCTCCAATACCGGCAGTCTGCCGCGTCGGCCAACGCGTACACGCTGTACAGATCGTCCTGCAGATAGAAATAGTCCGCCCCGAGTTGGTCCCGCATCGACAGCACCTCGTCGATGTAGAGGCCGTACACATACGACTTGTCCGCGGTGGGTGGCACTGGCAAATCTCCGTGTGGCACTGGTTGATTGCCTGCCAGTGTACCATACCAGAGCACTGGTAACAAGTGCCGGTGGCACACGAGCCATCAACAGCGCCACCCGCCCGATTGTTTAGCGACCTGCTAGTCGATGTCCATACACCGGGCACCGGCCTTACCCTCTTCTTTTTTATCTTTTGTTGACGACCCCGATAAGTATGGGCCAAGGTACCATAAGAAAATCAAAACGTACACTAGCACTGCGAACGGTATCCCGATGAAAAAAAGTGCATAGGTAATAACTACTATGGCAAAGCCGCCATATACGTTTGCTGTTATTAATATAAGCAGCACAGGAATTATCACAAATAATGTTGTGAAAAATGTCAATAAAATAAACAAATGCTTCCTGCGCGTTCGAAAAGCATGAGGGCGATGTCTTTCGAGACTCAATCTCGTTCCTTTTGCCATCTGTGTTCCGGTATCGTCGCGCACTCGATCGGCAAATACAATCGGGTTACCATGATTACAACTGTATCATTGCTGATTTCGTAACCAAAATAGTTTGCCACATTTGGTACACCGATATCTCTTGTACCCCGCAACTACTTTGGCCCAATAGACAATCAGAGCCAGCAATTGCCCGCCCGGTACAAACATATTCACATGCTCGATGGCTGTTCCGAAACCAACACTTGCAATGCAGCAAGATTTACACCATGGACATTGTATTGACATTATTCAGTATACCCCGGGGGGCAATGCCGATTAACTGGAACTCGGATATTGCTGGCACGCTCCGCCTGCAAATAGCACAGCGCCTTACTCACTTTGATCCCTTTATACAATATCCCTACAGATGCCCTGCATGTATCTTGGCACAAATCTCTAATCAAATCGCATCCTTTTTCCCTGGCCAAGTTATCGGCATCCCACGGATCACGCCCCCCCATGCATTTTTTATAGGCCGCAGAACAACCTTTTCGGCACTTGCGATACCAACTTTTAGCAAGTTGAATCAATCGATCATGGGAATTATCACAATCTTTTTTCATTCTCTTCTCCAATTTAGGATTTCGACAAAGTTTTGTTGGGCCTCGATAGCAGTATTCGTCGGGTGGGCGCGCATCTGTTGGAGTTCTCCATTTGGGCTGGCGCCCAAATGGATCAAAGGCTGCGAAGGGAGTAGATTGTACATAAGTATAATAATTATTGACAATCTGATGCTCGATAGGATCCCTCTGCAAAAACCTCCCGCTCCCCGTCGCCATGAAGCGGTTGCGGTACTGAAGGATCTGCGAGCCGTCGTCCAGCGTCAACTCATCGTCCAGCAGACGCCCCGTGAACGTGTGCCGGTTGCCGTACGCGCTCGAAGACCGCGCCGTTCCGTCCTCGGCCGTGACCGAGACCTCGCCGTAGTCCCCGTACTCGTACCGCTCGACCACCGCCCCGGCCGCGTCGGCCAGCGCGTACACGCTGTACAGATCGTCCTGCAGATAGAAATAGTCGGCCCCGAGATGGTCCCGCATCGACAGCACCTCGTCGATGTAGAGGCCGTAGACGTACGACTTGTCCGCGCCCGTGTCGTGATCCTCCTCGCCCGGCGTCGTGTCCCACGTCGGCACCGCCGACGGGTATTCCTCGACCATCTGCCACGCCGCCCAGCCCGCGTAGATGAAGAACGTGATCTCGTCGTTCGTCCCGTCGCCGTCGGCGTCGGCGTCGGCGTCGGCGTCGGCGTCGATGAGCGACGCGACGCGCCCGGAGGTACGAGTTTGTCTCCAAGCCACCATGATGGGAGTATAACAGATCCCGGTCCACTGTCACGGGCCGCCAACCTGCGAGCCATGGCGCACTTCAACCCACGCATACCCGAATCTTGCCGGGAATCACCCCAACGGCAGAACGGCTGGGCTTTCTCGATCGGCTCACACTGGATCAGCCTGCTCGAACGGCCTTGAGAGCGACACGTCGGCTTTCACTCGGCGCGACGGCGTCAGCCCGGCCGAATCGTGCGCTGTTCGATGCGTTTTTCACTCGTCGACTGCACCACACGATCAACGAAATTCCCCGGCGTGTGGATCGCGTCCGGATCGAGCCCGCCCAGGTCGACCACATGATCGACTTCCGCCACGACGAACGCCGCCGCCGTCGCCATCATCGGGTTGAAGTTCCGCGCCGTCTTGCGGTACACAAGATTGCCGAACTCGTCGGCCGTGTCCGCCTTGACCAGCGCGAGGTCGGCGTACAGCCCGGTCTCCATCACGAACTCTCTTTCGGGGAACACGCCGGTGTTCACCCGCGCCGAAGACGCCGGCAGGCGCATGAGCCGCGTCTCCTTGCCCTCGGCGATCACGGTGCCCGCACCCGTCGCGGTGTAGAACGCCGGGATGCCCGCCCCGCCGGCGCGGATCCGCTCGGCCAGCGTGCCCTGCGGGTTGAACTCGACTTCGAGATCGCCGTCGAGGAACTGCTTCTCGAACGTGGCGTTCTCGCCCACGTACGACGAGATCATCTTCTTGATCTGCCGCGTCTGGAGCAGCAGGCCGAGGCCCCAGTCGTCGACGCCGGCGTTGTTGGAGATACACGTCAGGTCTTTCACGCCCGTGTCACGCAACGCGATGATGAGCGACTCGGGGATGCCGCACAGGCCGAACCCCCCCACCATCACCGTGCACCCGTCGAAGAGGATGCCCTTGTCGTGCAGGTCGGCCAGCGCCGTGGCCGCGTCAGGCTGGAGTTTCGTGCTCATGCGGCAAGGATAGGAGCCGACCGGACGAGCCGCGACCGCACCCCGTCTTCGGGCACCCCGCGACGGGACGCACCGCGGGGGTGTTCAGAACAGGTCCTGCTGATTGCGCACTTCGCCGGGGCGGGCCATCAGGTCGTCGACTTCCCGCCGGATGTCGCCCAGGGTGTCCATCCCGAGGTGCTCGATGGAGAACCGGATGTACGCCACAGGGTGCAGCGCCCGCAGCCGGGCCATGACGCGTTCACCGACCAGCCGGCTCGTGACCTCTCGCTCGAACTCCTGGTGCAACTCCTCCTCGACCTGTTCGACGAGCGCGGCCTTGTGCTCGGCGGGGATGGGCAGCTTCCCGCACGCCGCCGCGACGCCCTTGGCGATGTTCTCCGGGTTGAACGGCACCCGGCTGCCGTCCTTTTTGACCACCATGAGCCGATTCGCCTGCTCGACCCGCTCGTACGTCGTGTAACGCTTCTCGCACGCGAGGCACTGGCGACGCCGACGGATTACCCGCCCGGCCTCGGTGGACCGGCTGTCGATCACCTTGTCGTCGTTGGAGCCGCAATAGGGGCAGATCATCGCTCTGGCACAATCCTTTGTGGGTGCTGCTGTTCACCCACATCATGACGTGTGCCGGGCGGGTTGTCAAAGGGGGAAAGGCACACCCCATCCGCAGCCCACATCGAAACCGATCAGAGGCCCGAGCGGAAGCAAGAACTTTCCTCTTGATGGTGGGACAGGCGTCCTGCCTGTCTTTCTGCTTCTGATGGACAAACTTCCCGCCTGCCTCCCCTTCACGCTCACCAACAACCCCCGGCACATCCTCGACGGGCGCTGCTCCTTTTCCGTGGTGCCGGACATTGCCACGGTCACAGTTGATCGTGAGAAAACCGCTCCCTCACGGTCGCGGCTCCTTTTGCAGGCGATACGGAACGCGCCGCCGAAAAAAACGCCCGGGCTTGTACCCGGGCTCGGTTGATGAACACGGATGTTTCTTCGATTCCGTATCACGCGCCCCGTTTCGGCCTGATGCACTTCGCAACAGGCCCTCCTCTGTGCGGAGGATCATCGTATCGGTGGTCAGTTTCTGCTCCCGGCCCCCCCGGAACCCCCGGAACCC
>JALWPK010000001.1 GCA_026995045.1 Gammaproteobacteria bacterium | reverse complement strand
GCCAACGGCGCGGCGGGGGATCGAATCCAGGTGCAGAACGCGAGCACCAAACGCAAGCTGGAAGGCGTGGTGACCGCATCCGGCGAGGTTCGGGTGGAGATATAATGACCGGACCGGCGCCAACTGAAAAATATTGTAAGGCGGGGCTAAAGTTTTTTTCGCCGCTGCCGACAATCATGGCAGAAGCTGAATTTTTAACCAGAGGACAGAGATAATGTCTATCGATATCAATGGCATATCATCAAACCGCGTAACCGGCCCGGTGGATGATTCGCAGCTGAAAAAGCCGGCGGATCAGGCGGCGCCGCCGCCCGAGCCATCCTCAGGCAATACCGCGCAGGACACGGTCAGCCTGTCTGACGATGCAGTGCAACTCGGCAAACTCGACAAGTCGGCGATATCCGCGCCGGTGGTCGATACCCAGCGCGTCGAGCAGGTCAAGGCGGCGATTGCCAATGGCGATTATGAAGTGAATCCTGAAAAAATCGCCGACAAGATGATGCAGTTTGAAAGCATGCTGAAGCCCAAGGGCTGACAGCAGCCAAAGCATGGCGCCACAGCAGCACCACTCCGCCGAGCAGCAGCTCGGTGATTTGATGAAGCGTGAAATCAGCGCGGTAACGCGTTTGCTGCAATCGCTCGATCGTGAGTATGCGGCGCTGGCCGAGCAGCAGCCTGATGCGCTGGAACAGGTGGTGCGCAACAAGCAGCTTGAAATCAGTCAGCTTGAGCGTATCACACAGCAGCGTGAACAATTGATGCAGTGCATGAATATTCACGTCGGCTCCACCACAGATAATAAACAATTATTCAAAAACAACGGTTATTTATCCAGCCTGTGGCGTCAACTGGTCAGTCTGGCCGAGCAATGCCGTCACAAAAATCGTATCAATGGCGGCGTGGTGGACACTGTCACGCGTCAGTCGCAGCAGGCGTTGCAGGTGTTGCGCGGCGTTGCGCCGGAATTTGCTTCCGCATCCGGCCTCTATGACCAGACCGGTCACACCGCCAGTATGCCGGTCAAGCGCTCGCTGACCCAGGTTTGACGGTTTCCTGATTTCCGCAGGTTCGGCGGATACACAATTCCCCTCAAGATTATGGCTGCATTGCCGATATGCTCATAAGACAAGTTAACACTATCTGGAGCGTGTCATGAGCAGCGTACTGGACGGAATCAACCGTCGCACCCAAATGGTCGGGCAAAACCGTCTTGAGTTGCTGATGTTTCGGCTGCAGGATGGCGGGCTGTACGGCATCAATGTATTCAAGGTGCGCGAGGTGATCAACTGCCCGCCGCTGACTACGGTGTATTCCGCGCATGAAGTGGTGCGCGGCGTGGCCAACATTCGTAACCGCACCATTTCGATTATGGATCTTGGGCTGGCGATCAATGGTCCGGCTATCGATAACATCGAAAACAGTTACATTATCATTACCGAGTTCAATCGCAGTATCCAGGGGTTCATGGTGCATTCTGTCGAGCGCATCGTTAACCTGAAATGGGAAGACATTCGCCTGCCGCCTGAAGGAACGGACGCAGACAGTTATATCAATGCGGTCACCAATGTTGACGATGAGCTGGTGCAGATGGTGGATGTGGAGCGGGTGCTCAGCGAAGTGGTGGGCGAACCGGACATGGTATCCACGGAACTGACTGACAGCCTGGAAATTGATTGCAGCCAGCTGCGTCATGCGTTGGTGGTGGATGATTCCAAAGTAGCGCGTAGCCAGATCAGCCAGGCGCTTGAGCAAATCGGTGTGAAATGCACGCTGGAAGTGGATGGCAAGACCGCGCTGGCCAGGCTAAAACAGTGGGCGCAAGAGGGGACGCCGGTTTCCGAACGCATATCACTGGTGATTTCGGATATCGAAATGCCGGAAATGGACGGCTATACCCTGACATCCGAGATTCGCAGAGACCCGCGGCTGAAAGATTTGTATGTACTGTTGCATTCTTCACTGAGCGGCAATTTCAATGAAAGCATGGTGAAAAAAGTCGGCGCCAATCGATTTATCCCCAAATTCAGCGCCGACGAACTGGTCAGGGAAATTTTGCCCATTCTGCAGAGCAACGGGCGGCATTCATCCGAAGCTGCTTGATGTTGTCTCACTGAGGTAACAAAAAGCCGTCGCCTGTTCCCCGGGCGGCAATAAATCTGCGCGCTGGCGGTAAAATTTTGCCGCTTTTGCCGGTCGCGATGGCCGGCAAAGTAATTACCTTTCGTAAACCACGCCAATTGAAACCATGATTATGGTGCTGCGTTGCCGCCGCAAACGCGCGGCGCAGCGCGCTTTTCGCGGTTGTTAAACGTTTCGTTACAAACCCGGGTTTCATTCCCGTTCGCTGTTGGCACAAGGATTGCACTCTGACTGGCAAGAAAGATTAAAGTTGGAGAGCAACATGCCGATATCATTTGATTCCGCCCTTGGCGTTCACGCCAAAGCATTGCAGG